>JBFICQ010000179.1:0-7461 GCA_041581895.1 Polyangiales bacterium | reverse complement strand
TATGACCTTTACTCCGTAGTCAATTTCTACGAAAGCTACCGCGCCTTCGTCCGAGGTAAGGTTTCAGCACTCCTGGCCGCCGACGAGCAGACCTCCTCGAGCGCCCGCGAGCGGGCGAGACGAGAGGCGAGGCGGTATTTTCTATTGTCGCTCGCCTTCGAAAGACCTCCATTGGCAAGCCCTCGAGTGGTGGCCGTGGGCGGTATGATCGCGAGCGGCAAGAGCACCGCGGCGAACGCCATCGGAGAGCTCCTGGCCGCACCGGTCATAAGCTCCGATCGGGCACGAAAGCATCTCTCGGGGAAAAGCCCCACGGAATCGATGCAGAGCGAGGCCTGGTCGGGAGCTTATTCGGAGGCCTCTACTGAAAGCGTGTACGCGGAGCTCATTCGCCGAGCAGCGGTCGTCGTCGATTCTGGGCGGCCCGTCGTGATCGATGCATCATTTAGGACCCGCGCCATGCGGCAGTCGATTCGCGAGGTCGCAGCCGACCATGGCGTGCCGTTTTCGTTCATAGAGTGTGTGTCCCCTCGTGAAGTTTGCCTCGCTCGTTTGAAAAAGCGTGAACGCGGCAGCTCACACGAAAGTGATGCGCGCTCTGACCTCCTCGATGAGTTCGCGAAGAAATACGAGCCCGTGGTCGAGCTTCCCCCCGCGGAGCACGAGCATCTCGATACCTCGCGACCGCGCGTCGAGAATCAGAAGCGTATCGAGCAGCTCTTTGGCTGAGATCCCGCTAGGGCCGGACAGCAAGCACTGGAACGGGAGAGTAACGAAGGCAGTATTGAGGGGTGCTCCCCAACATCATGCCACGAAGCCTTCCCTGCCCGCGCGACCCGACGAACAAGAGATCCGCCTGGTGATCCGCCGCGGCATTGCAGAGCCTCTTTCCGATGGGCCCATCGAGCACCTGCACCTTGGTATCGGGGTGCAAGCCTTCGCTCACGATCAGTTGCTCGAGTCGCGAACGCGCTGCAGAGGAAAGCCCCTCGAGGACGCTGGGCCACTCGCGCGGTAGGACGCTCTCCATAATCGGGTGTGGAACGACGTGAAGGAGCACCACCTCGCCATGAATCGCCTTGGCGACATCGCGCGCCCAGCGGACCGCTTCGACGCCGTGTACCGAGAAATCCACGCCGACGACGATTCGCGCGCCTTCGTAGTTCTTTTGAACGCGACCGCACGCCACGATTACCGAGCAGGGCGCCTGTCGAACGACCCGCTCGGCCGTCGTTCCGAGAAGCCGCTCCGGCAGCCCCACGGCGCCGGCCGGGTCACCCACCGCAATGAGGTCCGCGTTGACCGAGACCGCAGTACGAATGATCGTTTCCCACGGCTGGCCCTCCTCGCACGACGTCTGACAAGCGACGCCTTCCTCCTCGCAGCGACGACGCTCATCCTCCAACATCTGCATGCAGTTCTCGAAGCGTCCCCTGAAACGCTCTCGAAGCGCGTGCGCCGCAGACTTCGCACCAAGGGGGAGGTCCGGCCACGAATGTTCCAAACCGATTTCGTTGGCGTGCACCAGCCAAAGCGTCGCCTTGGTCGCGATTGCAGTGGGAAGCGCCAGTTGGAGGGCGCGGTTTCCTGATTCACCCAGGTCGGTCCCGACCACAATCGTCTTTATCGCCGTCCTGATGGCCATGACTCAAATCGCAGCAAGCCCCGTGCCAGGTCTTCTCATCGGCCTTCTCTCAGGCACCCGGATCCGAAAGCGCTTGGATCGCATACTCGACGAAATCCGACTCGGTGACCATGCCCACGAGCACCCCCCTCTCGACAACGGGAACACAGCCATAGCCGTGGGAACGCATGGTCAACGCCGCCTCGAGCGCCGGTGTATCGGGGTTGACCGTTCGCACTCCCTTCGTCATCAGCCAGCGGGCCTCGATCCATCGGTTCATGTGGGCCTGTTCGCTCGATGGCGCGCCCGACAAAGAGCCTTCCTGGCTTCGGAGCACGTCTCGATGCGAGACGATCCCGAGCAGTCGCTGCTGCTCGTCGACCACCGGAACATGCCGAATATTTCCCTCTTCCATCAAGCGAATGATCTCTCGAAGCGGCTTCGTCGGCCCGACCGTCTTGACGGGCGTGCTCATGAGATCTCGGACCAAAAGCTGGGCCATGACTCGATTACCTCCCTACGCCTATTGGACAAAAGCACTTTCCATGCCAGGGTTTTTGGGTTATTCCGCATATTCTGCGTCGACGCACCCGATGAACGAAATTCGTGCGCTCCTCCGATTCCGAGAGCTCTCCGAATCGCTGCAGCGGGCTGGGCGCACATCTTGCTACGTGAGGCCGACGTGACCAGCGAGCCATTTTACAAACGACTGAGCGCCCTCGATGCGACTTTTCTGGACATCGAGACCAAGGCGGCGCCGATGAACGTCGGGGCCGCCCTCCTCTTCGATGCGAAGCCACTGCTGCTCGAGCATGGCGGTCTCGATTTCGAGCGCCTCACCCGGTTCACCGAGGCCGCCCTAGACAGCATTCCGCGCTACCGGCAGCGCGTGGAATGGGTCCCTGGGCTTCAGCACCCGGTCTGGGTCGACGACGACCGGTTCAACATGCGGTTCCACTTGCGGCACACGCGGCTGCCGCTTCCTGGGGACGAACGCACTCTCAAACGATTGGTGGGACGTCTCTTTTCGCAGCATCTCGACCGAAGCCGGCCGCTTTGGGAGTTCTGGGCGGTCGAGGGCATCGAAAACGACATGTTCGCGCTCGTGGTAAAAGCCCATCATTGCATGGTGGATGGCGTTGCGGGAGTTCAACTGCTCGAGGCGCTGCTCCAGCCAACCCCAGACGCCGTGGTTGCAGAGCCTGCGCATTGGCAGGCGCGACCGGCTCCGAGCCGAGCGAGGCTGCTTCGGAACGAGGTACGGCACCGGATTGATGGTATCCGCAAGCTGGCGGGGTACGCGCCCCGCATTCGTGAAAATCTGCGAGGTCTGCAAAGCGTTCTGCGCTCCGGGCTCCAGCCTACTCCCCGGACTCCGTTCACAGAACACGACATCAGCCCTTACCGTCGCTTCGACTGGACGAGCTTCGAGCTCGACGAGGTCAAAGCGATCAAGAGGGCGCTCGGCGGCACCGTCAACGACGTGGTCGTCACCGCCGCGACGGGGGCAGTGCGTCGGTTCCTTCAGCGCCGAAAGACCAACGTTGACGCGGTCGAAGGTTTTCGAACCGTGCTTCCGGTCAACACCCGAAAATCGGTCGGTTTGTCGGTGGGCAACCATGTCGCCATGCTTCTTGCCGACCTTCCTGTTTCCGAGCCGGATCCGTTGCGTCGGCTGGAGAAAGTAATTCGTGTCACCACCGCGCTCAAGCGCGAATCAAATCAAACAGGGGGCGCAGAGTTGATCGAGGACGTCGCCGACCTCACGACCAAACGACTCGTGTCGGAGCTTTTCAAGACTGCGATGCGCATTCGCACCTACAACTTGATCATCACCAACGTTCCCGGACCACCCTTCCCGCTCTACCTGCTGGGAGCCCCTCTCAAAGCGATCTATCCCATGGTGCCTTTGATGCAAAACCAGAACTTGGGGATTGCGCTTTTTAGCTACTGCGGGGGTCTTTACTGTGGATTCAATGCAGACTGGGAGTCCTTTCCCGACGTTCACGAGTTCGTCGAAGATCTGGAGGCCGCCTTCGATGAGCTCAAAGCACATGCCGCAGCGCGGCCTCCAGACGTGGAGAGCGAGGCTCGCGCTTCGAAGCCCTCAGCGCGCACATGATGTGCATCTTTTTCGCGCATACGCCGCGCGTCAGGCCCTGAAAACAACGAACAACAAGCACAATCGCTGCTGGCCTTGGCACGCAGCATGCATGGTAGGAAGAACATGACAACGGTGAACATTGCATCCGAGTTGCCCAAGAAGGAGCCGCTGCAAGACCTAAAACCGACGGTAGCCGGCTCGACGGGTCGGATACTGGTGGTCGACGACGAAGCGAACGCCCGAAGCGCCCTCGCCGAGTTACTCGAGGACACCGGTTACATGGTGAGCACGGCAGCGGACGGCCGAACGGGGCTCGTTCAACTCGAACAGTTCGATCCCGACGTGGTCCTGACCGATTTGAAGATGCCGGGAATGGATGGTCTTGCGCTCATCCAGCACGGTCGCCCGATCGCACCGCACGCGACATTCATCGTGATGACGGCCTTTGCCACCATCGACACTGCGATTAAGGCGATCAAGCTCGGCGCTGAAAGCTACCTGACCAAGCCCCTCGAGCTCGACGCAGTCAACGCGATCGTCGCACGCGGTCTCGAACGGGCGTTGCTCTCTCGTGAGGCGGCCCAACTTCGAGACAGGGTCGACGAGCTTTATCAATTCGACAGCATTCTGGGGGAACACCCATCGATGCAGCGGCTGATGAAAAATGTCGCCCAAGTGGCGCGAAGCCGAGCGACGGTTCTCATCCACGGTGAAACTGGCACTGGCAAAGAGCTCATCGCCTCCGCAATCCATCAAAACTCGAATCGCAAAGAAAAGCCTTTCGTTCGATTGAACTGCGCGTCCTTGAGTGAAACGCTCCTCGAGTCTGAGCTGTTCGGCCATGAGCGTGGTTCGTTCACGGGTGCGGTCGGTCGCCGAGACGGACGTTTTACGCAAGCCGATGGCGGCACTCTGTTCTTGGACGAAGTCAGCGAGATCCCCGCAGGGGTGCAAATCAAGCTGCTTCGGTTTCTCCAAGAGCGAGAGTTTGAGCGAGTTGGAGGCAACGAAACCCTCAAGGTGGACGTTCGGGTCGTCGCCGCGACCAACCGTGACCTCAAACAACGCGTAGATGAGGGCCGTTTTCGAGAAGACCTCTACTACCGATTGAAAGTGGTCCAGTTGGACGTGCCGCCGCTACGCGTTCGACGAAGCGATATCCCATTGCTCGCCCAAACGTTCGTTCGGAAGTACGCGCGGGAAAATGCCCGCGAGGTGAATGGCTTCACGCAGCGCGCGCTCCAACACCTGATGATTTACCCCTGGCCAGGCAACGTGCGAGAGCTCGAGAACGCGATCGAGCGCGCCGTCGTGATGTGCGAAGGCGATCTCATCGACATCGACGATCTTCCGACCTCGGCGCATGCCAAGTTGGACAATGGCTCCGTGCTGGCCTTGATTCCAGGTATCACCATGTCGGAGCTCGAACGCATGGCGATTCTCCGCACGTTGGATGCGGTGGATGGCTCGACGGCACGCGCGGCCGAGATCCTCGGCATCAGTCAGCGCAAGATCCAGTACCGCGTCAAAGAGTGGGGCTACCAGCCGCCTACTCGAGTCGACCACGACTAACGCCTCAACGGAATCCAGAACGAGGCGCAGGTTCCCCCGCCGCGCGCCACCGTGAGCTCGGCGGCCCCCCCATGAAGACCGACGATCCGCTTGACGATGGCGAGCCCCAGTCCCGTGCCTGCTTCCTTGGTCGTGACGAACGACTCGAAGGCGCGCTCGGCGACCTCTGGAGCGACTCCGGGGCCGTTGTCGAGGACGATGACCTCCCAACGGTCGCGACCCACCACCCGACTGGTCACCCGGATCTCGGGTGAGTCGCAATCGATGACCGCCTCGACGGCATTGGTGATCAAGTTGTTGACGACCTGCTTGAGCCGGTCGCGCTCGGCGAGAAAGGAGCGGGACGGCCCGTTGAGGTCGGAAACGATCGTGATGCCCTGCGATTCGATTTCTGGGCGACGAAGCTCCAGCACCTCGGTCAAGAGCTCGCTGGCATCACACGGAACCGGCTCGAAACGCCGCGCCCTCGCGAGATTGAGGAAATCATCGAGCAGCATCGACAGGCGATTGAGCTCGTCTTGGACAATGTTGGTGCGTCGCTCAATTCTTCTTTGGGTTTGGTCGTCGTTCACATCCTTGGCACTGCGTTGGAGAACGTCGAGTTGAAGCTTTGCAGCGTTGAGCGGGTTGCGAATCTCGTGAGCCAAGCCCGCAGTCAACCTGCCCATGACCGCCAAGGATTCCGAATCGGCGGTCTTCTTAAGAACGTAGTCCTCGCGATACGTCTCGAGCATGATCGCCAGCTCGATGTCGCAGATCTGATCGATAGCGCGGTGCTCCTCGAACGCACCCGGAGGCTTGGCGGACGACTCGACCAGTGCCCTGTGCAGCCCCACTCGGATCAGGTTCATCGCTCCGAGCATGTATCGCTGCTCGAGCCCGACCTTGACGTGCATTCGGCCGATGCGCGCCCGCTTTTCGAAATACGCTTCGTCGTAAGGCCCCGTCACCAACCGTTCGAGCCATTCGTACAGGGACACCCGCAGCCGCTCGATTTGCGCGTCGTCGCGCAAGACGGCTTTTGCTACCGGGTCCCCAAGGACAGCGTCATAGAACTCTTGCACGATCCGGCTGAAATGAGGACGAAGGGTGGGCGCGAGACGTTGAAGCACTTGAGCCGACTCCGCGTCGAACCCGACGAAGCCGCGAAGGTGCCAAAGCAGGGAGGGGTCTGCCATTTGGGTGGGCTAGAAAACCGCGTCCACCCTGTCAAGCGCCCATGCTGGCGGGCGGGCTCAGAGGGCGGCGAGTCGGGGTAGACGAACCAGGCTCACCGGACAGGGGGCGTCCTTGGCGAGAATTCGCATCTCCCCCGGGGGGATCTCGCCGTTCCCGGTGAGCAGCTGCGCCCCGACCATGATCAGGTCCGCATGGGACCGCTCCGCGCTCTGAATGACGAGATCCGGCCAAAGCCCATCCTCGTAGAGCTCCGCGCGGCACCGAACGCCCTGATCCGCGCACCATTGGCGTTGGCGCTCGAGGAGCTCTCCCTCGCGACGCAGCCGCGCCTCCACGTGGCGCCGCCACGCGCCACCATTGGGGCGGTCGGCCGGAGGCTGCGTACGACGACCCCCGCCTCCTCCATACATGGAGACTAGAATGACCTCGCCATCGGGAGCGCCCGCGACCAGAGCTGCAAATCCCACCAACCTGTAGCTCGCGCTTGTGAGGTCGGTCACGGTGAGGACCGTCGACTTCGTTTGGTTCATCGAGACGTGAACGAGAACCAGCAAGGGTTGTGCCATTCGTGAAAACCGCGAGCAGGAAACGCTTGATACCTCGCAGCAGCGGAAATGGTTGCGAAGCGGAGCCCAATCGCGCAGTTTTTGCGTCGCCGTTGAACCCCGACCAAGGTAGGAGGGTGCCCGACACTCGTCGCCATCGCGGTCCCCATCCACAAGACGCGGACCTGTTCTCGGAGGAGGTGCAGGCGACATTGCGGCACGCCGTTCGTGATTTGAGCTGGCTCCGAACCCATGGCTATGCCGAACCGTCAGCGGTGAAGCTCGTGGGCGACCGATATCAACTGCGCGCACGGCAGAGGGTTGCGGTCGGCAGGTGCGCCTGTCCAGACCAGGCAATGGCCCAGCGCGAGGCGCGCCGCATGAAACCGCAAGCGCTCGGAGGCATGGTGCTCGAGCTCGATGGCTTGAACGTGCTG
>JBFICQ010000178.1:0-7473 GCA_041581895.1 Polyangiales bacterium | reverse complement strand
TTCGTACTGGTGCTCGCCATGTCGAGCACCGCACTTGCGGGTCCGCAGTCCACCATTGGTGGGAAGCCGTTGCAGTCCGACACGGTGCACAACACGGGGGTCGGTTGGCCTAGCCTGTTCTACGAATGGTGGAACAAAGGGAAAGGCAAACTAGACTGGGCGCTCGGCGCCGAGCTCGTCTACGGGGACTGGTCGGGCGCCTACTCGGACGTGAGCGTCGGGCTGGCGCTCAACGCTCCGCTTCGGTGGCACATCCACAACAGGAAGCATGCCAAGGCCACGACTGACGTCGGGATTCGGTTGACGCCCGGCGCCATGGTGGGCGGTAGCGACCGCGGTCGAGGTCGAGTGCCCCCTGTCGGTTTCCGATTCGATAGGCGAGTCATGGGTGGTGTCCGCGCGGAGCTTGCGGTTCCCGTTTCTATCGATGTGCATGAAAGGGTCAGCGTGGTCACCGGGGGGACGATTCCGTTTAGCCTGATGTTCGCTCGAGACGTGGACCCGTGGGGGATCATTCCACTTTTGGTTCGCATGGGTGTCGAAATCAACGCTAGCCCGAAGGTGGCACCCTTCTTTCTCTTCGAGCTCGGCCCGGCCATTGGGATCGGGAACGCCACCTCGGATGTCGACTTTGCATTTCGGATTTGGGTGGGAACTTCCTTCTGGTCGGTGCTAAAGAACTAGCGACGAGGTGCTCCGCAAAACCATCCATCCCCTGCTGATCTTTGCCGCGCTTTCGCCCGGTTGCGGCGGCGGCGGATTGGACCCCGCTGGCGACGAAGATGGCGATGGCCTCACCAACGGCGAGGAGGCGACGCTTGGGACGGACCCGCGCGATGCGGACAGCGACCGTGATGGCATCGAAGACGGCGTCGAAGTGGACCTCGACCGACCCTATAGCGTCGATGGCACGACGACGACCGCCGTGACCCGGACCGACCCAACCACGCCCACGGTCTTGGTCGAGCTCGACTACGTGACTGGCTTCCGCCCTAACGCAGCCGTCTTCCTCATGGCGGAGGATGCCTTCGCCCATGCCGGGATGGAGATCCGCTTCATGATCGAGGACACATCGCCGATCCCGACCGCCGCCCTGCCTTCGGGAACAACGCCTTGGACATCGGCAGATCTCGAGCAGCTTTTGCTCAACACGGACGATCCGTCGCAGGACATCCACGCGGCTTACCTACACGTGGTCGTCGTTCCCGACGACAACACCACGCGCCAAGGGACGACGCATCATGCCGCTTCAAACAACCCTTCCGAAGGCAATCATGGCAGCAATCCCGATCCTCGGTACGCCGGCTCCTTTGTGTTCATCGATACCATTGCGAATGACTACAACGCCAACAATGCAAGCATGCAGGTGTTCTCAAACGCAGGCATCACCGCGGACCACCTGATTGCAAAGACGCTGATTCACGAGATCGGTCACGCGCTCGGGTGCACCGAAGAAGGCCCGAGCGACGGCATCGACACCTTCAACGTCATGGCGCAGAGCGGCCAACTCGGTAATCCCAATTCGAGCACCGGTATCGCTCCTTGGCAAGACAACATGTTCGGCGTCGACGGGGTCGGACATCCCACCTTCAGCCAAGGATCACTTGCGCAGATGGATCTCACCATGAAGCTCTCGGTCGACACGGGCGGCTCTCCCGCGCGTCGTTTTTTCGACATGGGCACCTCGACCAGCGCGATCCAGCCAAACTACCGACAGGTGACCGAAGCCACGGCGTTCGATGAGTCGCTTGGGTATGGCTGGGAGCCACCGCTCCCCACGGTGAGCTCCACGTCGGGGTCCGTTCCGAGCGATGCGCGCTTCACCGACTACGTCGCTGGCGACCCAAGCGAAACGGCCAGTACCCGCTTTCGGGTCTCGGCGCTCGGCACCGGCCCCGTGGATGTCTTTTTTCGACTTGGAGCTCAGGTGAGTAGCCCCGTGACCGTCCTCTGCGAGCTTCGTCATCCCCGGTTTGGGCTGGCTTTTCAGTCGGGCACCATCGATTCGACGACGCCTTTCGTCGCAACACCCCCGAGCGGGCGTCAGGCTTTCCCGGTCGTTGAATCGATCAATGCACTCGGTCACGGTCGGGGCGATCTCGTCCTCGAGTGCTTGAACGACAACACCCACGGTGACGCACCGATCGAAATCGTCAACTTCACCAAACGCGCGCCCTAGCGGCCTCACGCATTCTGATTCTCCCACCACTTAGGCAAGTCGGCTATCGAGGGCAGAACTGCGGGTCTGCTGGCGCACGAAGAGCGCGAGGGGTGTCGCATCGTGTCTGGCGAGGTAGTCGCGGGCAGGCTCGGAGAGCGCCAGCTAAAAGACCTCCCAATTCGATTTCGAGCCTTTACGCAGCCAATGCCGCCGAATACGCTGCAACCCGTCGAGCCGTCATGACAAAGGCGAGAGCCACCTTCATCTTGGTCGTCATCGGAGCAGCCTGTTTGCTACCGGGCGCCGTCTCTGCGCCGAAAGCCGGCGCCGACGGGCCGATCATCATCCGTTTCGCCTCCCTGGCCCCCTCGGGCTCTGGGTTCATGAAGGTTTCCAAGGCGTGGAATCGAACGGTCAAGAAGGAGACCGACAACCGCGTGCAGCTTCGCTTCTACTACGGCGGCAGTCAGGGCGACGAGCGTGATTTCGTCCGCAAGATTCGGGCGGGGCAGATGGATGGCGCGGGCGTGTCGACCACCGGGCTTGGGATGGTAGCTCGCCCGGTGTTGGTGCTGACGGCACCGGGCTTGCTCACAGAATACGAGGCGTTGGTTCGCGCACGAAAGGCGCTCCACGATCGCTTCAGCAAGATGTTCAAAGACGCTGGATTCGTGCTCTTGAATTGGGGTGAGGCCGGGAAGAACCGGCTCTTCTCGACGAAGGAGTTCGCTAGGCCGGCGGACCTCAAGACCGGCCGCCCCTGGGCATGGAAAGACGATCCGGTGTTTGCCGAGCTGGTCAGGGTGATCGGGGCGAACCCCGTCCGCATGGGTCTTCCCGAGGTCTACGGCGGTCTGCAGACGCGAATGGTGGATACGGTTCCCTCTTCCGCTCTCGCAGCGGTGGCGCTCCAGTGGTACACGCGCCTCAAGTACATGGCGAAAGAGAACTTCAGCATCATCATTGGTGGCGGAATTCTCAGCCAGGAAAAGTTCGACGAGCTTTCGGAGCACGATCAAAAAGTCCTGCTCGCAACGAGTGCGCGCGCCTCGAAGGCCAACGATGCGCTGGTGCGTCGCGACGACGCGAAGGCCTACGACGCTTTGATCAAACGCGGCATGATCGAGGTCGACACTTCGGCCCACGAGTCCGAGTGGGATGCCGTCGCCAAGAGGGCGCGCGAGAACCTCACAGGGCGGGTCTACGGCAAGAGCTTGCTCGAGGCGGTGGAGAGGGCCGCCGCGCGCAAGAACCGCTAACGAGCGATCGCACTTCGGCGCAGGGACGGCGTTGACCCGCGACTCGCTAGTCCGGTTGGGGGATGTCGTGTCCGCGCTTGCGCGCCTGGGCGATATTGATGGCCGCGGCTTGCTTCTTGAGCGAGGTGGGGCTTCGACTACCGCCACGGTCGAGCGCCTCGCCACCTCGCCCTTTGGCGATTCTGCCGGTTTCGCTTTCCAGAATACGGTATTTGTCGCCACGCTTTCGGACGATCAATGGCATCACTTGTGTCCGTTTCGGGAGAACACCCGAAGGCCTACTGTACTGGAAGAAGTAGGAGCCACGCGAGTCCTTTCTAAGCTGTCCCTAAGGCCACTTGCTCCGGGGCCACGCGTCGCTACTGTTTTCGATAAGAATGGAAATGCCGAAGGAAGACAGCAAGCGCACGGCGCCGAGACGCGGCTGGCGTCTCGGTCTACTGTACCTCCTTTTGGCCGTCGTCGGAGTGTCCCTAGTGCTACAGATGTGGCACTCGACCGAGAACGTCGCATCGATCCCGTACAGCCAGTTCGCGCAACTCCTAGAAGACGGAAAGGTCAAGGAGGTCGTTGTGACGGACGATGCCCTGCGGGGGGAACTGAGCGAGCCGGTTGATGGGAAGACGCTGTTCGTGACCAATCGAGTCGACTCGGAACTGGCAGAAAGTCTGCGAGCGCACGATGTGAAATACTCTAGGGAAAAACAAAGTGTGTTCGGGCGTGCCCTGACGTCATGGTTGCTGCCCGTACTGCTCCTCCTGGGATTCTGGATCTTCTTGAGTCGGCGGATAGTAGGCATGGGCGGGTCCGGTGCCGGGCTGATGTCGGTTGGAAAGAGCAAGGCAAAGGTCTACATGGAGGCCGATACCCGCGTTACCTTCTCCGATGTCGCTGGCGTCGATGAGGCCAAGCAAGAGCTCCAGGAGGTTGTCGCCTTTCTCAAAGACCCGAAGTCCTACGGCCGGCTCGGCGCTCGTATGCCCAGAGGCATTCTGCTGGTGGGCGCGCCCGGCACAGGAAAGACGCTTCTGGCCCGCGCCGTTGCCGGAGAGTCGGGGGTCCCTTTCTTTTCGATTAGTGGATCGGAGTTCGTGGAGATGTTCGTCGGTGTAGGGGCGGCGCGCGTTCGCGATCTCTTCGACCAGGCGCGTAAACAAGCACCCTGCATCATCTTTATCGATGAGCTGGACGCCCTCGGCCGGGCGAGAAACGCACAGCCTTTCAGTGGGGGCATGGATGAGAAGGAGCAGACCCTCAATCAGTTGCTGGTAGAGCTCGACGGCTTCGATCCATCGACAGGCATCGTGCTCCTTGCTGCCACGAACCGCCCCGAGATCTTGGATCCCGCCCTACTCCGCGCGGGTCGCTTCGATCGACAGGTGCTCGTCGACCGGCCGGATCGCGCGGGCAGGACAGAGATCCTCAAGGTGCATGCCAAGAACGTGGCGCTGGCTTCCGAGTTGGACCTGGAAGCCGTGGCCTCGCTCACGCCAGGATTCACGGGTGCCGACTTGGCCAACTTGGTCAACGAGGCCGCGCTGGTGGCGACGCGAAGGGGCGCCGACGCCGTCACCATGGAGGATTTCACAGCGGCCATCGAGCGGATCGTGGCGGGTCTCGAGAAGAAGAACCGACTTCTCAATCCTCGCGAGCGTAAGGTCGTCGCGTACCATGAAATGGGCCACGCACTGGTGGCGCTGATGTGCAAGCAGTGCGACCCAGTGCACAAGGTCTCGATCATTCCACGGGGCGTCGGAGCCTTGGGATACACCATGCAACGGCCAACCGAAGATCGATTTCTGATGACGCGGGACGAGCTGCAAGAGAAGATGGCGGTCCTTCTTGGCGGCCGTGCCGCCGAGCAATTGATCTTTGGTCACTTGTCCACGGGTGCGTCGGACGACCTGGCCAAGGTGACCGACATCGCGCGAAGCATGGTGGCTCGCTACGGGATGGTTCCTGAGCTGGGTCACGTGTCCTACGAGAGCGAATCGTCGGCGTTCCTGGGAGGTCCCGGCTCTCCGTTTCGAACCCGAGAGTACAGCGATGACACCGCGCGAGAGATCGACACAGCGGTCCGGGCCATGGTTCAAGGCAGCTTCGACAAGGCACTCAACATACTCCGAGAGGAGCGGGATGCCCTGGAAGAGGGTGCCAAGCTATTGCTGGAGAAAGAAACCCTCGACGAAACGGAGCTAAACGCACTCTACGAAAAAATCGAACGGAAGCGCTCCACAGCTTTAGAAGAGACTCGTGCATGAGGCCGCTGCTTGAAATCCAGTCGCCCCGCGAGGATCTCGAGCAGCTGCACGGAAGCGGAGGTCTGCCATGGTGGTGGGTCGACGGCGATGGATGACGCTCGCGGGTAGCGCGGCGCTGGGAAGTCTCGTGCCGGCGCCGACCCGCGCGCGCTCTGGGTTGATGACTCTGTTCTTGTCTGGCGACGTCATGACCGGGCGCGGAGTGGACCAAGCGCTGCCCCATCCGAGCGACCCGCGCATCTACGAGCGCTATGCAAAGAGCGCGCTCGACTACGTACAGCTTGCCGAGAGAAAGAACGGCTCGATCGCCAAGCCTGTGAGCTATTCGTATATCTGGGGAGATGCGCTTGGCGAGCTCGAGCGCCGCGCCCCGGACGCACGAATCATCAATCTCGAGACCAGCATCACCAAACACGACGAACCCGCGCCCAAGGGGATCAACTACCGAATGAGCCCCGAGAACGCACGGTGCATCCAAGCGGCTGAGATCGATTGTTGCGTCTTGGCGAACAACCATGTTTTGGATTGGGAAAGCGCTGGGTGCATCGAGACACTCGAAACCTTGCACCGGATTGGTATCAAGACAGCGGGGGCAGGACGTGACTTGGCCGAAGCAGCGGCACCTGGAGTTCTTCGAATGCCCTCGGGCAACCGCATCCTGGTTTTCGGGCTTGGCTCGGTGACGAGCGGCATTCCGACGAGCTGGGTTGCCACCGCAAGCAAGCCGGGCGTCAATCTTCTCTACGATCTGACGATCGAGACCGCAGAGCGCGTCGGGCAACAGGTGCGCGCGATACGCCGGCCGACAGACATCGTCGTGGCGTCCATCCACTGGGGCAGCAATTGGGGCTATCGAATCCCGAAGCAGCATCGAGCGTTTGCCCATCGGCTCATCGATGAGGCCGAGGTGGACATCGTTCACGGTCATTCTTCGCACCACCCGCGAGGAATCGAGATCTACCGTGGGAAGCCGATCCTCTACGGCTGTGGCGACCTCATCAACGACTACGAGGGCATTCGCGGTTATGAAAGTTATCGCGGGGAGCTCTCGCTCATGTATTTCCTGACGATGGATCCGAAGACCCGCGAGCTGACCCACCTCGAGATGTCGGCTTTCGAAATCAAGCGCTTCCGTCTAAACCACGCCTCGAGAAGAGACGCGCAATGGCTTTCCGATTCGCTTGCGCGTGAGGGACGAAAGCTCGGAACCACCGTCACCCTCATGAAGGACAACACGCTACAGGTTCGACCCGACCCGAATTGAGCGTGAGCTCAGTCGGCAGGACCGACGTGCCAAACATCGGCCGCGGTTGGATCGGGATCTGCATCGGCCAGCAGCTCGGGAGGCAATGAGGCGACGGCCTGTTGAAGAGCCCGGCTGGCTTGCTCCGCGCGGTCCAACACCCAATAGGTCGAGGCCTCTTGCAGGCCCCAAACCAGGGCACTCGCGCGATCTTGGCCGTCACATACAGGCCAACTTCGACCTTCGGCTTTGGCTTTGCCCTGTCTTTCCAAGAGCGATAAGGTCGAAGCCCCTGGTTCCCGTCCGATGCGGTATCACTTCTCAGTGCCGGCCACCGTTTTGTTGGTTCTGGTCGGCTGCAGCAGCGGCGACGATGCTGGCGTCCCGAGTGGCCCGGCCGTCGAGGCGGGTCCGATCGCGCTGCGTCGGCTCACGACCGAGCAATACACCAACAGCGTGCACGACGTGCTCGGGGAGCACATCACCGTGCCTGGCCGAATCGACCCAGATGAGCGCCGCTCCGGGCTTCTTTCCGTCGGCTCTACGTTC
>JBFICQ010000177.1:0-7482 GCA_041581895.1 Polyangiales bacterium | reverse complement strand
CTGCACGGCGACTTGCAACCCACTTTGCGATCCGAGCATCAATCCCGGGATTCCGGCCTGCCCCACCGGATCGACGGCAGCCGACGAGTGCAGCCAGTGCACGGGGAACGACATCCCCCTCGCGATCGACACAGCCTGCACATCCGGAGGCGGGAGCTTCTGCGACGGGGTCGGCAACTGCGTCGAGTGCAACTCCGATACGCAATGTGATTCGTCGCCGCTCGACTGTCGAGAGCCGTCCGTATGCTCGGGGAACGTCTGCCAGCCGCGCGCGTTTTCACCCCCTGGCACTCCCTGTAGTATCGGTGCTTGCGACGTAGCGGGCGTCTGCCAGTTCGTCGTGGTGGACCCGCCAGCAACGACCCAGGCGATCACCCTCGGATGCACCGACAACCTGACGACCGATGTTTCAATCATTTCGTTCGACCTGACCGTCGACCCGGACGGTGTCGTGAGCAGCTCGCTCGTCACAGCGACCCTCGACGGTGTTGCAGAGCTTCCCGAGAGCGTGCTGGACTTCGCACAAACCGCGGTTACGGGTGGCGTCCAGGAGGTGAACATCGTCGACCTCGCCGCCACGGTGCAGCTCCGTTCCGGCGGGACGGGGGCAGCGGTATCGTTGGGGCTCGACGCGGTGCCCTACGTGTGCGCAGCCGACCTGGTGACCGCTTGTGATCCCGGAAACGACGTGCTGCCCGGCACGCCTGGGAACCGAGGCAACACCGACTGCGTCCCGATCGGCGATACCAATCCCTGCGGCCGCTTCCTGAGCGTCCCCACGAGCTTCAACTGCCTGCCTGGAGGCACATGCGACGCGGCAGGCAAGGCGGCTCAGTGTGCCGCCAATGGTTTCTGCGTTTCGGGGCCGTTGCCCCTGCCGCTCGCGGCTGCAGGCGGCGCGAGCTACACCGCCGATGCAGCGGGAACCATGCTCTTTGGTTGGGACGACATCACGACCGGGGCGACCGTCAACCCGGACGGTACCTATGCGCTCCCCCCTGCGGTCTTCCTCGACCCGCTCGGGCCTAACGGCCTCCGGGTAAACTTGGGAGGCATTTCGGCCGCGGTCGAGTGCACCATGGCAGTCGATGCGAACGATCCGGTATACGGGGTCGGCGTACCGGGCGAAGCGAGCCCGAGCCCCGACGCGGTCCTGCTCGGATTCCCGATTCAGGTGCCGCCCTAGGGCGCGTTGGTCACCAGGTGGGGTAGGGGTTCTTGACCAGGTTGGCGTTGAAATAGCGCGGATCGTCGGTGACCTCCCGACCGAGCCAGTCCGGCCTCTCGAAGACCTCGTCTTCCCGTTTGAGCTCGATTTCAGCCACCACTAGTCCGGCGTTTTCTCCCTCGAAGACATCTACTTCCCAGTTATGGGCACCTTCGCGGAGCACGTACCGTACCTTCTCGATGAGAGGGCGCAGGCAGAGCGTGTCGAGCAACTGCTCGGCTTGCTCGCAAGGGATGTCGTACTCGAATTCCTCGCGCGTCGCCCCGACGGTCTTTCCCTTAATCGTCAGGGTGCCTCGGTCGCCCGCGACCCGAACTCGGACGGTCCGTGCGGGCTCGGTCGAGAGGAAGCCTTGGCGAACGCGGATCCCGTTTGCGTTCTGCCGCCACGCATCGTTCGTCACGAGAAACTTCCGCTCAATCTCCTGGACCACCCGTTCACCGCCCCCACACTAGCGCCTAGTCCTCTCCGAATAGCGGCTTGGTGTGGACCGTAGCCCCAATCGCCACGAACCAATCGTCACCTACGTTGAAGGTGTCACGCCCGGGTGGCCCGTTCGCGGTCATTAGGGGCATCCATCCGAACTGCGCAAACAGGTCGACGAGGACTTTTCGTTCGAGCGTGTAGCCTCCACCGAGAAAGAACGGAAGCTCGACGACGTTGTTGGCGCCCGATGCGCCGCTGATGTTCACAACGCCAACGCCGCCTCCGATTTCGAGAAAGCCATGGTCGGTCACGTTGACGGTCGCTGCGCCCGAGAAGGTGAAGTCCATCGTGTTCTTCGAGGCGTTCGGGCCACCGAACTTGTCGCCGTTCCGGTAGCGAAAGTTCAAGTTCATGTCGATCGTGAAGATGCCGAAGAGCTCGAGAACCCGCATCGGAAGCCCAGCGGTAATCGTGAAATCGGTGTTCGTCGGCAGCACCAAAACAAGATCCGCGCCGACGAGGAAGCCTTTCTCGCCCTCATAGAACTGATACCGAGCGTACACGGGGATGTCACCGTAGCTCGCGTCTGGCGAAAAGATGACGGAGATGAGGCCGATGCCGCCCGGTGCTGGAACGGCGCCGGTGAGCTCGGTGCTCAGGCCGAGCTCGAGATTTTCGACCGGGCTTATGGCGCCGCCGAGGTCGAGCGATGCAAACGTGCCGGAGCCGATGACGCCGCCCACCGTCACCCGACTATCCACGCGAACCATTCCCACGTCCAAAACGAGAGGACGCCGTGCAAAGCGCACCGGGTACCCATGAAACGTCGCACTCACCTGTTCATTTTCGGTGACTACTTGGTCCTCGGTGGGGGCTTCGTTTTCGGTCCCTAGCTCGCTTTCGAGGAGCACCTCATTTTCGGTTGCCACTTTTTCGTCGTCCGCGAACGCAAGCCCGCTCGGAGCCAGTACACAAACCCATCCACACACTAGAGCGAAACGCCGCATACCTCTCCCCGGATGTCGCGGAGTCTATCCGTTGTTGGGGCCTCCGCGTGAGCGCTTTGTGGTCCAACCCCTGATCTGGCGCGAATTACTGGGCGCGAGCCGCTTCAACGGAGAGCTGGCCGTCCTCGGTTCTGGCGACGTAAAGAGCCCACGGTCGACAGCAGACGTCGCAGTCTCGAACGAGCTCTCCTTCTTCGTCCGGGTCTACGTAGATTTCGACGACTTCGAAGCAATACGGGCAAACGACCTCGGAGGTATCTTCCACGGCGCCAGCGCCTATTTCGAATCGGTAAGGGTGTACTCCCACTTGCACGCGATGTCGTTCGAGTCGACCCGCGGGGGTAGCTTGAGAGGCTTGCACGTGATCTTCTTGTTGAGCATTTCGCCTGAGAGAGGCATCCCGGCGAGGCAAATGCTGCAGCAGTGCTTGAGCCGCACATCGTCGAAGTGCTCGAAGCGGTCCAGGGCTGGGCACGTGTGATGGGTCATGACCCCGTGGTTTTCGTCTTTGAGCTCGAATTCGACGTTGATGATCCCGACTTCGCCTGGGGAGAACTGAAAGCCTCGAAGAAGCGCTTCGACGTCGTCTCCCTCCACACCCATGGCGTCGATCCCGATTTGCAGATCGTGCTCGGCGGCGCCCCGATCGAGCCACACCTCTTTTTCGAGTACTTGCGCAGCTTCCTCACCGTACCGCTTCTTTATTTGCGTGTACCAACGATCGGTGCCGAGCATGTAGGCGAGGGCGGCGTGGTTCCACAGGAGCGCGAGGGTTTCTTGGTCGAGCTTATTTGCGACTTTGGATGCGAATGCGTCGATATCGAACGGGAGCGGCTTGGTTCCTTGAGATGATTGCCAAGCCTTCAACAGGATCGTGAAACCGAGCTGAATCCCCTGGCCACGAAGCGGCCCGGCGATGCGGCCCGGCGAGCCCACCCACTTGGGCTCGGCGCTTTTGCGGGAGCCCTTGCGGGGGGAGCGGGGGAAGGACGTCAGAAGCCCAAACCAGGATCGTCCGACGGTCAGCTCCGACGGTATCTCGGCTTGATCGCGTTTGGCGACGGTGAGCATCTCGGGTTGGAGCTCAGTCGCCGCCACGATGAACCGAAGGTCGTCGTAGAACAGCTCTTTCGGAGAAGCTCCAAGCGCCTTTCGGGGCCAGCCAGACAGCGCAGCCTGGTCGGCGACCGCGGCGCCGTACTTGTCGGAGATGACTGAATGCCACGTAATGCTCAACTTCTCGTGAGCGTCGACCGTGCGCCGCCATAGCTCGACCAGCGTTTCCCGTGGGAGCTCGTGGGCCTTCAGTCGTGGATTGAAGACTCCGCCCATGACAGCAAAGAGTTTCCCACCATCGGGCAAGCTCGGCTAGCGAATCCCGCGACGCGTTGGCAAGGCTCTCTTTTGGGCCCAATTAGCGCGTCCCCCTGCTGCTTTGCCGCTGACCCATCGCAACTGAGCCTGCTACAACTCGCCGTCACTTAGGAGGCGCCCAATGACGTTGTCGCTGCAGGAGATCTCGGACCGACTCGAGATCCAAGACCTGATTTACAACTACTCCGCGATCATCGATCAGAAGCGTTTCGATGATCTCCGCGAAGTCTTCACCGAGGATGCGCACATCGACTACAGCGCGTTCGGTGCACCCGTTGGAGGGCGTGACGACATCATCGCTTTTCTTCACAAGGTGATGGTGATGTTTCCGAACCACCAGCACCTCAACGCCAACGCTCAAATCACTGTAAACGGCGATACAGCAACAGGCCGCGTCATGTGCTTCAACCCCCAGGAGATTGCGATGCCAGAAGGCAAGACGCACATCTTCATGTGCGGGCTCTGGTACGTCGACGAATATCGAAGAACGGATGCAGGTTGGCGAATCAGTCGCCGTGTCGAAGAGAAGAGCTACGTCTTCAACATGCCTTGAGGCTATCCGCGGTCGTCGATCGGGCGGTAGTTACGTTTCGTGGCGCCGGTGTAGATCTGGCGCGGACGCCCGATACGAACCTCGGGGTCATCCATCATCTCCCTCCAATGCGCGATCCAACCCGGAATGCGACCAAGCGCAAACATCACCGTGAACATCTTCGTCGGGATGGCCATTAGCCGGTAGAGGATTCCACTGTAGAAATCGACGTTTGGGTAGAGCTTTCGCTCGATGAAGAAGGGGTCTGAAAGCGCGACCTCTTCGAGCTGTCGCGCAATGTCGAACAGCGGGTCTTCGATCGCGAGATGCTTCAGGAGCCGGTCGGCGTACTGCTTGAGAATCGTCGCACGGGGGTCGAAATTCTTGTAGACGCGATGACCGAAGCCCATGAGGCGGCGCTGGCGGTCTTTGACCTGCCGCATGAAAGTGCTGCAATCGCCGCCTTCGTCACGGATTTCCTCGAGCATTTCGATGACGGCTTGGTTCGCTCCGCCGTGGAGCGGCCCCCAGAGGGCGCAAATGCCCGCGCTGATCGCGGCGTAGAGGCTTGCTTGGCTCGAGCCGACGAGGCGTACCGTCGAGGTCGAGCAGTTCTGCTCGTGGTCCGCATGAAGGATCAGCAAGACGTTCAACGCTCGCACGAGCTCGGGGTCGGGCTCGTATGTCGGCTCCGCAGGATGCGAAAACATCATGTGTAGAAAGTTCGCACAGTAGCTCAGCTCGTTGCGCGGATAAGCGACCGGGCGCCCCTGCATTTTCTGATAACTAAAGGCTGCGATCGTGCGGAGCTTCGACATGAGGCGCGCGATGTGTTCGTGGTTGTGAATGTCGGGCTCGAGGCTGTCCGGATAATAGGCCGAAAGTGAGCACACCATCGACGACAAGATTGCCATCGGGTGTGCCTGCCAAGGGTAGCCGTCGAAGAAGTGGCGCATGTCCTCGTGCAGCATGCTGTGATAGGTGAGTGAGTTTGAAAAGCTTGCGAGCTCGGCATTCGTCGGCAAGTCGCCGTAGATCAGAAGATGCGCTGTCTCGACGAATGTCGAGTGCTCGGCCAGCTGCTCGATCGGATAGCCCCGGTAGAGCAGGATCCCTTCTTCGCCGTTGATGAAGGTGATGTCACTGGTAGTGGCACCAGTGTTCATGTAACCCGAGTCGAGGGTGATGAGCCCGGTGTCTTTGCGGAGATTCCGAATGTCGACCCCGCGCTCCTCGTAGGAGCCTTCGACTATGGGCATCTCGTATTTGGCGTCTCCGTACTGCAGCGTCGCTTTTTTGTCCATGTCGTTGGGGTTCTAGCCCGCGTCAGAGACCGCGGCAACGACCCACCCAGCGCCGCCTAGCTGAGCTTGAAGACCTGGGCGGCGTTCTCGGAAAGGAAGGCCCGACGGCCTTCGTCGGACAAGTCGAGCATGTCGAGTTGGCCAATGCATTTGTCGGGAGGGATCATCGGCCAGTTGCTGCCGAAGAGGACCTTGCGTTGACCGGGGCCCTTCATGAACCGAACGAGGGCCTCTGGGTAACGCTCGGGGGTGTAGGCCGACGTGTCGATGTAGACGTTCTGGTACTTCGTGGCGAGCGCCACCATTTCGTCGGTCCATGGGTAGCCGATGTGTCCGCCGACGATACGCAGCTCGGGGAACTCGCACGCCACCTCGTCGAGGTAGGGAATGGGACGCCCTGGATCGCTCGGCCGAAGCGGTCCTGCGTGCCCCACCTGAAGGCAAAAAGGGATGTCGAGCTCGACGCACTCGGCGTAGATGGGATAGTAGCGGCGGTCGTTGGGCGGTAAGCCCCAGAGCCACGGCAAGAGCCGCACACCCATGAAACCGAGCTCTTTCACGCAGCGACGCAGCTCGCGAACCGCGTCCATCGGGCGATAGAGATCGACCGAGCCGACACCGACGAGTCGATCGGGATGGCTCTTAACCGTCGCGGCTACGTAGTCGTTGGTCAGGAGCGGGCCGGTTGGGCTCCACCACGCCGAGACCAATGCACGAGTCACGCCGGCCTTGTCGAGCGCGGACATGGTGAACTCGATCGGGATTTCTTCGGGAACGACTTCGAGCCTCATCCAGCGCCGCAATGAAGCGAACATGTCGTGGCTGAGAAACTGTCCGGTTGGATGTTGAATCCATGCGTCGATGATTGGCTCCGTCATACGTCGATATTCAGGCCGGCAGCGGTTTTCGGCAAGCCCCTTGCGTGCCCTGGGCGTTGTTCTTAGTATCGCGCGCATGTTCTCAAACATGCGGCGAATTGCGATTTGCTCTGCTTTTGGTCTCGTCGTCGGCGCCCTCGGTTGCGGTACGAGCGACGGCAACGGCACCGGGGGCTCCGGCGGGTCTGCAGGTACAGGTGGCACGGGTGGGGCCGACGTGCCTTTACGAATTCTGGTCAGCAACGACGACGGATTTGACGCAGAGGGTATCGACGCAATCGTCGAGGCGCTCATCGCCAACCCGAGCAACGAAGTCATCGTCAGCGCGCCCGACATGGACCGAAGCGGCTCGAGCGACATGACCGATTGCGGGACCCTCGACGCCTTCGAAGGCGAGACACTAGGCGGCTATCCCGCCACTGCCGTGGATGGCTGCCCTGCGGATGCGGTCAACTACGCACTCGACAATCTCTATCCGGCGAATGAGCCGCCCGATGTCGTGTTGTCCGGGATCAATGACGGGCAAAACGTCGGGAATGTTACCATCGGTGGGATGCCCGGATTCCTCTCCCAACGCTCGGGTACCATCGGTGCCGCCAAGACCGCCGCGCGACGCGGAGTTCCCGCTCTCGCGTCCTCTCAGGGCGACGGCCGCACCGTCGATTTCCCGACCGGTGTCGCCGAGGTGCTTCAGTGGCTTGACGAGAACCGAACGGCCCTTTCGGAGGGCACG
>JBFICQ010000176.1:0-7491 GCA_041581895.1 Polyangiales bacterium | reverse complement strand
TCCGCGATCACGGTACCTGGCCCGAAGATGGCTGCTGCACCGGCTTCACGAAGCGCGTCGTAATCCTCGGGCGGAATCACGCCACCCACCACCACGAGGATGTCATCGCGTCCGAGGTCGCGAAGCGACTGCTTGAGTTGGGGAACCAAAGTCAAATGCCCTGCCGCCAAGGAGCTCGCGCCCACGATGTGTACGTCGTTTTCGATTGCCTGCTTGGCGCTCTCCTCGGGGGTCTGAAAGAGCGGGCCGATGTCGACGTCGAACCCGAGGTCGGCGAAAGCGGTTGCGATCACCTTCTGTCCCCGGTCGTGGCCATCTTGACCCATCTTCGCCACCAAAATGCGTGGCCGCCGCCCGTGCTTCTCGAGGAACGTTTCGCTTCGCGAGCGTACGCGATTGATGCTCTCCGCGTCTTTCCCGGCTTCACTTCGGTACACGCCTTCGATACTCCGAATCGTCGCTTGGTAGCGCCCGTAGACCTTCTCGAGCGCTTCGCTGATTTCTCCCACCGTAGCTCGATGTCTGGCGGCGTCGATCGCCAGCTCGAGCAAGTTGCCATCCCCAGTTTCGGCCGACTTGGTCAGAGCCTCAAGTTTCGTCCGCAAAACACGCTCGTCCCGTTCGCTTCGAAGCTCGCGAAGCCGTTCGATTTGGGCCTCGCGAACCGCCGTATTGTCGACTTTGAGGACCTCGATGGAATCTTCCTGGTCGAGGCGGTACTTATTGATGCCTACGATCGTCTGCTGCCCCGAGTCGATACGAGCTTGGGTCCGCGCTGCAGCCTCTTCGATGCGGAGCTTGGGGAGCCCAGCTTCGATGGCCTTCGTCATCCCACCAAGCTCCTCGACTTCTTTGATGTGCTCCCATGCCTTGAGCGCGAGCTCGTGGGTCAACCGCTCGACGTAGTAGCTCCCACCCCAGGGATCGATGACATTCGTCGTCCCGCTTTCGAGCTGGAGGTAGAGCTGCGTGTTGCGAGCGATGCGGGCGCTGAAATCGGTAGGTAGTGCGATCGCTTCGTCTAGGGAGTTCGTGTGCAGGCTTTGAGTATGTCCGTGCGTTGCCGCCATGGCTTCGATGCACGTTCGCACGACGTTGTTGTAGACGTCCTGGGCGGTGAGGCTCCATCCCGAAGTCTGGCAGTGGGTTCGCAGCGCCATGCTCTTGGGGTTCTGGGGCTTGAACTGCTCGATCAACTTCGACCAGAGCAGCCGCCCCGCACGAAGCTTCGCGACCTCCATGAAGAAGTTGGTGCCCACCGCCCAAAAGAAGCTGACGCGCGGGGCGAATTGGTCGATCTCGAGTCCTGCGGCCAGACCCGTCCGGACATACTCCAGACCGTCTGCCAACGTGTACCCGAGCTCCAAGTCCTGAGTCGCTCCGGCCTCCTGCATGTGATAGCCACTCACGCTGATGCTGTTGAAGCGGGGCATCTCGCTGGCTGTGTACTTGAAGATGTCGGCGACAATCCGCATCGACGGCATAGGCGGGTAGATGTACGTGTTCCGGACCATGAACTCCTTGAGGATGTCGTTCTGAATGGTCCCGGTGAGCTGTTTCGGGGCAACGCCCTGCTCCTCCGCGGCGACCACGTAGAGAGCGAGCACGGGAAGCACCGCCCCGTTCATCGTCATCGAGACACTCATCTGGTCGAGCGGAATGCCGTCGAAAAGGATGCGCATGTCCTTGATCGAGTCGATCGCAACGCCTGCCATGCCGACGTCGCCAACCACCCGAGGGTGATCGGAGTCGTAGCCACGGTGAGTGGCCAGATCGAACGCGATCGAAAGTCCTTTTTGGCCGGCTGCCAGATTCCGGCGGTAGAACGCATTGCTCTCCTCGGCGGTCGAAAACCCCGAGTATTGGCGAATCGTCCAGGGCCTGCGCACATACATCGTCGAGTATGGTCCGCGCACGAAAGGTGGAAGCCCAGGCATGGTGGCGAGGTGGGACACCTCCTCGAGGTCGGCTTCGGAGTAGACGGGCTTCACATCGATACCTTCTGGTGTCTTCCACTCGTGCTCGGCGCGGTCGCCGGCCTGCTCGACCCAATCCCGCATCGACGATGCCTGGGCAGCCGTCAGGGACTCGAGCGCAATCGTGCTGAAGTCGGGAAGCTTGCTCATCGCTTCACTCCCAGAGCTTCCAGAACGTGGCGCATGATGCGAAGCACGTCGGCTCCCACGAACAAGAAGTCACTCACGCCCGCCTCTCTGAGCACGGGTTCCCGATCGCCCGGACGACCCGCCACCAAGAGCAGTGAACAGCCGGCCGCCTTGAGAGAGGCGACCGCGGGCTCCAAGAGGCGCTTGTAGTCCGAGTCGCTACCGCAGATGACCGCCATCGCCGCAGAGGATTCGCCAAAGGCGGCGCCGAGGGCCTTTGCGTCTTCGAAACCGTCATTCGTGATCGCCTCGATGCCTGCCGCAGCGAGAAGATTGTCCGCCCAATTGGACCGCGCCTTGTGCGCGGGAATCGCGCCGAGGTTTGCCAGAAACGCAGTCGGCCGCGCCCCGGTCTCAACCGCATGCCGGTCCATTCGGTCACGAAGCCGCTCCCAGGCCTCCGCCTGGCGCCACTGCAAGACCGGCTCGAGATGGAAGTCCGGTTGCCCGTGCTGGAGCACGGTTGCGATGCTGTAGAGATCTGCGCCCGCAAGTGTAGCGCCGATGCATACATCCGTGAGATCCCCAGGTGTGCGATCGTCCGCTTGTACGGTGCGAGCAATCGCGATGAGCTTACCCCGGTGCGCAGCCAAATCGAGAGACTCGAACGACTCCTTGAACAGGCGCTTGATCTCTTCGGCGCTGATCTGCTCCCGCACGACGGCATCCTCTCGGAGGTTCGGAAACTCGCTGACCCCGACGATCGGGGTCTTGCGCGTGGCAATTTTCTCTCGAGCCTTCGTGACGACCTCGCGGACCGAGTCGACCAGCCGCCCCGATCCCATCGACCGAAAGATGCCGCCCGCCGCTTCGATGCGCTGAAACTCCTGCCACGCCGCGTGCCCGAGCTCGAACGTCAGCCTTTCGACGAACCAGCTTCCTCCTGCTGGGTCGGCCACAGCATCGAGGTGCGATTCCTCGCGCAACACCACCTGCGTGTTTCGCGCGACGCGCAGCGCGAGCTCGTCTGGAGGCCCGATTGCCACATCGAAAGGAAGCGTGGCCACGCTCTGGGCACCTCCGAGAACCGCAGCTGTGCACTCGGCCGTGGCGCGAAGCATGTTGACCCAAGGATCGCGCTTGGTCTTGGTGAAGAGGGAGGTCCGCGCGTGAATTTCCATGGCGCCGGCTCGAGGCTCGCCTCCAGCGGCGACCACCACGTTAGCCCAAAGCCAACGTGCCGCACGAAGCTTGGCGATTTGCACGAAGAAGTCGCTCGACATCGAAAACGCGAAGAGGATCTGTCGCGCTGCCGCTTCGACACTCAGGCCGGTGTCGGTCAGCTGGCGAAGGTACTCCACGCCCGTAGCGATCGACGCGGCCAGCTCCTGCACCGTGCTGGCACCTCCGTCGCGAAATACGTGGCTCGACACGCAAACCGCGCGCATCGATGGCGCGTGCTCGGCACACCAAGCACCGAGATCGCGAAGCTCGGCGAGACGCGCAAGCATGCCGCCTTGAATCCGCCCTTGGCTCACCAGAAGTCCGATTGGATCCAGCCCAAAGCATCCCTGCAGGTGATCCGCTCCGACCTTGCGGCGCTCGGCGACAGCAACAAACCCGGCAGCCAACGCCAGGGCGTCCGACCCGGCTTCCAAGCACACTGAGGTTGCGCTCAGATCGACCGAGGCGAGCAAGCTGTCGATGTCATCGACCGTGAGGACGCGACACCCATGACGGGGTCCAAGGCGTAGCCACAACGCTTCGACACCACGCTCGAAGTCCCGCTCGATCATCTCACGACAGACGCTCGGTCGGGGGTCGGTGTACTCTTGACGGATTTTCCAACCGCCAAGGGGAGTCGCACCTCGCACGAACGGAAAGACTCCAGGAAAGCCTGTCGGCCCTACCCCTGCGAGATCGTCGGGGGCGTAGAGCGGCTCTAGCGGGCTGCCGCCTGGTGTCTCCGAACGCAGGGAGTCGAACGAGGCTCCTTTGAGGTCTGCCTCGACCCTCGCAATCCATTCCGCCTTGGTTACAGGCGCGAAGACATTCAATCGATCTGCTGCGTCCGTCACCGCGCAAGCTAGATAGACTAGACGACTTCGGGCCGCAAATATGCGCCTACGGGGCGCGGGATTCCCGTCTCTCGCTCTGCTGAAGGCCGCTCCAAAATGCCTCGACGTCCCCAACACGGTCTTCGAGGTCGACGTATGCATCTTTCACATTGACCAGCACGTAACCCACCCCGTCGTCCCGTCCGAGGCGAGTCTTCACGCGTGTCAGCTCGATGACGTTCATGCCGGACGACACGACGACCAAAACGCGGTGAGCCAGGCGGGCCGCGCGACGTAGGAGCGGTCCGCTGAGCGGCCCGTTCCAGGCGAGCGCGACGGCGGGCGTCTTGCCGTCCAGGTAGGAAGCCGGGGGGGCCGAACGGCGCAGGCCGGCGACATCTTCATTACCGTCGCCGAGCAAGCGCACTGCGGCGCGCATGACCGCGTGAGATGCGGGCGCGTCATGCTCGCTTTCGGTCGAGGTCGACGCGCCGGCTGCCGCAACGGGTCGCGTCAGCAGAAACGCTTCTTCGCCGTTGCCGTTACCCGATGTCGAAGCTCCGTTGGCCGGCTCGAGATCGCTTGGACGAATCAGCATTCGAACTGCGGCGCGCGCGACGCCCCGGACCGATCGGGCCCCCGTTTGGCCTGCCGTCGGACCGGGGACTTGCTTCGATGCTGGACCTCCTACGGCGGGAAAGCCGACGATCGTCTTCTTTCGTGGGGGCCGAGAAGACGATGGCTTGTCCGGTTCGAGAGCACGTTTGGGTGTCTGATCGGATTTGATGGGCGGAGGCGGCGCCGAGCTCCATCTCGACTTCCGCTTGGGTGTCGACTGCAACGTAGGCGGGGCGAAACCTTGGATGGTAGGCCGAGCCGGCGGCTTGGGCGTTTTGGCGGCGTGCCCCGGCGATGGCGGCCTCGTGTTCTGCGACGAAAGCCGTCTCGGCGCGGGCCCAGGGGCGATCGGCGTCACCAAAGGTCCTGCGCCTACATCCAGGTGGCGCTCCTCCACGTCGAGAATCGCAGCAGCCAGCCACGGCGCCTCCGACAAGCGCATCGCAAAGGCACACGCGATGTCGCGCTCGGTCTCCGTCGCAGGAACGACCAGGGTTCGACCTGCACCATGCACACCGTGGTCCTCGAGCTCGTCGACGAAAATGTCGAGCGCCTCGGGGTTGCGCGGCCAGACGCTCGTTCCGAGCACAGGTCCGTTTCCCCACCAAGCAACCTCGCGCGGAGCCTCCACGGCAAGCGACCGGAGGGACCTAACTAGCAACACCAACGCGAAGATCAGCACGACGACGACCGGAAGAGGAGCAAGTCCTAGGAGGCTTTTCTTGGATCGTTTGGCTTCTTCTGGCAGCGGCGGAGCGGAGAGCACGCGAAACCCGGTCATCGGCCCAACGGCCGCATCCTGAAGACTGGTGGCCCGCTCGCTGAGGTCTGCGAGCCGTTCCTCGGCGACAGCAAGCGCCTGCACCACCTCCCGCGCCTCCCCTTCGGCGGGTGCCAACGAATCTGCCTCGGCTTTCACCGACTTGATGAGCACGCGTAGCGCCGACTCGCGTTCTTCGGCAGCCGCTAGGGCCGCTCGGGTCGTCGCGAGCTCTTGTTCGACCGCGTCGCGAGCCGGGTTTGACACCATCGTCTGCTCCCCGCGCTCATTCGGCTGAGATTGGCGCTGCTTTTGAAGGCTGTTCACACGCTGTTGTAGGGCTTGCACCCGGGGATGCTCTTCGCTGAGCGTCGCACGGGCGGTCGCGAGCTCCGCGCGCGCCTTGGCAAGGGGGGCGTCGACCGGCGTACCGACCGTTGCGCTCGCCACGACCGTGCGAGGCAGCTCTTTCTGTGCCTTCTTCAGCTCCTCAATCCGGGCCTGCTGAGCAGCCACCTCGACCGCCGCTTCGTCTGCCTTCGAACGAAGCTCGGCGACCCTTTCGAGGAGGCGCTCCTGATCCTGAAGCAGATCCGGCTTTCCGCTTTTCTCTCGGAACGACTCGAACGCTTCGGCAGCTTTGGCACGTCGTTCTTTGGCACTCTCGAGGGCGAGCTCGGTTTCTGCGCGAAGAGTCTCGAGTCGGTCTGCGTTGAAGTTTGCCTGTCGCGCGAGAAAGACGTCGAGCACCGCTTGTGCGAGTGCTTGCGCCTCCTCGGCCTTGCCGGCCTTCGCGACGATTTGCATCGAGGTGTCGCTCTCTTGTTGCACGCTCAACCTGGCCTCGAGTGCTTTCAGGGATTCACCCCAGCCCAAGCGCTCGCGAACCTCACGAAGCCGACTCGGCGAAAGCACCGTATCGAGAAAAGCCTCCAGATCGTCTTCGTCGCGTTCGTCATCGAGGAGTGGCGTTCCTTCATAGAAGATTTGAGCCGAGGACTCGTAGGTGCGGGGAACGAAGAATGAAGCGATCAGGGCGAACACGGCGGCGCCCAGGAATGCTCGAGTCAGTACTTTGCGATGGCCGGCAAGGATTCCGAGGATCCGCCTAGGCTCGACCGGCAGCCCAGGTCGTCTCGGCTTCGCAGCCTCTTGTTCCTCATCTAGATCGTAAACGACTTCGTCCAACGTATGACCCGATAGAAAAGAGCATGGAGGTGGAGGCCTCCTCAGGGCAAGTCGACATTGCGAGCCGGGCTGCTAACGTCGCGCCGATCATGCGCTCGCCGCAGGAAAAGCTGGTCGCCGCCTGGGGGATTGCCTGGGTGTCGGCTCTGCTCGGCCGCGCGATCTGGAGCCTGACGCCCTGGGCGATCGAGCCCTGGACCGAAGGCCTGATGACCAAGGGACAGCAAGCTCTCTACATCGGCTGGCTGGTCGCCAACGCCTATCTCGAGGGGTACCGCGGCTTTCAGCTACGTTTTTCGCCACGGGTGGTCTCTCGCGCCGTGTATCTAGGCCAGAACCCCCGGCCGCTTTGGGTCGTCCTGGCGCTCCCCTTTTGCATGAGCCTCTTTCACTCGACCCGCCGTCAGATGACCATCAGCTGGGTGTTTATCGGCGCGTTGGTCGTGCTGATTTGGTGGGTGCGGAGCCTACCCCAGCCCTGGCGTGGCATCATCGACGGCGGCGTGGTTCTCGGCTTGGTCTGGGGTCTTTGGGTCATTTGGTGGCTTTTCGCGCGGTATCTGGCGGGGGCACAGGTCCCCCCTCCAGAGGACCTGCCCCTGCAGAAACCCGCCGAGGGTGAGCCGGTCCTCGGATGAAACCTCAATGAACACACGCTGAACGGGCTCTCAGTTCTGGATTTTCATTTTTTGAGCGGGCAAACTGGCATTTGAGGGGTTTCGGGGCACACTTCGCCACGCGAAACATGGGCAGCGGAGAAATG
>JBFICQ010000175.1:0-7510 GCA_041581895.1 Polyangiales bacterium | reverse complement strand
TTCGTCTACGCCTCGCTTTCCGAGACCTACGGTCAGGTGGTGAGCGAGGCTCTTTGGTGCGGGCTCCCGGTCGTCGCGATGGACGACGGCATGGGTGTCGCCGGGCAGGTGACCGACGGCGAGGACGGCTTTTTGGTCGACCCCGACGACGACCAAGCGGAGCGCCAGTTCGCGAGCCACGTGGAGCTCCTGCTCACCAAGCCGACGCTCCGCCATCGGATGTCCGAGCTCGCGATCCGCAACGCGAAGCGCCGCTCCGACCCCGACGCCTGCGTCACGCGCTACCTCGAGGTCTTCGAGGTCGCCCGGGACAGCGCGCAACGTTCTCCGCGCAACTTGCGGCGAATCGCGGCGTATCGAAACCTGGCGCGTTGGGTGGGGATGCATGCAACGGCCGGCGCTCTCGGGCTCATGAGGCGGCCGGTCGAGCTCAATCGCAACCGCGCGGTGACGGGGAGCTGGACCTTTTCACAGGCCTCTTAGCGCTCGCGCACGGCCACCGAACGCAAAAGACCGTCTTGGTGTCTACTCCTCGGCGACGAGGAGCTCGATCTCGGCGTCCGCAGGCTCCGAAGGCGGCGGTGGTGGCATTGTTGGCCGGCCCCGCAGCCGGGCGAAGAAGTTGTTCGTATTTCGGGTCGCATCGTCGAGGACGATGTAACCACACGGAACGATGACCAGCAGGATGAAGGTGGCTGCCAACACGCCATAGCCGAGCGACACCGCCATCGGAACCAAGAACCGCGCCTGCACCGAAGTCTCCAGGATCATCGGAGCGAGCCCGAAGAAGGTGGTCAGCGAGGTCAGTAAAATCGGCCGGAACCTCCGCGCGCCGCCCGCGATGATCGCGTCCCACATGCCCATGCCCGCCTCGCGGTATCGGTTGATCGATACGATCAAGATCAATGAATCGTTGACGACAACACCCGAAAGCGCGACCAGCCCCATCATGCTCATGAGGCTCAGGGTGAAACCCATCACCACGTGGCCCCAGACCGCGCCCACCATACCAAACGGGATGGCCAACATCACCAGCAGGGGTTGTGTGTAGCTGCGAAAGACGACCGCCAACATCGAGAACATCACGATCAGGGCCAAGACGAAGCCGAGGCCGAGGGCGCTCATCGTTTCGGCCTGACGCTCCTGCTCGCCGCCGAGGCTGTAGGCGAGGCCCGGAAAGTCGGCGAGGAGCTTTGGCAGCTCTCGCTCCTCGATCTGCCCGACGATCTCGTTGGCATTCGAGTCTTCGTCTGCGATGTCGGCAGTCACGCTGATGTTGCGACGCCCGTTGGTTCGATTGATGGTGGTGTAGGCCTGCCCCCGTTCGAGCAAGGCCGCTTGGGCGAGTGGCATCTCGCCCCCGCTTGGCGTGCGAATCACCAGCTCTTCCACGTTGTAAAGAGACTTGCGTTCTGCGAGCGGGAGTCGGACGTAGACGCGCACCTCGTCCCGGCCGCGCTGTTGGCGTACGGCCTCGGCTCCGAAGAACGCCGCGCGGACCTGGCGCGCAAGCTCGAGCTCGGTGAGGCCCTGTGCAACCGCTGCATCGGTGAGCCGAAAGTCCAGCTGCTCCTTGCCTTTGGTGACGCCGCTGTCGATGTCGCGAAGGCCGCTGTAGGAGGCGATCTCCAATGCCAGTCGTTCGGCTGCTGCTTCGAGGGTGGGAACGTCGTCGTGGATGAGCTCGATGTCGACTGGGCTTCCGGGCTCGACCCCTACCTCGTAGGAGAAGATGAGCGATTCGGCGCCTGGGATTTCGCCGATTTCTTCGCGCCACCGTTGCACGAACTCTTGCGTGGTGAGCTGGCGGGAGCCGGCTTCGGTCAAATACACCATGACCGTGGCGAGGTGGCTACCCTCCTTGCCGAGCAGTCCCTCCGGGCTGACCTCGAGCGTGCTCATCATGCCCACTTCTTCGTAGAGCCCACGCGAGATGGTCGGGCCGTCGGATTTGGCGTCTTCTTCGTCCATGATGGCCTGGGCTGTGGCCCCGATCCGGTCGGCGATGCGCTCGGTTTCGCTGACCGGCGTGCCCACCGGCATCTTCAGATGGGCGGTGATCATGTCGCCCTCGACCTTGGGAAGGAACGTGAAGGGAATTCGGCCCGCAACGTAGCCCGCTGTAAACAGAAGGGTCGCGATGCCGAGCGTGATGGTGAAGTACCTCCACGCTAGAGCCTTGTTCAGGAGCGGCACGTAAATGCGCTGCACGAACCACTGCAACCGGTGCGGCATCTGCAATTTGGCGACCAGCCGCATGAACCACAGGTAGGGCGCGAGAACGACTCTCACCCACCACGGCATGGGATGCGCGAGGTGAGCGGGAAGGATCAAAAGCGACTCGACCAACGAAATCATCAAAACCGCGATGACCACGATCGGCACGACGCGAAAGAACTTGCCCATCGGCCCAGGCACCATGAGCATCGGCGCAAACGCGACGCAGCTCGTCAGAATCGCAAAGATGACGGGCTGCGCCACCTCCTTTGCGCCCGCAATCGCCGCCTCGAGCCGGCCTTCTCCGTCGGTTCGATGTTTGTAGATCGACTCGCCGACGACGATTGCGTCATCGACGACCATGCCCAGCGTAATGATGAACGCGAAGAGCGAAATCATGTTGATCGAGATGTCGGTCACCGGGAAAAACAGCAGCGAGCCGGCAAACGAGATCGGAATACCGAGCGTTACCCAAAACGCGAGCCGTGCCTCGAGAAACAGTCCGAGCGTCAACAGAACCAGCACCAGACCGATGCGGGCGTTTTTCACCAACAGCGCGATGCGTTGCTCGTACATCTCGGCGGTGTCGAACCAGGGCGCGGCGTAGAGACCCTTCGGCAACGTGTTCTGCAGCTTTTCGACGTACTCCTTGCCAGCGGCCGCCACGGTGAGCGGCGTTTCGTCGCCAACCCGAAAGATGTTGACCATCGCCGCGCGTTTGCCGTTGTACGTAGCCTCCCTGTCGTTCTCTCGAAAACCATCGCGAACGCTAGCGACATCGCGAACCCGCACCTGAGACCCATCGGGCCGGCTCAGCAGGATGATGTCGCCGAACTCGTCGCCGCGATCGCGGCGCTCGGTCGTTCGAAGCAGAACCTCTCCCGCCTCGGTCTTGACGCCTCCCCCCGGAAGCTCGACCGAGGCAGCCCGCACGCGCGCGGCGATCTCATCCAGCGTGAGCCCGTGCTTGCGAAGCTCTGCCTGGGGGACCTCGATGCTGATCTCGAGGGGTCGAATCCCCGAAAGCTCGACGTAAGTGACCCGGTCATCGCGAAGCAGCTCGCGTCGGCTGTTCTCGGCGACCGCACGCAGGGTCGCCTCGTCGACATCTCCGTAGAGGACGAGCGAAATCACCTGCTGACGATTGGAGACCATGCTGACCGTGGGGCGCTCCACGTCCTCCGGGAACGAAGTGATGCGGTCGATCGCGCTCTTGACGTCGCTCAACGCGCGGTCTTTGTCGGTGCCGAGAAGGAGCTCGACATTGATCAACGCCTGGCCTTCCATCGCCGTGGAGCTGACCTTCTTGACGCCATCGGTCCCACGGACGGCTTCTTCGACGGCCAAGACGACCGCCTGCTCGACCTCGGCCGGGCTTGCGCCGGGATAGGTCACCTGGATCGAGACGATGTCGAGCTCGACTTCGGGAAACACCTCCTGCTTGATCCCCGAGGCGAGCGTCACCAAGCCCCCGACGATCAACACGAGCATCAGCACGTTCGCTGCGACCGCGTTCTTGGCCATCCAGGCGATGGGCCCGCGCTCTTCTTGCGGATCGAAGTCGAAGGAATCGCTCATGGGAGGGCGGCTGCGGCCGGCTCGCTCGGGGTTTCGGTGTTGCGGTTGGTTTCTTCTCGTGCAGTGCGGAGGAGCATGTTGGGGATGGGCGTGGGGATGCGGCTGATGACCACCCGTTCATTGGGCGCGAGGCCGCCGGAGACCAGCACCGCGTCGGGCTCCGACCACGCGATTTGCACGGCGCGGATCTCGAGTAGATCATCGTCGTTCATGACGTACACGTTCTTGCCGTCGCGAAGCGCAGCGCGGGGCACTCGAACCGCGTTCTCGATCGGGGCTGCCTCGACGGCGACATCGACGAAAGAGCCGAGCAGGAGCGGGAGGCCCTCTCCGTCCTCAAGTGGATCCTCGATCCTGACCAGAATTCGGGCCATGGCGCCGCCTGGATCGAGGTCCGGGAGCTGTCGAATGACCTCGCCATTTCGTTCGATGGTCTCCTGCCCCACACGTTGAACGACGGCCACGGAAGAGCCCGGCTCGTCTCCCGACCGGGCCTTCATCGTCTTCAACGAGGCGACAGGAACCGAGACCTGAACGTGGTACTCATCGGTGCCGACCAAGCGAGCGACGGTCATCTGCGGGCTGATGAGCTGGCCGGGATCGACGCTCTCGCTGACCACCATGGCGTTGAACGGTGCACGAAGCGTGGTGCGCGCCAGGTCGAGCTCGGCCTTTTCTAGCGAGCTTTGCGCGGCCTTGAGGGCAAGCTTGGCCGCTTCGAGCTGGGGCTCGCGTTGTGCGAGCGCGCGCTGATCGTCGGTGGCGTCGATGTCGCCGAACGAGTTCCACTCGCGCTTGGCGACCTCGCCGCGCCGCGCTTCGAGCCGCATGTCGAGCTTCACCCGTTTCACTTCAGCCCGAAACGATTCCACGGCGAGCCGATAATCTCGTGCGTCGATTCTCAAAATGGGTTGCCCTTCTTTGAAACGACCGCCTGGCACGAGCTCGGGGCTTTGCCAGATCACGCGGCCCCCGAGCTCGGGCTGAAGGGCCACCTCTTTGGCTGGGACGACCGTACCCTTGGCATGGAGGTCGACCTCGTGTCGGTTGGCTTGCACTCGGATCACTTCGACCAGCGTCCCTTCGAGTGGTTTTTCGGCGCGTGGGGGCTCTTCCTTCGTTGCGATAAACGCGTACGCGCTTCCGATCGCGAGCAGCAGCACCCCGAGCGACAGGGCCCACTTCAAGCCGACTTGCGTGCGTCTAGTCATCCTCGGGCTCTCCAAATTCTTTGGGCCATGCGCCGCCGAGGGCTCGATAGAGCTGCACTCGATAGGAGACCAGTTGGCGCCGTGCTGCAACCAGTTGAAGCTCGGAGATTTGACGCGTTGCAAGCGCGGTCAAGACAGGCAAGAAGTCGCTCAAGCCTGCGCGGTACCGATCGCGGGTCGCCTCGAGCGTGGTGTTGGCCAGGCGGAACTCGTCTTCGAGGTATTGGATGCGAAGCCGCTCTTGACGCTCGAGAACGAGTGAGCTTTCGACTTCCACCAAACCATTGAGGATGGCCTCCGCGTAACGCTCCAAGAGATCGTCGAGGACCGCGCGTTGCGCCTTGATCGCCGACCAACCCGCGATTCCATCGAAGATCGGGACGGAGAAAAGAGCGCCCGCGTTCCAGGTGAAGTCTTTGGCTCGAATTCTAGGCGTCGTCTCACCCGGCGTACCGCCGAGAGCGCCCGTCGAAGTAATCTTCGATTGCAGCCAGGTATACGAAGGGGTGAAGTCGATGGTGACTTGGGGGAGTCGCGCACCCACCGCCGCCGCTACGCGCCGATCCTCCGCCTCTACTCGCTTCTGAAGGGCCTGTATGTCGGGGCGTGCTTCGAGCAGACTTGCGGGGGCCTGAATGTCCGGCGTTGGGCCGATGTCCGGCAACACCTTGCCGCTCACAGGGAAGGGACGCCCGGGCGCCTCGCCTAGCAAGATCGAAAGTCGCTGATCGGTGAGGTCGGTCTGGGCGTCGGCCAGGGCGAGAAGGGCGCGTTGGCCGGCCACGCGCTGCCGTTGCTGGTGCACGTCGACCGCGGAGTTGAGCCCCTCGCGATACCGGAGCTCGACGAGCTCGAGAAAGCGGAGATCGGTGTCGAGTTGCTCTTGAACGACGGCCACCTCGATGCGGGCGTTGATCGAGTCGAACCAAGCCTCGGCAACCTCCGAGGAGATCGTGATCGCGAGCGCCTCCTGATCGAGCCGCGCCGCCTGCGCATCGAGCTTGGCGCCCTGATGCTCACGAGCTCGCCGCGCAAACAAGTCCACCTCGTACGAAACGGGCAGCGATCCGACCGCGCCTAGTGAAGTCGTTTCACCAAACGGTGAAATACTTTTGGCCGCGGCAAACGAGCCCGTCGCACCGATCTGCGGCATCCGCGCCGCGCGGACTTGGTTGGCGATGTATCGGGCTTGCCGCACCCTGGCCCAGCCCGCGCGCACGCTTAGGTTGCGACGAAGCGCCTCTTCGATGAGGGTGCTGAGGGTCGGGTCGCCCATGTGTCTCCACCAACGGGCGTCGCGTATTTGCTCGACGTCACTCTTGGCACTGGGCTGCGGAGCCTGTTCATCGCCTTCGGTATAGGTCTCAGGCACGGTGACGGGCGCGGGAATGTCGGTCTGCTTTTTGTAGTTGCACCCGGTCGCCGTAACGGCGATCAGCACGCCGAGTATCTTGTACGGCATCAAGATAGCTCCTTTCCGGCGAGAGCCCGCGCCATCGCATCGATATGCAGACTCACGACCCGGTCTAGGTCCACGGGCATGGGAAGTCTTTGGGAAACGCTTTCCTTGTTGAGGTTGATCAGGATCACGCCGAGCATGCTCGACCAGAGCTGGAGCGCCTGGGGGAGGGGGTCGACGTCCGCCCGGACGCTGCCGTCGGCCTTGCCTCGCTCGATCGCCACCACTGCATGCTGGAGCACGCGGCCCACTCGTTCCCGATACCGCTGAAAGGATTCGGTCGAGTCGTCCATGCGTTCGCCCGAGCTCAGCCAGCTGACCGCGAACCGGAAGTGGTGCGGGTGCTCGCGCGTGAAATCGAAGTACGTTTGGAGCACTTGCCTGACGGCGTCGAGACCGGAAGCGGTCTTGGCGAGACGCGCCTCCAAAACCGGAAGGAGCTCGTCGATCAGCCGGCTTGCAACCCCGGCGCAGAGCGCTTCCTTGTTGGCGAAGTAGAGGTAGATCGTGCCCTTGCTGAGCTCGGCCGCTTCGGCGACCGCATCCATTCGAAGGGCCTGATAGCCGACCTCGGCGGTGAGCTGTTGCGCCGCATCGAGGATCGCTTCCCGGCGTGCAATTCGCTCTCGTTCTCGTCGTTCGGCAACCGCCACGTTTCCTCCTTAGTGCCGTAATGACCGTTAGTCAGCGGCTGACTAAGAGTTAGCAAAGAAAATGGGCGGTGTCTCACGAATCTGACGAAAAACCCTGAATTTTCGGTGACTCCGCGTCGTCGATACTCCGTTCGCGGCGCCGGCTGGGACGGGCGTGCTCGCGAGCGGGACCCGGTCGCCCTGGCGTCTCTCTACCGAACTGAACGAGGGCTCCCCCCACTCGCTGTGCTTCCCATCCCAGCCCGGCGCCGCGCACAGTACCCTCTCCTCGAAACACGGGAACCCCATCGGCCTTGCGGCTCGACCGCAGTACCCTCTCCTCAAGACAGGGCTCCCCCCACTCGCTGTGCTTCCCATCCCAGCCCGCTGCCGCGCACAACATCCCCCTCCTC
>JBFICQ010000174.1:0-7515 GCA_041581895.1 Polyangiales bacterium | reverse complement strand
GGGTCGGGCGCTTCCCATGAAGTCCACTCGCTCACCTCGATGGTGCCGAAGTCGAAGCCGGGCAGCTCCGCATGCTCAATCGCCGCAGGATATTCGTCGGGCCCCCTGTCCTTCCCGTAGGCGGTCATCATCATGATGACCGGGTACTGGCCCTCGGCTACGGGTCGAAAGACCTTGGCGGAAAGCCGCGTCCCGTCTCGCATGACCACTCCGACGTCGTCCTCCACGATCACCTGGTCCCGGATGTCCTCGATGTCTCGGATGATCAAAGGCGGGCCGTCCTCCGGCTCCTCGCTGCCGGAGTCGCCGCAGCCGAGCACCACCGACGCACAGAGCACGCCGATCGCGACCGCTGTAGCTCGCAGCCTCGCGCTCCAAAACGACGCGCGCCAACGCGGTTCCTCAATCTCGTTCATGGTTTTCTCCATCGCTTCGCTTGTGGGGGGTCCACGCCAGCCCACGCCGATCTTTTAGTTAGATCGACCTAATTAGGTTGCTTTTTTAGTTCGGTCAACCCAAAATAGACGAATGATGGACCATGCCGCTGCCCAAAAGCCCCAGCGCCGCGCAATCGAGACCAAGGCCCGCTTGATTCAGAGCGCGATCGAGGAGTTCGCAGACAAGGGGTTCGACGGAGCCTCGACCCGCGAGATCGCCACGCGGGCGGGCATGGCGCAGTCCGCCGTCCCCTATCACTTCGGGACCAAAGCTCGGCTCTGGAAGGCGGCGGGCGACGAGCTGTTCGGGCTCCTCCGGGATCGGCTCGCCGCTCGGCTTGCGGGTCTGCAGGGTGTGGATGTGGTCACCACCGCGCGGTTGCTGCTCACCGAGTTCGTCCGTTTTGCCGCCGAACACCCTGAGCTCCACCGATTCATGCTCCAAGAGGGAACGGGACCGAGTGAGCGCCTCGAGTGGCTGGTTGCGAAACACGTCGCTCCGATGGGCGCGCTCCTGCAAGGAATGTTGCAAGGTATCGAGTCTGCCGGCGGTGCATCCCTCGGACCGCCAAGCCATGTCTTCTACGTTCTCATCGGCGCAGTTTCCACGCCGTATGCCCTCGCCCCTCAGGTGGGCCTGACAACCGGTCAGGACCCGTTTTCAGAAGAGTACATCAAGACCCACACCGAGATGATCGTGCGCCTGTTCATTCCCGAGCAGCTCGGAGCCGTCGCATGAAGCTCGAAGAGGTCTCCATGCTTCTGGCGCCGGAAACCCTCCCCTACTCGAGTGGGGTCGAGCGGCTTCCCGACGGAGTTCTTCACGTGGCGGTGCTTACGCGCATGCCCGAAGTATCGCCAAAGATGGTGAGCTGGTGGTTCGGTGAGTACCTGCAGACCACCGAGCATTACAGGCGTTGGCATCCGCGCGACCATGTGTGGATGAAGTGGGAAGACAAGAAACCCGGCACTCACCTGGGGGCGAAGCACCTGGTGCATGAGTACATCGGCGGACGCCTCCACAAGCTACGGATCACGTTCGTTTCTCCTGACGAATTCTTTCTGAATGCCTTGGATGGCATGCCCGACGCGGTTGCGGTTTGTGCGCGTACGGGCCTCCTCGATCGACCGATCGACGTGGGGCACGTGGTGCACTTGGCTCTTCCGCGCCAAGATTTGCCACGCGATTTCCGCACTGCACGCCGCCTCCGGGCGGCGTTCGTGCTTCGAGAGGCCTCTCCCCGCTAGACGGCGACGCCGGCGAGTTGCCGGAGCGCTCGGTGAGCTCGGTCGCGAGGCCTCACCGAGCTCAACATGAAGCTCGCCGCGGCCATGGACGAGCTCAGCGGCTAGCGAGTCAGGCCACAACTCGGCGGCGCTCTTCAGCGAACATCCGAAGCGCAAACTGCCCCGCGGGGTGTGAACGCGTTTCGTCCACGAGCTCGCGTGCTTCTGCGTCCAGGTCGTCGCGGGAGGGCAACACCGCGCCGTAGCCCTCCTCGGACGTGACGCAAAGCGCCGGCGCCACAAGCGCGGCAAAGGTGAGGTCCGCGGCTGTGAAATGGTCGCCAGCCAGGTACGGGCCCACTGCGAGCCTTGCTCCTGCGGCGTCGAGCTCCTCGCGCAAGCGCGTCATCGCCTTGTCTCGGCCCGCCTCGGTCAGATTTAGAAAGCTTTTCAGATTCGATCTCACCAGCGGCATGAGGCCTCGAAAGACCCGGGCTTCCCCACGCCCCACGTTGTCATCGGCAAGCTGCTCGATCATCCCGGGATGCCGGAGCACGTGCCAATACGCGAGCAACCGAGTGTACGGGCCCAACCGGTCGCCATAATGGTCCACCAGCGACCTCACCTCGTCGTTTGCAAAGAACGAAACGTCCTCGCCCGCGGCAAACTTCGCGATTGCAGTGGAATCCGTGAGCGTGGGCCCATCATCCAAAATCAAGACGGGAGTCGAAAACCGCGTCGACGTTCGATCGGCCGCACCCCCGCGCCCGCGAGTCGCAATCGCAACCGCCCCCGTGCAGAAAAAGGGCATGTGCCGCTCTTCGCGGTACTCTACTCCAAACCGATCGAGCGCCCATCGCGCCTTTTCGTTGTAGTGCGAGAATGCGAGCGTGATCAGTCGGTGCATGCGTGGGGCGAGCTGACGTTGCCCGCTTTAGTGGTCGTAACCCGGCATCTGCCGATCGAGCTTACGGAGGAGGCCCGGCCAAACGAGCTGTCCGCCCAGGCCATGCGTGACCTGTTCTTTCATTTGCTTGGCGCCGGCGAGGATCTGCTCGGCGTGCATCGCGACTAGGCGATACGCTGCGGCGAGGTCGATGCGGGTCTGCCACTCTTCGGGCGGGACCTGTCCTTTGAGCGATGGAATGTCCGTCATGTCCTTCTCTGGAACAGGGGCGGGCTCGACGCCAGCCGCAACTGTCGCGGCAGTCCCGCGCGGCGTCAAGGCCCATTCCTCCTTTCAGCCGAGTTCCCTTGGCCCAAACGATTCAGTAGGATTGTCGCAGGGTGATATCTGGTCTTGCAGAGCGTCTGACGAAGCAATGGCGAAACCTTCGCGACCGGCTTCAGCTCGATTGGGTCGAGGCCCGATCCCGCCGTGTGTATGCCGAGCTCACGCGCGAGGACCTGACCCGCGAGGACCCCAGCCTGACCGAGCTTGATCTTTCTAGTCTGTTTCAGCCACCCGAAGCCCGGATCGATCGGTTCCTCGGACTTTATACCGAGGAAGGCGGTCAGTTGGCACTCGAGCGCTATGGATTTCTGCAGATGCTGCGTGACAAAGGGTTCGACAATCTGCTCCTGTCGACCGACACGAGCGACGCGTCACGTCATGCGCTTCGCATCCACTTTGAGCAGCGAGATCCGGAGCACCTGCTGGTCGAGATGGTGCTCAGCTTCAAGCCGCTGCGCCTTCCAAATGGAACCACCGGCAAGATGCTGAACGTCGAATGGCTGCTGATGCAGGACCCCCGCCGAAGCTTCCCACCCGACCGGCCGCCCTTACCCGACCAGCAGCGCCCCGGCCTCGGGCTCTTCTACTGGCAGGGTCAGCTTCTGAGGCTGATGGCGACTCGGCTCGAGTGCGACGGACTCATGAACAACCCCCAGCAGTTCCACAACGCGAGCCTCTACGGCAAGGTGATGAAGTTCGTCGATCCAGTCGACGAGGGCACGTTGCGGGCACTCGAGCGTGACCTCGACGGCCTGCCTCTGGGCGAAGCGAGTCACGCGGTCGACACGGGCCGTGTCAGGGAGGTCGGCGGCGATACGTTTCAATGGAAGCCCCACCCCCAAGTCCTGCCGATCAGCCTGTCGATGCAGGTATATTTCGACAGCAAGGAGTACCGATCGCAGGTCGTGGAGGTGCGCGATCGCTCGAAATTCGTGCTCGAAGACGCGCTCGACTGAGGTCGTGCATTCCTCCTGGACACCGCCGCTCACGGCGCCCTGGGCTGTCAGCCCCGTTGAACCCACGGCATGCCCTCGAAGCCGTCCTGGTAGAAATGGACCGGCATACGCGTTCGCACTTCGCCCTTGACCAGTAGCGGCACATTGGCTGTCGCCGCGTTACCGGACTCGGGGCGCAGCCCGAGGCGAAGGCGTACGAACCCAGGGCAAGGCCCGGGGCACCGGTGACGCTTTTCTCGTACGACCCGAAGTTCACCGCGCTGAAAAATGGCTTGCTTCCTCTGATCGCCTTTGGGTTTACTATGCTCGGGGTTTCTGCTGATGGAAGGTTGGGTATGGTGGAGGTCGACGCGACAGCCGAGGTGAGGATTCGTCCTGCGGGCGAGGCAGACGTCACGGCGATTCAGGGGCTCTTTAGCGCGACGTACGGCGACCGCTACTCGCATCCAGAATTCGTCGCCGAACCTTATCTTCGAAAGATGATTTATAGCGATGACTCGCTCGTCCTCGTCGCAGAAGATGGCGCGGGTGAAATCGTCGCCTCGGCATCGGTGGTGATCGACGTGGGCGCCTTTTCCGACCTCGTCGGCGAGTTCGGACGACTCGTCGTTCGCCCTGAAATGCGAGGCAAGCGAATCGGGCATCGGCTCATGGCGGAGCGAATCCAGCGGGTTTCGCCCTATCTACACATCGGCTTCGCCGATAACCGCGTCGCGCACACCCGGTCCCAGCAGATCTCGCTTGCGCACGGCTTTGCCCCAATCGGTTTTTTGCCGATTCACAACGGCGAGTCGGTGGCGCTTTTCGTTCGCCACTTCGGTGACGGCTTGCAGCTGCGCTGCAACCATCCGCGCGTCGCCCCACAGGTGTACGGGTTGGCACAGCGCGCATTGCGAAGCTGCGGAATCAAGCCAGACGCGATCGTCGACGAGATGTCTCCGCCCTATGGTCTCGACGAGAGCTTCGAAATCGAAGAGATGAGTGCGAAAGGATACACATCGCTTCTGCGATTCGAGCGCGGCCGAGTGAAGCAGCCCGAGATCTTTGGACCAGCGCGGCTTCACTTCGGACTGCGCGCGCTCGAGTCGCACAACACCTCGTATCTTCTGGCGCGAAAAGACGGTCATCTCGCAGGCGCGGTGGGGTACGCGCACGATGCGCGCCTCGACCATGCAGTGCGGATCTTCGAGCTGGTTTGCGCAGATGAGCATCCGGTTCGCGTCTTGCTGAAGGAGCTCATGCGCCGGTCGCGCGAGGAATGGCGCGTCGATTACGTCGAGGTGGACGTGAACGCGCACGCGCCCCGGATGCAGAAGACACTTCTCGAGATCGGTTTCGTGCCGGTAGCCTATCTTCCTGCCGCCGTGTTTCATCACGTGGAGCGGCTGGACACGGTCCGAATGCACCGGTTCTATGTTCCGGTCCGGACGACGGATCTACATCTCATCGACGAGGCGAAGCCCGTGTTCGAGATGGTGATTCGCAACCTCAACACTAGGGCCATCCAGCCCAAGCTCGTCCAGCTCTTGCCTCAGACGCGCTTTGGTCAGGGGTTGAACCGGGAGCAAGTGTCTCGCCTTTCGACCCTCTTCGAGACGGTGAGCTTTTCGGACGGAGACACGATCGTAAAAACCGGCGAGCGTGACGCGCGCCTTTACGTATTGCTTTCGGGCCGTGCGCGCGTGTTTTCCGGAAGCCCGGCCGAGGAGGTTGGCTCCGTGCGCGAAGGTGAGCTCCTCGGCGAGGTGTCGCTCCTCCGCAAAACACCGCGTACAGCGACCGCGATTGCCGAAGGGTCGGTTGAGGCGGCCGCCGTTCACCACAAGGATCTCAATCTTCTCCTCGAACAGCGAAGCGACATCGGCTTGGTGATTTTCCGAAACCTCGCGACCGGGCTCAGCAACAAGCTGAGCCGTACCGACGCCTTCCTCAGCATCAAGCCATGGGAATGACCCCACGCGCATCCCTCGCCGCTGTGGTCGCGCACGGTTTCGTGGGCTGGGCAGCCTGCGCCGCGCTGATGGGCGGGCTGCTCGCAACCACATCGCTCACAACCGCGCTCACAGCACACGCCATCGGCGCACCGATCATCTTCGCGGCCGTCACGGCGCATCTGTTCCTGCGGACCGGCGGGCGTCCTCCCTTCGTCGTTGCGAGCACCTTCACCGCGATGGTAATCACGCTCGATGCCCTGGTTGTCGCGTGGCTCATCCAGGGTAGCTTCGAAATGTTCTCGAGCGTGCTTGGCACTTGGTTGCCATTTGCTTTGATCTTCGTTTCGACCTTCGTGACGGGAAGCCTGCTCTGGCGCCGTCGGGCCATCAAGCCCTCTGCATCATAGAGTCCGCCCTGTGACGGCGCCAAACCGATTGACCATCGCAGAGTATGAACGGCTAAACCACCGTGACGTGGAACTCGGCAGAAATCGGATCCATTACGTTGACGAAGGCCAAGGCCCCTCTTTGGTCCTCGTCCACGGAAGCCCGACCACCTCGGCCCTTTGGCGACATCAGATTCCAACTCTGTCAAAGCGGTTCCGGGTCATCGCGCCTGACGTGTGGGGTTTTGGTAAGTCCGTCGCGCCGGATTCCGGTGTCTCGTTTCGCGAGCAGGCGAATGCTTTACGCGCGCTTCTCGATCACTTGCGGATCGAGCGTTACAGCTGGGTCGGTCACGACTGGGGCGGACCGATCGGCGCTGCGTGTGCCACGCAACGCCCGGAGCAGGTTCATCGCTGGGCATTGATCAACACCACGGTCCGGCCAAGCTATCGCCCGCCTTGGTACTGGAAACCATTCACGGCGCCGTTCACCGGACCTTTGTTGCTCATCCAAGCCAACCTTTGGGGACGAAATCTCCAGCAAATGATGAAATCGGCATCCGACCCCGAAGTCGCCGCCCACTACCTCGCAGCCAGTCGGCACCTCGGCAATCGGCGCACCTTTCTCCGCCTCGAGCGCTTGGAAGGCTACCCGCAGCTGATGCGGGAAGTCGTCGACGCGCTGCCATCGATGCCCAAAGACCCGTTGATCCTCTGGGGCACGCCCGACGCTTATTTCCGAAACGAGCACCTCGAGCTCAGGGCGCTACTCCCCGAGAGCCGCTTCGTTATCCTGGAGGATGGGGGCCATTTTCCCCAGGAAGACGCCCCCGACGCCGTCACCCGCGAGCTGAGCACTTTCTTTGCCGCTTCGCAGTGAAGCGACCGTCGGCCTGCCTATTCCTCTAGACAACCCTTCTTCTTGTTCCGGCGGCGGCGAGGGGAGCCAGTTGCTCCCCTCTGAGTTCAGCCAGAAAACCGATCTTAGTTAGGCACGCACACCTTGTTCCTGTTAACCCAAACACAGGTCGGCTCGGCGTTGCAGGTCTGCTTTGTGGTGAACGTCGAGCAATCAACCTGGCCGCCCACATTGATGGTCGTGGTCACCGTATTCGACGTCACGGCACCGTGATTGGCGTCCGCGCCTGTGGCGACCGAGCTGTCGTTGGTGGCGCCGTTGGGTGCACCCGCTTGCCCGGTCACCGTCAGCGTCACGCCGACGGTCTCGGCCGGAGCCACCGTCACCGGGTTCTGACCGAGAGTTGACGGGACGAAGTTAGTTCCGGTATCGCTGTCGTTGACCGTCAGGTTGAACGTCGTGTCGACGCAGGCCGCGGTGTC
>JBFICQ010000173.1:0-7537 GCA_041581895.1 Polyangiales bacterium | reverse complement strand
GACCGTTGAACGTCACCATCGTCGGATGTCGTTTTCCCACGAAGTCCGAGAACTCCCGGAGCACAGTCGCTTCGTCGGGAGTCGCGTCGGACTCACCGCCAAAAGCACCGAGCTTTTGAAAGCCGTAGTCGCCATCGAGCCAAAGCACCCCGAGCGCCACGACCTGATGAAAGGGCGCGGGCGGGAATCCATCGACCGCGGCGTCCCACACCAATTCTGGATCAGCGATGGTTTCGATGTCGAGGACCAGGAACGACCGAGCCACGTGGGGAACCTAACCGAAAAGAGCGCTCAATTCATCCGGATGTGCTGTTCGCCCCGCGGAAGGCAAAAATCCCACCTCGCGTTAAGAATCGCTTAAGGTCGGCTTGATGTACTTCATGAGGAGGCGAGACCTCCGAGAAAGGAACACTCATGAAGTCGTACAACAAGGGAACCATCATCGGAGCGTTGATTGGGGGCGTGTTCGGGCTGGCTTTGACCGTTGGCGCCGTTGCATTGGCAAGCCCACATGGGCCTCATGCCAAGGGCCATCGCTGGACGCCTGAGCGAATGGAGCAGCATCTCGCCGACATGACCGACCGCTTGAGCCTCAGCAGCGCGCAGGAGGCACAGATCCGAACCATCCTGGAGCAGGCGCGCTCACGCGCTCAGGAAATCAAAGAAATGCCTCGCGGGCGGGAGAAGTTCACCGCCTTTCGCGACCTTCGCTTCGAGACGGAGGATCAAATCTATGCAAACCTGAGCTGCGCCCAGCGCGAGGAGCTTCGCCTACTCAAGCGCGAGCACAAGGCCAAGCGAATGCAAAAGCGGTGGGAGCGCCACCAAGTCGGGGACCTGGAGTAACTGGACAAACCGTGCCGAATCGAATCCTGCTCGTGGAAGACGACGTCGCACTTGGTCAGCAAGTGGTAGAGACGCTTTCGCAAGCAGGGTTCGATCCGCACTGGCTTCGAGACGGTGACTCGGCACGCGAGGTCGACCCCGACGGCTATCGCCTGATCATTTTGGACCTCATGTTGCCGGGGACGTATGGCATGGACCTGCTCAAGCGGTACCGCCTGAAGTCCGAGGTTCCGGTCTTGATTCTGAGCGCGCGTGACGACACGTCGGACAAGATTCGCGGTTTGAAGCTCGGCGCCGACGACTACGTCACGAAACCGTTCTTTCCCGAGGAGCTTCTCGCGCGCATCCAAGCCTGCCTGCGGCGACCGAATCTGGTCGAAACCCGAAACCTCGCCGTAGGCGCGATTCAAATCGACCTCGAACGTCGCGAGGCCCGTACCCCGACCGGCGCGCTTTCCCTCACACCAGTCGAGTTCGAAATCCTGGCGTTGCTCGCCCGCCGAAAAGGAGCTGCAGTCACCCGAGACGCGATCGTGGATGCCGTCCTCGACCCCGCGAACGAAGGAAGCAGAAGAACCCTCGACGTCCATATCTCCAGGCTTCGAAGCAAGCTGGGGGATGCGGCGGCGCAACTCGAGACCGTCTGGGGCATCGGGTATCGCCTCGCGGACACATCATGAAGCTCCGTACTCGACTTGCGGTCACTCTGGGTCTTGCAACCGTTTCGGTACTGGTATTGCTCGGGTGGGCGCAATCGAGGTTCCAAGCCCGAGTGCGCGTGGATGCGCTTGTAGAGGCTGCAGTGCACCGCATGGAGTCGGGTGGACGCGAACGCTGCGAGGCCGATCCGCAAGGGTGGCCAGGAGATCATCCGCGGCGTAGTGGTCTTCGAAAGCACACACGCCGGCATCCGCTGGGCGAGCGCCAAGTTTTTGCGTACGACTCGAGCTTGGAGAGCCTCAACCCGAAGAGCCCGCCCTTTCCCAAGGAGCTCGCTCAGCAACTCGAGGCTGGCAACCGAGTTGCCAGAACGCGGTCCTTTGACCGACGACGGGCCGAAATCGCTATCCGCATGCCGTGGAACGAGGGACCTTGTGCTGTGGTCCTTCTTCGCGCCAAGGGACCGCCGCCATTGTTCTCGGGGGCGGTGCTCATACCGGCGTTCTGGATCTCGATCATGGTGATCATCATCGCGTTGCTCGCCGCAGGCCCGATCGTACGCCGAGTACGCCAGCTGACCGAAGCCGTTGGAAAGATCGATAGAGGCCTCGATCAGCCCATTCACGTCGACGGGAGTGACGAAATCGCCGATCTCGGTCGTGCGTTCGAGCAAAGCAGAAAAACAATTCAAACGCAGCTAGAGTCGCTTCGGGAGCGCGAGGCCGCGCTACGCAACTACATCGCCAACACGACCCATGACGTCATGCTGCCGCTCAGCGTTCTGCAAGGTCATCTGGTTTCGCTGCAGCAACGGCTCGAAGCAGGTGACACCCTCGACGCCAAAGCGATGGTACCCAGCATCGAGGAGTCTCAGTACCTGGGCTCCCTGCTCCACAACCTCAATGCCGCAGCGCGCCTGGAAGCCGGGGCGGGCCTCGGACATCGGGACCCCATCGACCTGAGCCGCTTGGTGGAACGCGTCGTGGATCGCCACCGTCCGATCGCCAAACGAAAACAAGTCGCGCTCGAACTCGCCCTGCCAGAGGACCCCATTCAGTTCGAAGGCGACCTAACGTTGCTGGAACAAGCGTTTAGCAACGTCGTGCAAAACGCGGTTCGGTACAACCATGCGGGGGGGCACATCGCAGTCATCCTCGACGGCGATGATGAAGCTTGGTCCCTCCGGATCGTCGACGACGGGCCGGGGATTGCAGAAAGCGACAGAGCACGTGTTCTTGCGCCCTCCTTTCGGGGAGGCGACGCACGTACCCGCCACCCGCACGGGATGGGGCTCGGATTGCACATCGCAAGCGATGTCGCCAAGCGGCACGGAATCGCGTTGGCTCTCTCCGAGACCGAAGGCGGTGGTCTGACTGTATCGTTTGCTCATCCAGACCAGACCGGACGCGATACTTGACCCGCGGCCGTGTCCGTGCGGTGATTGGGCGCGGAGGCGCGATGTTCAAAGAAATGCTGCAGGATCTTGTCGAGAGAACGGACGGCGGAGTAGCTGGGCTACTCATGGCTTCGGACGGGATCGCCATAGACCAGTACTCGAAAGTCGATGGTCCGTTCGACATCGAGTCGGTGGGAATGGAGTACAGCGTCGTGCTCAAGGGCGTACAGCGGGCAGCCGAGATGCTCGACACAGGGACGACGAACGAAGTTTCGGTGAGAACAGAGCGGCTCACGACCGTGGTGCGCCTGCTGTCAGACGAGTATTTCGTCGCGTTGACCCTCGAGCCTGGCGGCAACATCGGCAAAGCCCGGTATCTACTGCGCATCAGCGCGCCCGCGCTCATCGACAACCTCTGAGGTCATGGCGAGCTCCAGCAAAAGCGTCTTGGTGCTCAATGGCCCCAACCTCAACTTGTTGGGCACGCGGGAGCCCGATGTCTATGGCTCAACGACACTAGAAGACATCGAGAAAGCCCTCAAAGCGCTTGCCAAACAACTCGGTGCTACCGTCGAGTGTCGACAATCCAATCAAGAAGGCGAGCTCATCGACTGGCTTCACGACGCGCGCAGCTCCTTCGATGGCGTCATCATCAATCCGGGAGGCCTCACACACACATCGGTTTCGCTCCGAGATGGGATTGCCGCATGTGGGCTACCGACAGTGGAGGTTCACATTTCGAACACTGCAGCTCGCGAGCCGTTTCGTCGCGAGTCACTCACCGCTCCGGTCTGTGTCGGTTCGATCATCGGCTTTGGAAAAGACAGCTACACGCTTGGACTTCGCGCACTTATCGACTATCTGAACGCTGCTGCGTGAACTTTGCGGCACGAGAGCTCGGAATGAAGCTGAACCTTGATCAACTGCGAGAGCTCATCCAACTCCTGGATGAAGCGAATCTCACGGAGATCGAAGTCGAGCGAGACGACGATCGCATTCGAATACGGCGAGAGCCGGCCCCCACTGCAGGCATGATACCAGCTCGACCGGTGTCGCCCGTTCCAACCGATACCTCTCAACCATCCGCAGCTGCCGAGCCGCAAGACGAGGGCGTTTTCGTGACATCGCCTTTCGTGGGGACTTTCTATCGCGCAGCGTCGCCGGACGACGAGGCCTTCGTCGAGGTTGGAGACCGAATCGCGCCAGGTCAGGTGCTCTGTATCGTCGAAGCGATGAAGCTGATGAACGAGATCGAGTCCGAAATCGACGGCGAGATCGCCGAAGTGCTGGTCGAGAACGGGAAGCCCGTCGAGTACGGCGACCGGCTCTTTCGAATCGAGGCCGTTTGAGCCGTGTTCAAAAAAGTCCTCATCGCAAACCGAGGCGAGATTGCACTCCGTGTGATGCGTTCTTGTCACGAGCGAGGGCTGAGTACGGTCGCGGTTCACAGCGAGATCGACACCGAAGCGCTGCACACACGCCTCGCCGATGAAGCCATCTGCATCGGGCCGGACGATCCACGAAGAAGCTATCTCCACATACCCGCGATCATCGCGGCCGCGGAGATCACCGGCGCCGATGCGGTTCATCCGGGATACGGTTTTCTTTCGGAAAGCCCTGAGTTCGCGGAAACCTGCGCGCAGTGCGGATTGAAGTTCATCGGGCCAACGCCCGAGCAGATGCGCCAGTGGGGCGACAAAGTGAGCTCTCGCGCGTTGGCGAAGTCGCTTGGGCTTCCAGTTCTTGAGGGAACAGACGTTGCGAAAGATGCGGACGATGCGGTTGAGAAAGCCAAGGCGCTTGGTTTTCCAGTGGTCCTCAAGGCCTCTGGGGGTGGCGGGGGCCGGGGTATGCACGTCATCCAGACCGAAGAGATGCTTCGTTCAAGCTTCAAAACGGCGAGGTCGGAGGCGCGCGCCTCGTTTGGCAACGAGGAGCTGTACCTCGAGAAGCTCATCGAACGGCCGCGACACGTCGAGTTTCAGATCTTGGGTGACGAACGCGGGAACATCCATGTGTTGGGCGAACGGGAATGCTCGATTCAACGACGCCATCAAAAGATCATCGAGGAAGCCCCCAGCGTTGCGCTGTCCGACGAGCTGCGCAACGACATGGCCTCGACCATCCGCCGCGCCATGAAAGACACTGGCTATCTCTCCGCAGGAACGCTCGAGTTTCTCATGGACGAGCACGGAGACCTCACCTTCCTCGAGATGAACCCACGCATTCAAGTCGAGCACCCGGTCACCGAGCTGGTGCTTGGAATCGACCTCGTCGCAGAACAGATCCGAATCGCCGAAGGTCTCGCAATCGAGCTTCGCGCGCCAAAGCTCGCTCCACGCGGACATGCCATCGAGTGCCGCATCAACGCGGAGGATCCGGAGACCTTCGCACCGTCTCCAGGAACGATCACCGAGCTCCACATGGCAGGAGGCACGGGCGTCCGGATCGACAGCGGTATCTACGGCGGATGGAGCGTGCCGCCTCACTACGACCCGCTGGTAGCCAAGGTCATCGTACATGGCCCGACACGCGCACACGCGATCGCGAAGATGCGGCGGTCGCTCGCGGAGACCATCATCGGCGGAATTCGGACCAACATCCCCCTGCATAGGCGCATTCTGGCGCACCCTGCTTTCGAAGAAGGCCGGATTTCAACGCGTTTTCTGGACGAGCTCCCTACCTAGCCGTATTGACCGCGTGGGTGCGGCATTAGTAGACTTGTGTGGGTGTACTGAACGCACGGGGGCTGAGCGAGGGCGTTGAGCATCAATCGGAATAGGGTTCTGGACGCGGCCAGGAAGCACCAGGCCCGCGGGCAATACGACAAGGCGATCGCGCAGTACCAGAAGCTGGTCGCGGCCGACAAGCGTGACGTTCGCTCGCTCTTGAAAATCGGTGACCTGTACGTGCGCAAGGGTGATCGCGGCAAGGCGATCGAAACCTATGAAAAGGTTGCCAACCACTACGCGCAGCAGGGCTTCTTTCTCAAGGCCATCGCGGTCTACAAGCAGATCCTGAAGCTCGACCCGTCGCGGCTCGACGCGCAGGTGCGCCTCGGTGAGATGTACGAGCAGCTCCAGTTGGTGAGCGATGCGATGAGCGTCTTCGAAGACGTCGCCAACGGCTTCATGCGTGCCGGTGACACCGACATGGCGCTCGAGATGCTGAAGAAAATGGTCGACCTCGACCCGGAGCACATTCCCGTGCGAATCAAGTACGCGGAGGCGCTGTCGCGCGCAGGACGGACGCAGGCTGCCGCCGACGAGTTCGAACAGGGAGCGTTCCTGCTGAGGGATCAGGGTCGTCTCGATGACTACATCAAGGTCGCCGAACGATTGCTCTATCATCGCAGCAATGACGTCCGCGTCGCTCGCGAGCTCGCTGAAACGTATATCGCCCGGCGCGATCCGAAGCGCGCGCTTGCGAAGCTTCAGGTCTGTTTCAAGGCGGACCCTCGCGACGTCTCGACGCTCTCGCTGCTGGCCGAGGCGTTCCTGATGCTCTCTCAAAGCGACAAGGCGACCAGCGTGTACCGGGAAATCGCGCGAATTCACCGAGAGGCACATCGCCCACAGGAGCGGATGAGCGCGCTACGCCGCATTCTCGAGCTCAATCCAAACGACCAAGAGGCACAAAAAGCACTGCAAAAGACGGCGTCAGCCTCGGGGCAATACTTCGTGCCGCCGGCGCCGGGTGTCCCGCCTGCCGCATCGAGCGGCTCGGTGTCGGTTTCGATGTCGGGGCTCGGAGCAACCTCCGGGGTGAGCACGACTTCGCAAGTGAGCAGCGGCTCCGGCCTGAGCGGCGCCTCGGGAATCATGTACCTCGAGGAAGAGCTCGAAGAAGACAGCTCTCTCGGAGTGGTGCCGCCGGCTCCGGCGCCACCGTCCTCGGGGGGCCGAGTCATTCCGCTGCGGGCGCTCGAGCCGATGACGTACGGAGAGTTCCAGGCGCTGCCGCTCATCAACATCCCCGTGACTCCGATGTCGGCCGCGGTCGCACCCAGCTTGATGGAGCGCACTCTCGAATTGGCCGACTCATATCTCGTCGAAGGATTGTTCGACCAAGCCCGCGCGGTCGTCAGCGAGCTGAAACTCACGCTTCCGGACCATGCGCTCGTGATCGACAAGGCCCGCGAGATCGAAGAGCTTGCGAATACATCATCGGGAGTCTCCGCAGTCGCCCAACCCATTCTCTCGTCCGTTCCAGTCGAAGCGCCCGCTCCCCCCATTGTGGAAGACGCGGTCGATGACGGACCGGACTACGAGCTCGAATACGAGGAGCTCGCGCCAGGTGACGAGGGTTTCGACTTCGCGGAGAAGCTTGCGGAGGAGCTCGCCGAGGTGGCAGAAATCGCGCCGGTCGACGAAGGCGCCGAGATGATCGACGTCGAAACAGTCTTCGAGCAATTCAAACGCGGAGTTGCCGAGCAAGTTGCCGAGGACGACAGCGACACGCACTTCGATCTGGGCATCGCATACAAAGAGATGGGCCTTTTTCCGGATGCACGACGCGAGTTCCAGGTGGCGATGGGCGACCCACGACGGCGTTGCCTATGCTGGACGATGATCGGTCTCATCTACATGGAGGAAGGCCAGCCGCACGATGCGATCGAGGCCTTCCAGTCAGGCT
>JBFICQ010000172.1:0-7562 GCA_041581895.1 Polyangiales bacterium | reverse complement strand
GTTCTTTGGGCGCTTTCCGATGCGGGGATCTCGCTGAAGGCAGAGCTTCCTCTTCGCGTGTTGGTTGCGGGCGGCACCTCCGCCCGACAACGCAAGACCGCCGACCGATGGCGAGCGGAAGCCGCACGCGTCGCTACCGTCTCGGCAAAGAGCATCGACGAAGCCAAGCGTTACGCGAAAGCATGGGACTACGATCTATTGGTTTGGCAGCAGGGGAGGACCACGCGGCTCACCCGCCTGCGTGATGGCCGTTCCCGTAGACTCGACTCGGAGCCCGATTCGACCGTAGTCTCTTGGGCCCGAGCCGGGAATGAATCATGAGCGCGTTGGTCATCGTTGGCGCCCAATGGGGCGATGAGGGTAAAGGCAAGGTCGTCGATCTGTACACGCCCTACGCAGACCTGGTCGTGCGATACGCCGGAGGGGCAAACGCCGGACACACCTTGGTCGTCGGAGGAGAGAAGTTGATCCTCCATTTGATCCCATCGGGTATCCTCCATGAGGATACCAAGTGCGTGGTCGGTCAGGGCACGGTCATCGACCCAGCGGTATTGCTCGAGGAAATCCGCGCGCTCGGCGAACGCGGAGTATCGACGCTGGCTCGTCTATTGATCAGCGAACGGGCACACGTGGTGCTTCCGCACCACAAGCAGGTCGATGAGCTTCGAGAAGCGAAATCCAACGAGGCCATCGGGACGACCAAGCGGGGCATAGGTCCATGCTACGAGGACAAAGCCGCCCGCCGGGGGATTCGGATGGGCGACCTTCTCGACGAATCTCATCTCGGCACCAAGCTCGACGCCAATCTCGAAGCCTGGCGACCGGTCATCGAAGCCCTCGGGGGCGCGTCACCCGATGCATCGTCGATCAAAACGCAATACGCCGAGTTCGGCGATACGCTGCGCGGCTACATTGGGGACGCGACGACTGCGGTTCGTGGGGCGGTGGAGTCCGAGGGCAAGATCCTCCTCGAGGGCGCACAGGGCACGATGCTCGACATTGACAACGGCACCTATCCCTTCGTGACGAGCTCCAATGCCGTGGCCGGCGGCGCATGCACGGGAGCCGGCATCGGACCGACCCACATCACGCGGGCGATCGGCATCGCGAAGGCGTACACGACGCGAGTCGGGGGAGGCCCCTTCCCCACCGAGCTCCATGACGAAGCGGGGCAGCGCCTCCGAGATGCGGGCACCGAATACGGCTCCACCACTGGACGACCTCGACGATGCGGTTGGCTGGACCTCGTCGCTCTCCGTCACGCTGTGGCCGTGAACGGTCTCGATGAAATCGCAATCACGAAGCTCGATGTGTTGAGCAACCTGCCCACCCTCGAAGTCTGCATCGCCTACGAGCTTGATGGGCAGCGCCTCTCGCATCCTCCGTTCCAACGCCTCGACGCCGTGACTCCCATCTACGAAACGCTCGAAGGCTGGAACGAGGAGCTCTCGTCCTGTCGAACGCGGGGCGAGCTTCCGATTGCAGCGCAGCGGTATCTCGAGCTCATCGAGAAAGAGGTCGGCTGCGGGGTCGGCCTGGTCAGCGTCGGACCGGACCGCGAGGACACCGCGGACCTTCGCGACCCCTTCTACCCTTAGGCGTTCCTTTCGAGTCGGGCGATGAAGTCGATTTCGACGCGAACGCCTTTCGGCAACGCCGCGGCCTGGACGCACGCTCGCGCGGGCGGAGCGCATCCCTCGAAGAACTCGGCATAAATCTGATTCATCTTCGAGAATTCACTCATATCCGCTAGGTAGACCGTCGCTTTCACGACGTCGGCTCGGCTCGCCCCCGCCTTGGCGAGGACCGCGTCTAGGTTTTTTAGAACCTGTCGGGTTTCCACTTCGACGTCGCCGTCACCAACCAGAATTCCGCTTTCGGGGTCGAGCGCGATCTGACCGGAGCAAAACACCCACTCACCCGCTGCCACCGCCTGCGAGTAAGGGCCGATCGCCGCCGGAGCACCCTTGGTTTCGATTCGTCTGTTCGGCATGATTCCATGCTACTGCATAGCGGCATGAAGGTCGCCACGTGGAACGTGAACTCGATTCGGGCGCGTCGCCAGCACGTGGTCGACTGGCTGGATGGTGCCCGCCCGGATGTGCTCTGCCTGCAAGAGCTCAAGGTCGCCGATGCGGATTTCCCGTCGGACGAGGTCCGCGAGTGCGGCTACGAGGCGGCTGTGTTTGGGCAAAAGACCTACAACGGCGTCGCTATCGTGAGTCGTCATCCCCTCTCGAACGTGACGCGTGGTCTCGATGGTGAGGACGACCAGGAAGCCCGCCTCATCCGCGCCGACGTCAATGGTATCACCGTGCTGAGCGCATATTTCCCAAACGGTGGCGAGGTTGGATCGGACAAATTCGAGTACAAGCTTCGATGGATGGGGCGGTTGCATCGGATGCTCGAGGCCTCCTTCGATCCGAAAGTCGATCAGGTCGCCCTCTGCGGGGATTTCAACGTCGCACCTCGGGACGAGGACATCGGCCGACCGAGCGAATGGCGCTCCTCCGTTCTCGCCTGCGATCCGGTGCGCAAAGCGCTCGACGAAGTGGCGTCGTTCGGGCTGATCGATGTGTTCGAGCCCTTTCATCCCGAGGGCGGCGTTTTTTCGTGGTGGGACTACCGAGGTCGAGGCTTCGAACGCGGCAACGGGCTTCGGATCGATCACGTCTACGCCACTCGACCTCTCGCCGAACGAACGATCGGCGCCGTGATCGACCGCGAGGAACGACGGCGCAAATCACCGTCGGATCATGCGCCCGTGATGGTGGAGTTCGCATGAAGTTACTCTTGGTCCTCGCTGGGTGCCTCGTCGTCCCATGGATGAGTTGCAGCGTTTTGAAGCTCTTCCTCACGCGAAGGATGCCTAGCGATCCGGTGGCACAAAGCCGCCGCCTCGCCCGCTTTCGCCGGGGGACCCTGGCGTTGGGCTTGGTTGCGCTCCTCGCCGCCAGCGTCGTGGGGGCCCTGGCGTCGGACCCGGACTTGCTTCCTCAGTGGCCCACGGCCTCGGCTTGGCTCTTCTCGAGCCTCTGCGCGACGACGTTCTGGGTCGCCATGGCTCTTTCTCAGCGAACCCCTGAAGAGGTCGCAGCGATGCCGGCGTGGGAGGCATTCGGGAGAGCCGTTCAGACCGCGGCGCTTTGGGTGGTCAGCACCGGCGTGGCAGTCGCGCTGGTTAGGGGCGTCGAGCCGAGCCTGCCGTTTCCTCCCGCGGTCGACGCCCTAGTCGGTGCCCTGCTTTGCGTGTTCGGAGTGGTTGTGTTGAGCCCCTTGCTCTTGATGACCTTCGGGATCTGGCGCGTATTCGGCGCGCGCATGGAAGTCGATGGCGTCGTCTGGCGGCTGGCGCATCTCCCGGCAGCAACCCCGTTTTTTACACACGTCGCGGCGATCCCATGGCTTCGGACGGTCCTGCTGAGTGACGGGTTGTTGAAGCGCGTCCCAGAGCGGCACTGGAGGACGCTCGTCCTCTTCGAGGTCAGTGAAGCAACAGCGCTGCGTCTCGACCGCGCACAGCGCTGGGTGGTCAGCGTCCCGCTTTCCATGCTGGTTTTCGTCACTGCGGGGGTTGCGGGCGCCGACGATCCCAAAAAGCTGGTCGCGGGCTTGAGCCTCGCGGTGGCCTTCACACTTGGCGCAACATGGGTGGCGAACCGACAGCCCGCCTCGAGTGTGTCGATGGATCGCAGTGGTCCGTCACTCCAAGACTTGGCACAGACACTTCGGAGCCTGCCGCCCACGTACGGGCAGGCCATGCCCCGAACCTCGCACAAGGCTCTCGGCCCAGCGCTCTATGATCGGCTCTTCGCGCTCGGACACGACCCCGGACCGAGGCCTCTGAAATGAGGTCGCCGCGTCGCTTGCAGCACGCTTTCGTGCTCGGGGTCTGCATCTGCTTTGGCGCATGCGGCGGGACGACCCAAAAGCCGAGCGCTCCGAAGTCCCTCGTGCATCGGGCCCCGGAGGGCCAGCTTCCCGAAGGTGTGCGGCCGACGGGCTACGAGCTGAGCCTGACCGTCGTTCCGAGCAGCGATGGTTTCTCCGGAAAGGCGATCATCGGGCTGAAGCTCGACAAACCCACCACGGGCATGTGGATGCACGGCCAGAGCCTGAACGTCACCTCCATCCGCGCACACCACGGCGATGTGGACATTGCAGCAACTTGGGACCAACGAACCAGCGATGGGGTTGTGCGCGTGGAGTTCGCGGAAGAGCTGCCAGCGGGCCGCGCTACCCTTCACATCGAATACACCGCAGCGTTCGACCACCCGTTGCGGGGGCTCTACAAGGTCGAATCGGAGGGCCGCGCCTACGCATTCACCCAATTCGAGTCGATCAGCGCGCGGCTCGCCTTCCCGTGCTTCGACGAGCCTCGCTTCAAAACGCCCTTCGACGTCACGCTGACCATTCCCGCCGATCAGCTCGCGGCGTCCAATACGCCGGTCGAAAGCGCAATCGAGCTTCCCAACGGCCTTCAGCGCGTGCATTTCAAACCGACACCCCCGCTTCCGACCTATTTGATCGCCTGGGCGGTGGGGCCTCTCAACGTCCTCACTGGGCCGCTGCTCCCCCGAAGCGAGATGCGTCCGTACCCGGTTCCCTTGCGCGGGATCGCGGCCCACGGGCAAGGCAAAAAGCTCCGCTACGCGCTCGATCACACCGGCGAGTTCGTCGAAATCCTCGAGAGTTACTTCGAAATGCCCTATCCCTACCAAAAGCTCGACCTCGTCGCCGTTCCCGACTTCGGAGCGGGCGCGATGGAAAACGTGGGGCTCATCATGTTTCGCGAGTGGCTGTTGCTCCTCGACGAGCGCAGGGCGACCGAGCACCAACGGCGGGCGTTCGCCTACGTGATGGCGCACGAGCTCGCACATCAGTGGTTTGGCAACCTCGTCACGATGCCGTGGTGGAACGATATCTGGCTGAATGAGGCTTTTGCCACGTGGATGGGCAACAAGGTGGTGGGGATTCTTCATCCCGAATATCGCGTCGACCTCGCCAGCCTCGCTTCCGCGCAACACGCAATGAAGGTCGACAGCCTGACGACGGCGCGAAGGATCCGTCAGCCGGTCGAGAACAACCACGACATTCAAAACGCCTTCGATGCGATCACCTACCAAAAGGGCGCGGCCGTTCTCGAGATGTTCGAGCGTTGGATGGGTGCGGATCGGTTCCGCGACGGGATTCGTCTCTACCTTCGCCGACACCAGGAAGGCACGGCGACCACCGAAGATCTGTTGGCCGCCCTCGACGCGGTCGACGATCGAGACGTGGCAACGCCGTTTCGGTCCTTCTTGACCCAGCCCGGTGTCCCGTTGATCCGCGCCAAGCTCGAGTGCCACGAGGGGCGTGGCGCCGTCGAGCTCTCCCAAGAGCGATATTTCCCGATCGGATCCAAGGGAGACCCACGCCAAAGCTGGCGGATCCCCTTGTGTGTGCGAACCAGCTCCGGAGTGACGTGCGGTCTGCTCGAAGAAGAGTCCGGCCGGGTCGAGCTGCCAAACTGCCCGGCTTGGTGGATGCCAAACGACGAAGGGGCTGGCTACTTTCGCTTTGCATTGTCGGCGGCCGAGTGGATGGCCCTTCGGAACAAAGGCTTTACAAAGCTCTCAGCGCGTGGGCGAATCGCCGTGATCGACAGCTTGCTCGCGGCGTTCGATCAGGGAGGCATCGACGCCGAAACACTCCTTGCGTGGTTCCCGCGGCTCGCCGCGAGCCCGACCCGCAAGATCGCGACGGCACCGATGGATCCGCTTCGCTTCATCCTCGAGGACGCCGCCCCGGCCGCCATTCGCCCAAAGGTCATGGCCTATGCATCTCGGCTCTACCGCAAGCCATACGACGCTCTCGGCTGGCGGCAACGAAAGGGGGACTCGAGCGATACCAAGTTGCTTCGCGAGGCCGTCATTCGATTCATGGTGATGGACGTGCGAGATCCGGGCGCACGTGCCCGCGCTGCACGGCTTGGCAAAGCCCAGGTCGGCTACCCAACCAAAGCCAATCGTCGCGCGGTCGATCCTCAGCTAGCAGGCATGGTGCTGGCAGCAGCCGTTCAAGAAGGCGGCGAAGGCCTCTTCGATCATTTGGTGCGGAGGGTCGAGTCGAGCATCGATGCCACCGAGCGAGGTCGAATCCTCGCGGCACTCGGCAACGCCGAGGACCCTGAGCTCGCGATGCGCGCCCTCGCGCTCACCTTGAGTCCCGTTGTTCGAGTCAACGAAATCGGCCACATCCTCGTGCCCCAGCTCCGCAATCCACGTACCCGCGATCGCGCCTGGGCGTGGTTCACGGCGAGCTTTGACGAGCTGGCCGCCCGGTACGGAAAGCACCAAGTCGGAGGCATCCCCTGGTACGCGGCGTCGTTCTGCACCGAGTCTGCAGCGCGGGAGGTGCGGCGCTTCTTCGAGCCCCGAGTCGCCGAGCTCACGGGCGGCCCGCGAAACTTGGCGGGCGCAGTCGAGGCGATCTCTCTATGCGCAGTCAAAGCAGAAGCGCAGCGCCCTAGCATCGAGCGCGCGTTTATGCGCTGAGGCGGAACGCCAAAGCGGCGCGTGCTGTGTCGTCGATATTGCGCGCCACGCCATCTGGGACGGGCGTGCTCGCGAGTGGGACCCGGTCGCCCTGGCGTCTCTTTAAGGATCTGAACGAGGGCTCCCCCCACTCGCTGTGCTGCCCATCCCAGCCCCGGCGTGGCGCACAGTGTCCTGTCTTCGAGATGTTGTTACTGACGTTGTCACCGACGACGAAACAACTGCGTCTCGTCGCTGCGTCGACGAAAGTTATTCGCCGATGGGAAATTGATCTGTCATCGCGGTTCCGTCGGCACGCATTTGGAACGGGAACACGGGCGACCCCACGAACAAATCCGTATGGACACGCGCATACAAAGGCCACAACATCAGCGTTCGCATAGCGGCCGGCAAACATGTCGCCGCGTTCCTTTTTAAGGAAAAGGGAGACTCATCATGAAAAAGGGAATTTTTATTGCAATGGCGGCGCTGGGCTTGGCCCTCTTCGCGGTTCCAGAAGCACACGGCGTCGATGGACAAACACTCAATGTGAGGCTCTCTGGAAGCAGCTTCATCACCAGCTCGCAGGATGATGGCACGCCCACGCCAGCGACCGGGGCATTCACGTCGTTGCAGAGCGGAATCGCAAAAGGGAGCGGGAGTGCTATCTTTTCCGCGCAAACCGTAGTAGCCGAGGCGGCTCTTCCGGATGCCCGCTGCCCCGCCGAGCTGCCGTTTGGAAACGACCTCACCACGACCTTCGTTACTACGTATAGTGACGGCTCGATCCTTTCCGGAACGTCCGGAACAGGTAGCTTTTTCTGCACTGACGGCCTGGTTTTCCTTGCCAATTTTGTAGGCACCATCACAGGAGGCGAAGGACGATTCGAAGGCGCGACCGGCACCTGGGAGGCCACGGCGCGGACACAGAGCGCCCGCGTGACAGGGGAAGTCAGCATCGACCTCGATTAACGGAATCGTTCCACACAAGGGAGCGACGCAGGGCAGAACCCAACAACCGAACCCCCCGGCGACGACGATCGACCG
>JBFICQ010000171.1:0-7639 GCA_041581895.1 Polyangiales bacterium | reverse complement strand
GGCGGTACGGGTGGTACCGCACGGACCCGGTCGTCTTCACGCATCTCGTTCGCAACATGCGTTTCATCGAGCCCGAAAGCGCGGACGACGATCTCACCCTTTTCAAACGCGCCCTGCAGATGAACATGCAGGAGCACGACCCGGTCGTGCGTGCGCGGCTGCTCTATCGGGCTCGGGAGGCTCTTGCGTTCGTACCCGAAGACCGAATGCCGACCAAAGTGGATCTCGAGACGCACCGCGCTGCCCATCGAGACCGGTTCGAACGCGAAGGCAAGGTGCGTTTCGAGCACGTGTTTTTGAGCGGGACCAAACGCGGAGACGCTCTCGGTTCCGACGCGATCGCGATGCGCGCTCAGCTAGAAGCCCTCGGCGAAGCGCCTCCAAAGGGGCTCGGGGACCCGCTTCCCGGCCTCCGTGTAGTGCAATCCTCGACGGCTTCCGAGGTTCAGGCGAACTACGGACGAGAGCTCGCCTCAGTCGTCGAAGAGGGCATCCTCGGGTCCTGGCGCGGGCCTGTGTCCTCGGTTTATGGCGTCCACTTCGTGCGAGTTCTCGAAAAAGAGCCACCGTCGGTGCCCGCTCTGACGATCATCGCGCCGGAAGTGCGCGCCGATCTCCTTTCCGAGATCAAGGAAGGGCTCAGAAAAGAGCGGATGAAGGCGCTACGCGACGCCTACGTCGTGCACGTGGAGAGGAGCCCATGATGCGACGCGCGCTCTTTCTCATCGCCTTCGGCGCATGGCTCATTGGGCCGGTAGACGCGTGGGCCCATCCCCTTGCTCCGGCAGTGCTGTCGTTCGCGCCCGGCCCTGACGACGGGACGATCACCATGACGTGGCGCGCCCCGGTCAAGCGACCCAAGGGCCAGGCCCTCGAGCCCCGCGTCCCCGAGGGTTGCCAGCCGCTTCGAGCCCCAGAGCGTCAGCTCTCCGAGGACGGAACAGCTGTTGTCGAGACGCGGCTCTTGCGCTGCCAACCCCCCGACCTGGTCGGCTCGAAGATCCGTGTCGAGGGTCTCTCGGGCTCGACGGTCAACGTCGTCGTGCGCGTGGCTAGGCCCGATGGCTCGGTCGATCACGCGATCATCGATGCAAGGACGCCATCGCTCACCGTCGCGACCCCCGAACAAGAGACTCACTCGTTCTTCGACTATCTAGCGCTCGGGGTTGAGCACTTGGTGACGGGTTGGGACCACATGACCTTCGTCATCGGCCTGCTCATCCTCTTCGGGTGGCATCGTCGATTGATCGCTGCGGTCACCGCGTTCACCCTCGGCCACAGTCTCACGCTTGCGCTCTCGATTCTCGGTATCCTGACGGTGCCCCAGGCGTCGGTCGAAGCCCTGATCGCCATGACGATCGTCGTGCTGGCCCTCGAGATTCAATCGGGAGGCCGCGGTCCGGTCTGGAAACACCCTTGGTCGGCGCCCGCGGCGCTTGGGCTGCTTCACGGCCTCGGATTTGCTTCGGTGCTGTTCGACGCGGGCCTCCCGGCCGACGAGATTCCCCTCGCGCTTTTCGGTTTCAATCTCGGGCTCGAGGTTGGCCAGCTCGGCGTCATCGGCTGCGCGGCGTTGGTCTACCTGGCCTTTCGAAGAGCCATACCGGTTGCGTGGCGTGAAAGTCGCACCATCCCCGCATACGTGATCGGATCGCTCGCTGCGTTTTGGGTCATCGAGCGCACGCTGGCCGCGCTCAACGCCTAGAAGGCCTTCGGCCTCGGTTGGTCCCGCCCCACCGCCCCCACACGAGCGCCTAGCCGACGTCGACCTGATCGGGGTCAATCGCGCCGAACGCACCGGCGGCGACGCGCTCCGAGACGCTTCGCTCTTTGGCGCCCGATAGGTAGCCGCGAAGCTCCGCCGCCGCTTTCTCCTTGTCGAAGGCAGCAGCGCCCGGTTGAGTGCTCTCGCGCTCCTCGAACGCTGCATCCAGATGCTCGAGAAACAAGATGCATTCGCGGGCAGCCAAGTTGAGGCTCGCACCACGGATGGCGTCGTCGGTTCCAAGGTCGCTGACCGCCCTGGCCAGTGGGCCGCGACGCGCATAGTCCGTCCCTTCCACGAGCCGTGGCCCGAAGACCCGATAGTGTCGGACGAACTCCCGGACGAAATCGGTGTCGCCGACATCGCCCCAGTAATCGGCCCCCAGCGACGCCGCCGAGGCCTTCGCCACGAACGCCCGGAGGATGAACCGAAAGGCCCAGATATCCTGGTGGAGGCTCTCCTCGAGTCGCTCCGCCCGGCGGTCCGGCGGCCCGGGGCGCGTGATCCTCCGGAGCTCCTTGGCGGCCTCTTTGACCGTTGCGCGCAACTCGCGAATGCCATTGCGCAGTCGTTCGCCCTCGAGAGCCACGCTGCCCTCGACGTCGAGCTCTGGCATCGGCCGATCGAGCGCCGTTCGCGCCCTGCCGTGAATCTTCATGGCGAGGGCCTCAACCGATTCGCGCAGCTCTTGAAGCTCACGCGAGGTTTGGGTGATGCCGCTCCGAGCGCCGGTGATGTGATGTGCTCCGAGCGACAAGAGCCTTGCCTCGAACTCATCGGCGAGTGCCTCAACCCCCTGCACCAACAGAAACCGAGTCAATGTGCGAAGCTCGCGCCGAACCGAAGCCACGACGACGTGCGCTCGGTAGATCCCGTCGTCCTCGTATATCTGGCGGTCTGCGATCCCCAAGAACCGATGGCTTCGGACCAATGCCAGGAACGCGACCATGGTCGTCATCTTGGCCTTGTCGTTTTTCCAACTTTGAAGGGTGGGGCTGAGGCTCTCCGCGCGCACCAGCTCTCTCACGTTGGCGAACTCGAGCGGCTCCGGTGGCCTGAAGAAAACGTTTCGTGACAGGTCGCGGAGGAAGAGGTCGCTACTTGCCTGAAACGAGGCTGCGTCGACCATGGGAACCTCGAGCAGCCGTTGGCTCACGCGCACCCCATCGGTCAAGGAGCGCTCGAGGTCCAGCAAAGAGGCCTCCGGCTCGGTCAAATCCACGCCCGTCGGGCGAGCCTGTGTGCCGGCGTCCTCCCGTCGCAGGCGGCCTGCGAGGTCGAGCGCCCAGTCGAAGGCCACTTTCACGGCGTGAAGGTGCGGCCGAAAGTCTGACACCGGGACTGAAAGCGGGTGGTTTTCGAGGTGCCGAAACGCGACGAGCCCGGAGAGCACTGCCTGAAGCGGCAGCAGTGCTTCGGCACGCTGCTCGCTGTTCAGCGTTTCCCGCCAGCGTCCCCAATGTTGCGCATCGTCCGGGGCCCACCGCTCCGCGGAGGCTAGAAGGCCCTCGCCGGCCCGCTGAAAGCCGCTTTGCATGGGATTCGGACGACTCTACCAGCCCCTTGCGACGAAGCGCAGGGTTTTCGTCGCGCCCTCAAAACAGACCCGGTTGGCGCTCGGGAGGCTGCTCTTTTCCGAGGTGCTCGAACGCGTGCCGAGTCGCGACCCGGCCACGTGCCGTGCGCGCCAAGAGGCCCTTCTGCAGCAGATAAGGCTCGTACACGTCTTCGAGCGTATCTCGCGGTTCGCTCAACGCAGCGGCGAGGGTTTCGATGCCGACGGGACCACCGTCGTAATGGTCGATGATGATCCCGAGATAACGCCGGTCCATTTGGTCGAGCCCCGCCTCGTCGACTTCGAGCCGTGAAAGCGCCTCGCGGGCCGTGTTCCCATCGAGCGTGCCGTCCGACAGCACGTCGGCGAAGTCACGAGCTCGCCTCAAGAGCCGATTCGCAATACGTGGTGTTCCGCGAGAACGTCTCGCTAGCTCCTGTGCGGCCTCGGTCGTGATCGAAAGCCTGAGCAAGCGTGCGCTCCGCTCGACGATCGCCCGCAGCGCGTCCGCCGGGTAGTAGTCCAACCGCGCCACGTAGCCGAACCGAGACCGCATCGGATTCGTGAGCAGGCCCGTTCGCGTCGTCGCCCCGACGAGGGTGAACGGTTGCAACGGAAGCTGCAAGGTCTGGGCGTAGGGTCCGTCACCGTTGACGATGTTGATGCGAAAGTCTTCGACCGCCGTGTACAAGTTCTCTTCGACCGTCACGTTCAAGCGGTGGATCTCGTCGATGAAGAGCACATCGCACGGCTCTAGCTTGGTCAGCAGAGCGGCGAGCTGCCCCTTATGCTCGATTGCCGGACCCGATGCCGAGTGAAGGTTGACCCCGCGCTCGTGGGCGAGGATCGATGCGAGTGTGGTTTTGCCGAGCCCGGGAGGCCCGCAAAACAAAGTGTGATCGACCGGCTCACGCCGGCGCCGTGCCGCCTCGACGAAGACGCGCAGGTTGTCTTTGATTTGGCCCTGACCGACGAAGTCGTCGAAGCGCTCGGGCCGCAGGCTTCGGTCGAAGGCTTGGTCTTCCGCCTGTTCACCTGCGCTCAGATTCTCGTTGACTCGTGCTTCCATCTTGCTCACGGCAGCGCGGACAGGGCCGCGCGAAGCAGCCCTTCGACGTCGTCTTCGTCTCGTGCCGCAACGTTCCCCAATGCAGCCTCGGCTTCGCTTCGTTTGTATCCCATCTGAACCAGCGCACCAACAACCGCGTCGGAGACGGAGCTGGACCCGCCTGCAATTGCACGAAGCCGCACCCCAGTCTTGGCGTCAGCAGCGAAATCGAGCTTGTCCTGGAGGTCCACCAGGATTCGTTCGATCGTCTTGCGACCGACCCCGGAGATGCCCTTGAAAGCGGCCTTGTCTTGTCGGGCCACCGCCTCGTAGAGCTCGTTTGCGTTCATCACGCCCAGAATCGCCAAGGCGAGCTTCGGCCCGATGCTGCTGACCTTGAGGAGCGCCCGAAAAGCAGCCCGGTCGTGGGCCGTCGAAAACCCAAAGAGAGTCATCGCGTCTTCGCGGACGTGGGTGTGGATGTGCAGCGTCACCGATTGACCTGGCTCACCCGCGCTGAGCCCTGCGGCGCCGAGCGGGAGGAAGACCTCGTAGCCGACCCCGTCGACGTCCACGACGACCGAGCCGTCCGACTCACGGTGCTCGATCGTCCCCTTCAGCCTCCCGATCACGCGGCGAGCGTAGCAGTTTACTGAACAGATGTCCCTATTTTGACCGCCCCGGATCGAAACGCCTGAATGTGCGTGATCGCCACCGCCAACGCATCCGAGGCATCGACCTCCAGGGGCGCGGCCAAGCCGAGCAAGGCCGCCACCAGGCGCCCCACCTGAGCCTTGTCGGCCAAGCCGCGGCCGACCACCGTTCGCTTCACGATCGCCGGGGGGTATTCGTGCACCGCGAGGCTCGACTCAGCCGCAACCAGCAGCGCCACCCCCCGCGCATGACCGAGCTTGAGCGCTGCATTGGCGTGCTTGGCGAAGAAGATCTCTTCGACAGCCACCGCTTCGGGGGAATGCTCTGCGATCACCTGCTGGAGCCCCTCGTGAATGATCCGAAGGCGATCGGGTAGCGAAGCCCTGGATGAGCTCGCGATCGTCCCGGCGGCGATGTGGCGGAGCCGCGTTCCGTCGAGCTCCACGACTCCCCACCCGGTGCGTCGACTGCCTGGATCGATACCGAGCACACGCATCGGTCAACCCAGCTCGGCGAGCGCCTGCTCGCTCAACTCGAAGTCGGCAAACACGTTTTGGATGTCGTCGTGATCATCGAGGGCCTCAAAGAGCCGCATGAGCCTCTCTGCGTCGCTGCCTTCGACGATCTTGGGATTGCTCGGAACGTATTCTAGCGCTGCTTCCTCCACGTTGACCCCGCTATCGCTGATCGCCTTCGACACAGCGTCGAGATCGTTGCGGGCGGTCGTCACGACCCACTGGTCCCCGACGAGCTCTAGGTTTTCAGCGCCTGCTCCAACCGCTATCTCAAACAACTCTTCTTCGCTTGCAGTACCGTTGTCGAGCCGGATCATGCCTTTCTGCTCGAAGGCCCATGCCGCGGAGCCGGCGCTTCCCATCTGGCCCTGGTTCTTGTCGAAGATCTTCCGGATCTCGGCGATCGTGCGGTTTCGGTTGTCGGTCACGACCTCACACACGAACAGCGCACCATCCGGCCCGATGCCCTCGTACACTATCTCCTCGTATTGGACCCCTTCGAGCTCCCCGGTGCCCTTTTTGATGGCACGGGTGACATTGTCGGCGGGCATGTTCGCCGCCCGAGCCGCGTCGACAGCCCTCCGGAGCCGTGGATTGCCGTCCGGGTCGCCCCCACCCACGCGAGCCGCCACCGTGATCTCCTTGATGATCTTGGTGAACAGCTTCCCGCGGGCCGCATCGACGGCACCCTTCCTACGTTTGATCGTGGACCATTTGCTGTGGCCGCTCATCCCCAGTTTCTCCGTTATCCAACGCAATTCGGGCTTTTTCAAGGTGTCGAGGCGTGAATACGTCCCGAGCCGGGGCGTCCAAGCCCCCATGAAACCCCTCGCATTTGTCTCTCTCGCCTTACTCGGCCTCCTTGGCTGCAACAACGACTCCCGCTACTTCTGCGTCGCTGACGGTCCAATTACCGACCGCGGCTGTTTCATCTGCCGCGGCGATGACTGCGACGAGCAACCCACTCCCACGCGTGCGGTTTGTATGGACGAAGTCGACTGCGCGGTCAGCGAGGTCTGCTCCGACCTCGGATGCATACGCGAGTGCACCGACGAGCACGACTGCGTGATCGGCACGACGTGTATGAACGGATTGTGCCTGAACCCGACGGAACCTCAGCCGCAACTCATCTCCCAGCCAGATCCCGAGCCCCCCGTCGTTCAATGCCAGTTCAACTTCGAGTGCGGTCAATCCCGCATCTGCATCGATGGGCAGTGTCTGCTCACCTGCATCGATGAGCCTTGTCCGGAGACACAGCAATGTACCAATGGTGCCTGCCGTCCCTGTCTCGACGAGACTTGCCTCACGAACTGCAGCGATGATACGCAGTGCGCCGATCACGAGTACTGCTCGCAGTTCCAATGCATCCCGGATACGCGCCCAGAGACTTTTTGTCCGGAAAACGAATGCCAACCGGGACGCGTGTGCCGTCGCGGCCAATGTCGGACTCCGTGCGAGACCGATGATGAGTGCGCGCGAATCGACGCCACGATTCGGTTCTGTGCGCCAGTCGAGGGCGAGAAGCTCTGCGTCCGCAGCAGCGAAGTGCTCGCCGAGTGTCAGCTCAATATCGACTGCGGGCTCGGCGACGAGTGCGTCGATGGCAGTTGTGTCGACGCCGCACCCTCCCCCTGAACAACCGCCTGGGCGCGGCCTCTATAAAATCGAACCCTGACGGTTTCGTAGAGGCTCACGAACCCCACGTACGAGAAACCAGCCGAAAACAGCAGCAAGAAGGGTACGCTTGCCCAGCTCTGCGTGACGATTGCGATCGTCAAAGTCCCGGAGCAGTAGATCGCAAGTGCGAGCTCGAGAACGTTGTGCCAAGCCCACAGACCTCGGTAGCGGCTTGGTTTCGTACCCTGGCCATCGATGACGCCACGCTTTGGTGTGCGCACGAATTCGACGTCTTGTCCGAACATCCCCTCGATGGCTGCACGCGCGTTGTTGATCGAGAGACCGATCCCGAGCGCCATCATCACCGGCAGCTGCTTGAACGCCTCCCAACGACTCCCGTACAGATCGCGATGCGCGGTGATGTAGAAGAGCGCCACCGACCCGCAAGTCGCGAAAAACATCGGAACGTCGAGCATCAGGAGCTC
>JBFICQ010000170.1:0-7662 GCA_041581895.1 Polyangiales bacterium | reverse complement strand
TTTGCCATGCAACATCGCGACTGCGAGCGCTCGATAGCGATGAAAACCGACCGTAACCGAGCTATGCCAATGTCGGGCCCGCAAGTAACGATGGATGCAGGTAGCCCAATTGCGATAGCCACCATAGAGCCGAAGAAGGCCCTCTGGGTCGAGGTGGAAGGCGCCGGTTTGTTCAATCGCTTCGACTTTGGGAGAGAAGGTTTGAAGAGAAGTGATCAGCTCTTGGGTGATCATCGAAATTTCGTCGGGTGATACGATTGCGGTGTGCAGATTGAGAACCAAGTCGCGCGCTATCGTTTGGCGCATGCCGATGCGAAGTCGATGCTTTAGCGCGAGCCGATTGAGGTGAGTGATACGGCCGTTCGGCCCTTCGTCGTCGACGACGGCGACGGGAGCATTTTGCCAATGAGGTTTTTGCCGAAGCAGAATTTGCATCGGAAGCATCGGCAGAAGAACGCAGGTCACTCGCCTCATCGGAAACCTCCTAGCCCTAACGGTGCAATCGGTTTCGTCGATGCGAGGACGGTAGAGAGCTCTTTGGTGAGACCGACTTTGTCTTTGAGAACGTGGGAACGAACTTCGAATCGGCCCGCATGCAGAGGGCCGCGTTGCGGCTCGATACGCAAACCCACCAAAGGACCCGATGAAGGTTCTTCGCGTGCATTTGAAGTGAGCAAGAGAATCCGACCATCGTACTGCCGCAACACCCCCTGAAGGCGACCTTGCCAGTTGACCGAAGACCCGGGCGGCAATGCATCGGTGAGGTCGACTACCGTCAAACCAAAGGCGCCCGATCGAGCAAGCCATTCGGCAGCGCGCACCAACGCAAACGCACCTCGATCACGAGGCACGTGAACTGCGATGAAGGTGTCGAGGTCTACACCGGCCGAAGCGAGGTCGGGAGGAAAGAGTGCGCCGTCTTTCGGTTGCACCCAAGCCACGAGCTCGTTGCGTGCCTGCGCGTGGATCACACATGACACCGCAGTGGTCGTCCGCGCGCACGCATGCTGCCCCGAAACCTCGACCAACCGTGCTCGGGGCAAGAGCTCGGACAGGGGTAGAACGGTTGGACGCGAGGACGAGACGAGAGTCGTCTCGAGCTCGATCACCTTCGCCTCGACGGTCCCACGAGTCATGGGACCACTCAGTATACTGAACAAAATATCAGTTACAAGAGAAGCGATGACTCGAGTAATTACAAATACTTGGCTACGAGACCCTCCTCGGTCATCGCTTTTATCGCCTCGTCGTAGGACATCGGCTCGATCGATTCACCGAGGGCAGCGGCCGCAACGCGGGCTCGTCTCGCGGGAGTCTCACCCTCATCGACCAATGCGAGCACCGCCTCTCGGACCGAGCCGCTCAGCGCTGCTTCCAGCACCTCTACGCTTGCGGCGTGCAGTCGGACGTTCTTGCTTCGTAGCCCGCGCCACACCAATGCGAAGTTTTCTTCCGGATATTTGAGACCCATCAAACCAAAAGAGCGTTCCAGCGTTGCGCGCTCTTTCTTGCGAAGCGCCATTTGCAGCAGCTCGCTTTCCGGAACGCCGGGAGAGCTGCCGTTTTCGATCGAGGCTCTCCAGCGGAGCACGGTAATCACACGCAGCAGCTCCTCTCTGAGTTCACCCCTCACGTCGCCATGCTCATTTTCAATCACTCGGGCCAATGATTGCTGCGGTTTCGTGTTCATGCCGCGTTGCAAGCGATGGCGGAATTGGTCGACATACTGACGACGAGTCGACATGATCGTCGCCAACCATGCCGCGACCGCGACGAGAAGGATGATGCCGAAATCCTGGTTCGTGAACCCCAACCCCACTCCAACCATGATCAGCACCGATGCGATTGCTTGCCCAACGCGATGTCCAAAAACGTCGATGATTCCTTTGGCTCCATCGCGTCGCCGGCTATCGAGCGGCAAATAGAGCACCTCGACCGATGCCCGGTAAAGAGTGTGACGCAGGCTTCCGTCAAATGCCTTAAGCGCAACGGCGAAGAGCAGGATAGGCCCGAAAGCGAGACCAGCGGCTCCTGCCATGATCAACGCGGGCAGCAACGCCGAGCTTCGATGCGGCCCGAATCCACGCAACAGCCATCCTGCTCCCACTACTTGAACGATGAGAGCGACCGAATTGAGCCCAAGATAAAATCTTGCGAAGAACAGGCCCAGCCCGTCCGGTGCTATGTTGTCGGCGACCGTGCTTTTGAAGACGTAGTCGACCACCGTCAAAGTGATCGTTCCAATCATCATCAGCACCAAGAGCCTCGAGAGGTAGCTGTCTCGCAAGAGCCAACCAACCGATACTTCTTCTTCATCGACGGAGGCTTCGGGGCTGTCGCTTGCTCGAACCTTCCAAAGAAAGGGCGTGCTTGCCGCCAAAGCGAGTATGATCGCTGCGGCGACGACCAACCCCGCAGGCTCGGTGATCCGAAGCAGGGTCGTCGCGAGGAGAGAACCCATCATCGCGCCGATGACCCCGCCGGCTGCAATCGCCGGAAAGATGCGTTTGGCCTCGATGACCGTCACCGCGTCGTCGAGCAACAACCAGAACTCGATAAGCACGACCGTAATCAGCAACCCCGTCCAGACGTAGAACCCAAATGGCGCCCACGGTCCGAGCTCCTCGAGCAATGCCCAAAATCCGAGTGTCACGAAGGATCCTGCCAATAGACTTGCCGCCAGCAGTGCGCGTCGATCGCGAATCCGAGCCAACACGCGCTCGTGCACCTTGAGCTCCAAGATCGCGAGCAGCGCAATCGCCAAATACGCCCACGGCAAGTCAGTGGCAGGCAAGCTCGCGAGGAACAACGCATCCCGCGCAGTCTCCATTACCGAGTGCGCCGTCATGATCGCGAGCAGCCCGATAAAGCCGACGGCGAGGTGCCTTCGCTCCGTTCGGCGGATGGAAAAGCGCATCGTCAGCGAAAGCTACCGTCAAACGAGGAACACGTCATTTCTCTGACCGGCCCGACTCGAGCTCCTCGAGCGATCGCGGCCAGTCGCCTTTCAGAAGTCGCGAAAGGGAGCGATCTGCGAGCAGTCTACCGCCGGTTTGACAGGTCGCGCAGTAGTTGGTCTCGCGGTCAGCGAACACGATCCTTTGAATGGGGTCTCCGCAGACCGGGCAAGGCTCGCCGTATTTCCCATGCACGGCCATCTCCGGCCGAAATGCTGTTACCTTTTCGGGAAAGCCCTCCGCATTTTGCTCTTGAAGGCGGAGCACCCATTCCTGCAGGACCTCGCGAGTCGCGTCGTACAGCTGGCGCAGCTGGTTCTCGTCAAGGCGCTGCGTCCAGATCAGAGGTGAGAGCTTTGCCCTATGGAGGATTTCGTCGGAGTATGCGTTCCCGATCCCGCTGAAGATCCGAGGATCGGTGAGGCCGCGCTTGACGGTGTGGTTCCGCGCGGTGAGTGCGTTGCGAAACGCGCGGAAGTCGATCTCCAACGGCTCGATGCCTCCTGGGTCGTGCTCGGTCAAAGCCTTCTCTCCTCCACAAAAGTACAAAGCCGCTCGCTTCTTCTTGCTGGCCTCGGTCAAGAGAAGTGTTCCTTCGTCGAAATCGAATGCGGCAAGTCCCAAACGTCCAGGGATCTTCGCTCCGGGTTCCTTCCAGCGCAGCCTTCCTGCGATCATCAGGTGCAGCACGATGTAAAGTTCTTCTTCGAGGGCGAAGACGAGGCGTTTTCCGAGCCGTCGCATCTCGATGACTCGCTTTCCAATGATCTCTTCGACCGGCGGGTCCACGCTCCGCAGCAAGAACGGCGAGGCGAACCGAACATCGCGCAAGACATGGTCGACCACTCGAGGGCGAAGTGCGTGCAAATAGAGCTCGATGTCCGGAAGCTCGGGCATTTCGCTATTCTAGGTATGGGTCCAACCGATCCCGCAACCAGTCGCCAGTCAGGTTGAAGCCCAGAACGGTCAGCGCGATCGCGCCCCCGGAGAACAGCGCAACGTGAGGAAACCGCAAGAGAACGCTCGTCCCTTGGTCGAGAAGCGCTCCCCAAGAGATCGCCTTCCCGGGGCCCAAGCCTAGAAAAGAGAGCGTCGACTCGGCGAGGATCACCACCCCGAGGCCGGTCGTCGCTTGGATCACCAGCGGTCCGAGGAGATTCGGAATCACGTGCCGCCGCAACACCTGGCTCGTTGGGATGCCTAACGCTCTTGCCGCTTCGACGAACTCTCGCTCCCTAAGGCTCAGTGTTTCGGCCCGTGCCAGGCGCGCGTAGAGTACCCAACCATTCACCGCGAGAGCCACGATCAAATGGATCAAGCCGGGCCTCGCGACCAGCGCCAGCACGGCAATGTTGAGCACGATCGCCGGAAACGCCTGAACCAGATCGGCGATGCCAGTGATCACGTGATCTGTTAGGCGCCCGAAGTAGCCGGCCCATGCGCCCAGCAACGTGCCGATTACCACCGAGATCCCCACCACGACGATTCCGACGATAGCCGCGAGGCGCGCTCCGTGCAGAAGCGCGCTCAAGATGTCGATGCCGTTGTCGCCGGTGCCCAAGAGATGAGCCGGAGACGGCGATTCGTATTCATGCGCGAGATCGATGGTGAGGGGGTCGTATGGAGCAATCCAAGGTCCTATCAGCCCGAGCACGAAGAACACGACGACGATCATCAGACCGAACGGCGTCTTGCTAAGCCAGCGCCGGAGCCGTCTCACGACAACCTCACCCTGGGGTCAACCAACCCGTAGGCTAAGTCGACGAGGAGGTTCACGGCCACGTAGATCATGGCGATGACGAGCACACAGCCCTGCACGACGGGAATGTCACGAGCAAAGAACGCTTCGAGGAACAACGTGCCCAAGCCGGGACGCTCGAAGATCTTCTCGGTGACCACGGTTCCCGAAAGGAGCGCGCCGAGCTGAGCTGCTCCGATCGTCATCACTGGCAAGAGCGCGTTTCGAAGGGCGTGCTTAAGCAAAAGCGCAAAGGACGGTACGCCGCGTGCCCGCGCGGCAGTGATGTATTGCTGTTGAAGCACCTCGATCATCGCCGCTCGAGTTTGGCGTGTGAGCACCGCGGCGAGCGCGGTGCCCACCGTGATCGCCGGTAAGATCAAGGCCTCCGGTCCCGCGAGATCATCCCCTGGCAACGGTAGCCATCGAAGCCTGACTCCGAATGCCAAGATCAAGAGGGGCCCAAGCCAGATGTTTGGAATGGCGAGTCCAGCCACCGCGGCTGCTGAGGCGACCTTGTCCCAGCCTCTGCCGGCTCGCGCCGCGGCGATTGTTCCCAAAGGAATCGCGACGAACCAGGCAACCAACAACGCTGCAAGGGCGAGAACGATCGTGTCAGGGAAGACCTCTCGCACCAACGACCATACCGAACGATCGGGCTTGCGGAACGACGTACCCATGGTGCCGCTGAGCATCTCTCCAAAGAACGACAGATATTGCTCGGCGATGGGCCGATCGAGGTTGAGCGAGCGACGGAGCTCGGCTTTTTCTTCCGGGCCGGCTTGGTCTCCGAGGATCGCTTCGACCGGATCACCGGGTATCAAACGAACCAACAGAAAAACGATCGTCACCAGTCCGACGACGGTCAGGAGCGCGCGTAGCACGCGGCCCGCCAGGTACCGTACCAGGCCCGGGGACATACCCGGACCATACTACGCCTATTGGGCGTCGGTGTCGGGTTCTACGCCGCCATCCCCGAAGGGCGAGGCCGGCATGTCGATGAGCGCTGCGCAGATCATTGCGGATGCCTTGTCCTCTGCGAGGTCGATGGTGCGCGCGACGCGCTCCTCTTCCGGCAGCGGGGCCGGGGCGCGCGTGCCTTCCCGAGTGATCTGGCTGGGCAGTGCGCAGAGGTAGGCTGAGCGGCAATCACCGTCGCTCGAGCATGGCTTCATGCACCAGGTTTCTGCCGTCCGGCTGGGAATGAAACGCCATTCGACGCAGATGGCACTACCCGGACAGAGGTCGGCGTTGCACCCCACGATCGTGCAATAGCCGCCCGGCTGCGCCAGATCGCACTGCCGCTCGCCGGTTGCCGAGCAGTCCGTGGAGCTCCCGCAACTGTCGCCGATACCGGGCTGGCAGCCCCCTATAGGCAATCCTAGGAGCCCAACGAGCGTTAAGACAGCGGAACGGCTCATCCTCAGCCGCCGGAGCATACGGGACGAGTCGCTCACCTGCCAATCGCTCTGCGCCTTTGCCAATGAGTGATAGATTCCGCAGGTATTGCGGGTTTTTTGGCTGGGGGCTGGGTTCGCATTGCTGGTTTGCGCGTTGGCGCTTGCCGCGGGCGATCTCGATCGCGTGGCTTCGCGAGTGCGCGTAGGCGATGTTCGCGCCGCGCTTGCCGAGATCGATCAGCTGCCCGAGCCCGATCGCAATTTGGACTCGATTCGCTATCTTCAGGGTCGCCTGCTTTTGGACGTCGGTCGCCCCTGCGATGCGATGGACAAGCTCTCTCAGACCCCCGCGTCGCTGCCGACTTCGATGCGCACAGACTCCCTTCGTCGATGGGCCATTGCTGCTTCGCGATGTGGTCACTGCGCTGAGGCCCGGCCCGTCCTGCTCGGTCTACCTTCGAGCGATGTCGAGGTGACCCGTCATGATCGCATGATCGCGGCTGACTGCGCCGTGCAGCTCGGGGAGCTCGATAGCGCAGCAACAGAGCTCGCTCGCTTGACAAAGCGGGACCGAAAGCGGGAGGACCGGGTCACGCTTCTCATCATGCTTGCGGACGTATACCTCCGGCTCGAGCGTACCGACGACGCGCGCGAGGCCGCGCGGCGGGCTTGGATCGCAGCCGTGCAGCCCCATCAGCAGGATGCTGCACAGAAGCTCGAGGAGCGTGCTGCGCCAACGGCGAGCGATCGGGTGGAGCGTGCCGAAGCCTTGATGAGCGCCCGGCGGTTTTCAAAGGCGGTCGAAGAGCTCGAAGCGATTGAGCTCGGTGACGACGATGATTTGGATCAGCGCTGGCACCACGTCTACGGCATGGCCCTCTTTCGGATGCGATCTCGCTACGCAAATGCCGCTCGCGTGCTTCGTAAGTCAGCAGCGCTCGGGGGCGAGCACGAAATCGAAGACGCTTTTCACGCCGCCCGAGCTCTGTCTCGAGCCGACCAAGATGCTCGCGCCGTACGGGCCTACCGGCGCTTCGCACAGCGGTATCCGAAGAGCAGCCGCGCGCCTGAGGCCAGGTTTCTCGCGGCCTGGCTCGAGATACGGATGGGTCGCCCGAGCGGCGAGAAACACATGGAGCGCCTGCTCCGGGGGAAGCGACAAGTCCGAGGGAGGTGGCGCCGTGCCGCGCTCTGGGAGCTCGGGTTTCGCTCCTTCGAGAAGAAGAGATACAGCCGGGCCGTTCGGTATCTCTCGCAGTACACGAAGCTCGCGACTACCTCGATGGATGAGGCGCGCGGGCTCTACTGGCTCGCTCGCTCTCACCGACGCGGACCCAAAGCGGTCGCGGCCTATCGGGAGGCGATCGACGTCGAGCCGCTCCACTGGTACGCGGTCTTGTCTGCTGCTCGACTCGCACGACTCAAGGTCGAGCCACCCCGCCCCTTTGAGAATGCCGGCTCGACCAACAGCCCCATCGATGCCGAGCAATCATTCCCGCTTCCTCCGACCTTCGAAGCCTACCGTCAGCTCGGGCTCGACCGCGACGGGGTCACTTGGCTCATCGAG
>JBFICQ010000169.1:0-7691 GCA_041581895.1 Polyangiales bacterium | reverse complement strand
TGAGGCGGCCGATGCGTTCAAGCGTTCTCTTCGGCTGCGGCCGGGAGACCGAGATGCCGCATGGAATCTCGAGTACGCACTGCAGCGTATTCGAGAACAGGAAGAAAAACAGCAGCAACAAGAGCAAGAACAGGAACAGCAGCAACAACAAGAGCAAGAACAGGAACAGCAGCAACAACAAGAGCAAGAACAGGAAGAGCAGCAAGAGCAAGAGCAGCAGCAGCAAGACGAGCAGCAGCAGGAAGGCCAAGACCAGGAGCAACAACGAGAAGAGCGGCAGGGACAGAGCGAGGAGCGTCGGCAGGAGCCGATGCCGCAGGACGACGTGCAGAGGTTTCTCGATGCGCTAGAGCAGAACGAAGAAAGCCTTCCGTTGCAGCGCGCGCGCCGTCGGAGCGCAGGGCGAAGGCCTCCGGAGAAGGATTGGTGATACGACCTCTCACGCTCGTGTGCTTGGTGGCGATTGGACCTCTGGCCCACTGCGCGAGCGCAAAAGCGGAGGCCGATGCAAAGATCCTTCTAAGCGCTACCCCGCGGGAGCTACGGGTAGGCGAGACGTTCGCTCTGGAGGTGAGGGCTGACGTCAAAGAGGGAAGCCTCGAGGACCTCACGTTCGCGGATCTCAAGAAGTATCCCGAGCTCGAGATCATCTCGCATCAGACCTCACGACCAATGCAAGTGAGCTTCGGCTTTGGGTCGGGGATGAAGGTTCAGTCGAGTCTTTCACACCGGTACACCATACGCGCGCTTGCAGCGGGGACGTTCGAGTTCTCGCCGGCGGTCGCCGAGGTCGACGGTAAGACATACCGAAGCAACCCGCTCACCATCGTCGTTCTTCCCTCGGGCCAAGCGGCCACGTCTGGAGCTGCAACGCCTTCCACGCCGCCTGAGCTAGGCAAAGAGCTTTCCGGAGCGCGGTACGATCCTCGCGCATTCCTGCGGACCGTCGTCGAGCAGAAAGAGGTTTATATCGGGCAGCAGGTCAATGTCGCGGTCTACCTCTATACCAATGTCGGCGTCGCCGGTAGGTCGGTCAACCCAACGAAGCCCGCCATGGATGGCTTCTGGGTGCACGAGGAACAAATCACGAGCCTCGAGGGGCCGATCGTGCAGGTCAACGGCGTTCGGTTCCGCGCGTACCTTCTTCAGAAATCCATCGCGTTCCCTCAGCGGACCGGCGAGCTCACGATCGGCGCGCCGAAAGTGACATTCGACCTCGGCACGGCGAGCCTGTTTGACGCCCCCCAGCGAGTCGAGCGCATTGGAGTTCCAGTGCCGATAGAGGTCAAACCCCTTCCGACACCCGGCCCACCCGACGCATTCGTCGGCAAGTACTCGGTTCGCGCCCGCTTGGATCGGAGCTCCGTGAAAACAGGAAACGCAGTGACTTTGCGCGTCGAAGCGACGGGCGTCGGAAACATCCAGGACTTGCGCATCGAGTCGCCCCCGATCGCTGGCGTTCGGGCTCTACAGCCCGTCATCCGGGATGAGCAGCGATTTCACGGAAAGGCGCTGGGAGGAACTCGGTCTTGGGAGTGGATTCTAATCCCCGAGACTCCGGGACGACACACGGTTCCCAGTATCCAGCTCAACTACTTCGATCCCGAAAGTGAGCAATACGGCTCGGCGGGCACCGAGGCGCTCACATTTTCCGCGACGGGAGTCGCGACGCCAGTCAAGGCCACGCTGTCGCCGAAGAAAGCACCGCCGAAGCGAGAGACCGCCGTGTTTGGGCCCATTCGGATGTACAGCGCGCTTACCCGCGGAGCGACACCGGTGAGACAACGACCGTGGTTTGCTTGGCTGCTGGCCCTGCCACCGCTGTTCTTCATCCTGTTCACGATCGGAGTCGGTCTCAGGCGCCGGCATAGAAGTCAAAAGATAGCTGCAGGAGCAGTCCAACGCGCGCTCATCGGCGAGGCGCGGCAAGCGCTTCGCAAGGATGATCCGCGGGCCTTCTACGACAGGATAGTAGCCTCGATTACCCATGCCCTGGTGACCCGGACCGGTGAACCCGTGCGTGGATTGTCGAATGCCGAGCTGCGCCCGCGCCTCGTCGCGGCTGGTTTCGACGACGATCTGGTTCAGCGAATCATCAACGAGCTCGAGGGTGCAGACTACGCGCGGTTCGCCGCGTCAGGTGTCGATGCCAAAGAGATGCAGCGCTGCCTGCAGCGCACAAAAACGATCGTTGAGCGCATTCAGCGCGTCAGAGGAAAGACGTGATGCGCATTCTATGTGTGGCGGCGTTGATCTTGCTTGCTTCGGGCGGCGCGGCGCAGCAACCCACGCAAGGCCGCGCATCGAAGCTCGGAGACCTCTTTGCAGCAGCGAATTTTGCGGCATCCCGGGGCGACCACGCCACCGCAATCGCGCGTTACCGGGAGCTGATCGCGGTCGGTATCCAGGATCCAGATGTCTATTTCAACCTCGGAACGTCCCTTGCCCAGTCTGGCGACTACCCACGGGCGATTTTCAACTACGAGCGTGGGCTCAGCCTACGTCCGAGTGACGGCAAAGCATCGGAAAACCTGCGCAGCGCGGAAAAAGCTCTCGAGGAGGCGAGAGCGGAGACCGAAGGCGAGGCATCGATCGAACGCAGCAGCTCGATCAGCGAAGCCGTCTACCTTAGGTTTACCGAAGACGTGCTCGCGTACGTGCTTCTCGTCGCCAACTTCGCGTTCTTCGCCGCCCTCGCCTGGGCTTGGGCGCGCCGGTCACGAGGTCGCGGGCTGTACACCGTGCTCGTGTCGTCCGCCGTCGTGCTCCTGTTCAGCGCCCTCGGCTTGGCGGTGAAGGCGGGCTTGTTGCGTGATGGGCCCCGGGCAGTGGTCCTCGAGGATCGGATCGTGCTTCGCGAAGGACCTGATCCAAGGGCCCGCATTAGGGGAGAGGCGCGTGGTGGAGATCGTGGCGAGATTGTCGATCGAGACCGTGACTTCGTGAAATTGCGAGTGATCGGCGGGCTCGAAGGCTGGGCGCCGGCAACTGGCGTGGGAAGCATCGACTTGAACGCCCCAACGCATTGACAATGATGGGGAACAGGCCGAGGATGCGACGCGAGCTCACGCAACGAGGAGCATTGCCCAGATGACTAACAACTCCGCGACGAAGATCTTGGTCGCCGACGATGACCTGGAGATATTGGCGCTCGTCGCGCGACATTTGAGCGCGCTCCCTGCCGAAATCGTCGAAGCGTCGGACGGCGAAGAAGCGCTGCGCCTAGCTCGGAAAGAAAAGCCATCTCTGGTCGTGCTCGACGTCATGATGCCGGGTATGAGCGGTTGGGAGGTATGTCGCGCAATCCGCGAAGACGACTCGCTCGGGGACATCGGCGTGATCATGCTCACGGGGATCGGCGAACGCCTCAATGAAATGACTTCCCCACTCTACGGGGCAGACGGTTTCCTGGATAAGCCCTTTGAGTTGGACGACCTAGCCGACAAGGTGCGCGAAGTACTTGCGCGACGGGGCGCTGCCTGAACTTTGGCCTCGTTGCGGCCATTGCGCTATATGCTACCGGGCTGTCGATGACTCGGAAAAGCGCGCTTATCCTCGCTATCGCCGTAGCCCTCGGGGGTTGCTCAAAGCAAGACGAAGATGCCTCTGCACCCGTTGAGGAGTGGCCCAAGCACGGCTTGACCGAGGCACAAGCAAACGAAGTCCTAGTTACGATCGGTGAGCGAACCATCACCGTTGGTGAGTTCGCCGACCGGCTCGCGTCGCAGTCACCGTATCTTCAGGCGCGTTTCGAAAGCCCTGAGCGGCGCCGTGAGTTCCTCGACAACTTGGTCCGCTTCGAGTTGCTGGTCTACGAAGCAAAACGGCGCGGTTATGCCGATCAGCCGGAGATTCAACGCGCTAGGCGCACGGCAATGACTCAGCAGCTCATCAAGAAAGAGGTGGACACGAAGGTCAAGCTGGCAGAGATCACGGACGAAGAAATCCAGGCAGTCTACGACGCAAAGCCGCACGAGTTTGACCGCCCGGCGCAGGTTCGAGCCAGCAGCATATTGATCAAGAACCGCGCCGAAGCAGAAAAGGTCTTGGCTGAGGCCCGAAAACTCGACATCCAGCAGTTCCGGAAGTTGGCGCGGGACAAGTCCGAGGACCAAGCGAGCAGAAGAGATGGCGGCGACCTTCAGTTCTTTTCAGCGGACGCGGAGAATATTCCGAAAGCCGTGCGTGACGCTGCGTTCACCTTGAACCGAGTCGGAGACGTCTTTCCGAACGTGATCAAGACCGTCGAGGGCTATCACATCTTGATGCTCACCGGAAAGCGGGCAGCCTTGAAGCGCACGTACGAGCAAGCCAAGCGTGCGATTCGCCACAAGTTAGCGCGTGAAAAAAAGGACGCTGCCATGGAGGCACTACTCGAAAGGCTTCGAAAGGACATCGAGATAGAGGTCGACTATGACGCGCTTGCGGACGTGAGAGTCAATACCTCGGAGCCCGTGCAACGCCCATGAAGACGCCACTCGTCGTAGCTTTGCTACTTGCGCTCATGGTGACCCCAGTCGCACGTGCCGACATCATCGAGCGTGTGGTCGCTACCGTCAACGACAAAGCGATCTTTCTGAGCGATCTGCGCAAACGCGCGGTTCCTTTCCTTCCCCAGGTGTCTGAGGCGAACACTGACACGGAACGGGCAGCTCGCTTGAAGGAGCTTTACAACCAGCTGTTGAACCTACTGATCGAAGAGGAGCTGCTTCGGCAGCTCGCGTCCCAATCCGGGATCGTCGTCACCGAAGCTGATGTCGAATCCGCGATGAACAACATTCGTATCCAAAACAATATGACCGAGGAGCAATTTCTCGAAGCAGTGAAGAGCCAGGGAATGAGCGAGGCTCAGTACCGTGCTGATCTCAAGAAGCAGATCGCTCGTTTCAAAGTCATTAACGAGCGCGTGCGATCACGCGTGAACATCACCGAGGACGAGGTTCGACGACGCTACGAAAAGCGTGCAAGAGGCCAAGGCGATGAGTTGCGTTTCAAGGTTTCGCACTTGTTGATACCCCTCGACCCCGACGCCACCGCAACCCGAACGGCAGCCGTGCGAAAGCAGGCCACCCGCGTCAGGGCAGCCCTCACTCCCGATAACTTCGACGAACAGGCCAAACAGCTCGGAGGCGGGGAGCTAGGCTGGATTGCGCAGGCGGACTTGCCCGAAAACCTCGGTCGCGTACTGGTGCCACTCGGCCCTGGAGACATCAGCGATCCGGTCCGAGGTAGCGGAGGCTTTCACATCTTTTACGTCCGAGAGCGCGAGGTCGGTTCTGATTTCCCGTCCTACGAAGAAATGAAGGACGAGCTCTTCCGCGAGATGCTCGACACGGCAATGCGCCGGCAAGAGCGAATCTTCATCGAAGAGTTGCGCCGAGAGGCCGTCGTCAATCGCATGCTCTAGTCCCCCACGCGCAGACTGCGGTGGGAGCGTCCGTAGCGCCCCTCGAGCGACTCCGGTTTTTGCTGCTAGGCTTGACCGTCATGAGCGGCAACGTCGAAATCCGCCGGGATGGAAACATCGCGCAGCTGGTTTTCAATCACGTCGCGCGTCGAAACGCCATCACGATTGCAATGTGGGAGGCAATCCCCGGAGCTGTGCGGGAGCTTCAACAGGACGACGACATCCGAGTCGTCGTGATGCGTGGGAAGGGGTCCGAGGCATTCGTTTCGGGGGCAGACATCTCGGAGTTCGAGCAGAGGCGAACGGGTGACGGCGGTCGTCGCTACGATGACATGACCGCCCGCGCGTTCACCGCGCTCCGGAGTCTCGAAAAGCCCCTAATCGCCCTCATCCACGGATACTGCATCGGCGGTGGTGCAGCGATCGCATTGACCGCGGACCTTCGATACGCCGCGGGTGACGCGAAGTTTGCCGTGCCTCCAGCCCGGCTAGGCCTCGGCTACCACACGGCTGGCATTCAAGCCTTGATCCGTACCGTGGGGACGCCAGCTACGGCCGACCTGCTTTTCACCGCTCGGCGGATCGACGCGCACGAAGCGGCCCGCATCGGCTTGGTCAATCAAGTCGTTGCCAAAGACGCCCTCGATCAGGCGGTCGATGACATCGCACGCACGATTGCCGGAAACGCGCCGCTCACTTTGCGAAGCGCAAAGATGACACTCCAGGAGCTCGCGCGCCCCGAGGCAGAGCGAGAGAGGGGCCGGGTCCGAGAGTCTATCGAGCGGTGCTACCAGAGCGAGGACTTCAAAGAAGGAGTTCGAGCGTTCCTCGAAAAAAGGCGACCCAACTTCAAAGGGCGTTGACATAGGAGTTGCTTGGGCTACGCGCACCGTCGACCCGCGAAGAGTTCATGGAGGAAGCATGCTGAGCAAGCCACCCACCGGCCTGGTCGCCTTTTGGCGAGACTACGACCGCAAGACCTATCTCAAAGCTGCAATTCTCGCAGACCGCTTGGGATATGATTCCTTCTGGCTTCCGGAAGTCTGGGGATACGAGGTATTTTCGCTCCTCACCGAGATCGCCCTTCGCACCAAACGAATCAAGCTCGGGACCGGGATCATCAATGTTTTCAGCCGGTCGCCGGCGCTGATCGCGATGCAGGCTGCGACCTTAGACGAAATCAGCAACGGGCGATTGATCCTCGGATTGGGGACCAGCGGCAAGAACGTCATCGAAGGTCTTCATGGGCGTGACTTCGACAAGCCTCTAACCCAAACCCGTGATGTCATTCGGGTGGTGCGGACGCTTCTCGATGGGCGGCCACTGAGCGAAGCGGACACCAAGCTACGAAAGTACCGCCCATTCACTCTGGACTTTAAACCCCCGCGCAAGCGCATCCCAATCTATGTGGCCGCCCTCAAGCAGAAGTCGATCACGAGCATCGGCGAGATGGCCGATGGCTGGATGCCCATTTTTTGGCCGTACAACCGTCTCGAAGACGGCCGCAAGTGGGTCGCCGAGGGCGCGGCCAAGGCGGGTCGCGACCAGAACGAGATCAAGACTGCACCGTTTTCGACCGTGATTCCCATTCCAGGTAAGAAGGCGTCCACCAAGGCGCGCGAGATCATCGCGTTCTATGTGGGTGGCATGGGCGACTACTACAAGGCCCTGCTCTCTGGATTCGGCTGGGTCGAGGAGTGTCTCGAGATCGAACGGCTGTACCGTGACAAGGCGACCCGAAGGCAGGCAGCCGAGGCGGTCACCGATGACATGATCGAGGCCCTGACGATCGCGGGGGACCCACTTTACTGCCGTCGTGAGCTCGCCAGGCGTCGAGAGCTGGGCGCTGAACAGCCGCTCATCAGTCTGCCCCCCGGCATGCCCTGGCCCGGGCTTGCGGCATTCATTACAACGCTCGCCCGCGCGTAACATTCACAGAACAGTTCCGACGAGCTTGTTTCACCGGGCGATGGGTCTATTCCTGGATCGCGAATCAAGGTGAACAATTACGTATGGATTCGACGGCCGCGGAGGCGTATATGAAGAGCATAGGGGCGAGCAACGAATCGTGCGCTCTGCCACCTGCCTATGCATATGCTGGGCTTCGACGCGGCTGGTCGGAAACGGGCTGACTAGCCGCGTCGCTTTATGTGGAGCCTAGCTCTCAATCGTCTTCGCCCTTTCGGTTGTTGGTCATCATCGAGATCAACTCCGCTTGGGAGTTCACTCGTGCCTTCCGAAAGATCGTTCCGAGTTGAGTGGTGACAGTCCTGAGAGATGCACC
>JBFICQ010000168.1:0-7726 GCA_041581895.1 Polyangiales bacterium | reverse complement strand
GTGCGTCCCCAGCCGGGCTCGAAGCCAAGACGGCGCAGCTCTCGCTGCAAGCCGTCGTCGACCACATCGGTGTCGAGGAGCTCGACGGCTTGGTTGAGGGCCTCGCGCAGCTCGTCGACGCTTCGCAAGGTTCCGTTGAGCATGAGCTGCTGCCCGCGGACCTGGTGGACTTGCAAGAAGTCGAAGAGGCGGACCTGGCCTTGCCCGCCGTCCAGAAACAAACGCCCTGACAGGTGACGGTTCAGGAACTCGACGCCCCTGCCGATGTTCCGCGCATCCTTTAGCTTTGGAAAGCCGCGTTCGAACGGGCTCAGATCGACTTCGAGGACGTAGCGATCACCGGGGGGAATCCCTGCTGCGAGCCGCTCTTTGATGTCTAGGTAGTCCGATATCTCAATCTCCCGAGCTTGCATCTCCTCGGTGTGCACCTGCACGTATCGCCAACGCCCGACGCGATTGCGTATCGCGAGATTGAAAAAGGGATCGTCGACGGCCGCTTCCTGGGTGTGCCGCATGATGCGAACCATCTTGGTTTCCCGAAGCGGTGCTCCCACTTCGGTTTCGCAGAACTGCTCGGACTCGTGGACCAAATCCGACCAGAGCAGGAACTGACGGTCCAGTGCCTTCAGGCGCCGAAAGAGCAGATAGCTCGGCTCCCGATATTCGTGCAGCAGCTCCATCAAGTCTTCGATCATTCGTGTTCCTCCGGTTCCTCCGGCGGGATGCGTATCTTGCCTAGGAAATCATAGTAATCGATACCGTCGAGAATTCCCCAAGCATGACGACCCTCCGAAAAGTGAACACGTGGTCGCCCACGAAGCTGTTCGAGCTCGGGCGTGTGGTTTTTCACCACGACACCTAGGGTGTCTCCCGATAGCATATCCGCGTCGTTTCCCGAGTCTCCCGCGACCAACAGACGTTGGGGCTCGAGGTTCCATTTGAAACAAACGAAGCGTATTGCCAGGCCCAAAGACGCGCGTACCGGAAGCACGTCGACCCACTTTTCCCGGTCGAAAATCAGCGTCACGCGAAGACCTTGCTGCCGTACGCTCCGATGCATCTGTTTGGGGGAGCTGCCCTGGTTCCTGTCGAGCTCGTACCTCAGCCGGTATTTCGTCTTCGACTCCGCCACGGGTCGGAGGCCCGGAACTGCTCTCAGACCTGCCTCGACCTCGTCTCGGTTCCATCGATAGCGGATCTGACGTTCCCAGGAGCGATCCGGAATGAGCCGAGCGCCGTAGTGCAGCTCCGTGCCCGAAGCGGTGATTAGAACATCGGGGATGTTGACCTCGAGCTTTTCCAGAAGCGCAAGGGCCTGTTCGAGGGTTCGTCCCGTGGCGATACCAAAGCCGACGTTCGCCTCACTCGCGTCCAGCCGCTCGAACAGCGCTCGCAACGCCTCGTCGTCGCCGGTCAGGGTACCGTCCACGTCGGTGACCAGGAGTCGGTCAATCCCGGCTAATTTGCTCCGCTGAGGATGCACGGGAGCGGGTCGCGTCCCCTTGACGACGCTGGTGACTTTCTCCACGTATCGCTTGACGTGGCTCTCCCAGGAGTAGCTTGCGTGGACCGCACGAAGGCCGCTCTCGGACCACTGCGTCCAACGGTCGGGCTCGCTCAATGCGTCTCGAATCGCACTCCCCACGGCCTCGGGGTCAAGGACGTCTACCAGGATCCCGTTCTCGCAGGTCTTGAGGATGTCCTGCGGGCCGCCATCGTCGGTGGCGACGAGCGGAAGCCCGGTCGCCGTCGCCTCCAGCAAGGTCAAACCAAACGGCTCGGTCAGGGCCGGATTGACAAACACCCCTTTCGATTTCGACGCCAGTCGGTAGAGATCGGGCACATCTTGCGGACCGTGATGCTTGGGGTACGCCACCGAGCCGTAGAGATCATGTCGATCGATTAGAAACAGAATGCGGCTCAGGACTCGTCGCGGCCCCGCCCCCATCTGCGCGATGTCGTCTCGATTGCCAGCGATGATGACGAGGTTCGCCATCTCGCGCAGTCCTTCCGTTTCGGCGAATGCGCGGATCAGCCCCTCAAAATTCTTTCGCTCATCTGGCCTCGCAACGGCCAACACCATTGGTTTTTCCGGATCCGTCAAAAAGCGATCGAGCTCGTCGGCGATTGGTGGTTTGACAAAGGAGGTATCCGGTGGAGAGAAGCGCGATAGGTCGACGCCGGGCGGTATCACGGTCATTCGATCGGGCTGGTAGTGATCGTAGATCTCGTACTGTTCGCGAACTTCCTGGCGGGTGCTCGTGATCACCAAAGCCGCCGTTTCGAGTGACTGTTCCTCCGCTTCGATGCGCTGCGTGAAGCGGTAGTCTTGCTCGTGGGCTTCGCCTTTTGAAGCGAGACGGGCTCTCTTGACGCGACCGAGTGAGTGCCCGGTGAAGACGAACGGAGCCCCCAGCAGCTTCGCAAGCTGTGCTCCGACATACCCTGCATCTGCGTAGTGACCATGGATGACGTCGGGAGCCCTCTCCTGGGTTCGAATGTAACGCGTCAGTTGGTCGAGCAGACTATCGAGATGGGGCCACAACGTTTCCTTTCGGAGGTAGCGGCGCGGGCCAAACGGAATTCGCACGATCTGAGCGCCGGGACAGATGGGCTCAAAGGGCCTCTGATATGCGGGATCAACCCGACTGTCCTGGACTAGTCTCGTCACGACGTCCACGCGTTCGACGTCCGGATGTTGGGCAAGCGCCCTTGCTTGATCGACGACGTAGGACACCTGACCGCCCGTGTCGGCATCGCGCCCGAGCTCGATGTCCGTCGCTCGAACCAGGCCATGCACGCTGAGCGACATGACATAGAGCGGCTGCGGCCCTGGGGCGCCGATCGAACCTCTGCTCGTATCCTTAGCCCAGTCGGAAAGATGGCGTTCGTAGAGCCCAAAGTCGGTGGTGGTGGCGCCACGCACCCGGCAGAGATCTGCCGCAAACGCGGCCGCTCGATCGAGCGTGGCTTGGTGGTCCCACTTTTGGAGGAGCCCGAGACAGACGACCGCGCTAAAGGCATCGCCGGCGCCGACGGTGTCTACCAAGTCTTTGACTTCGACGGTTGGAGCCTCGAAAACCCGCTCACCACGCACGACCGAGAGAGCACCTCCGGCCCCTCGCGTCACGATCACACCCTCGAGCGAGTGCGCGCGAGCGAGCCCGAGCGCCGTATCTCGGCACGCCTCGAACGAGTCGGTGGCTTTCGAAGTCAGGAGAGCCAGCTCATCGTCGTTGAGCTTGATCCAGTACGCGGTCGACAAGCACCAGTCGGTCTTCTCTTTGGTCCACCATGGCTCGCGAAGATTGATGTCGACGAACGAGGGCGCGATGATCTCCTCGCTCAAGGTACGAAGCGTGCTCCAGCTCTCATCAGAGCGAAGTGCGAGCGAGCCGTGATAGAGAAGGCCGGTCGGCTCCTGCGACAGTGCGCGGCGCGCAGGCCCGACGCGAATGAAATCCCACGCTTGACCAGGAGGGATCTCGAATCGGTTCTCTCCATCGACGATCGACGCTACGACTCTTCCGGTCGAATGAGACGCATCGACCTGCACACCGTCGGTCATCAAGTCCCAGCTGATCATGCGGTCGAGGACTTCGCGCCCCTCCGGATCCTCCCCGATGGCGCTGACGACCAGCGGGTTGGCCCCGAATCCTCGCAAGTGCCAGGCCACGTTGAATGGAGCACCGCCCAAAACGCGGCTTCCGTCGGCGAAATGGTCGAATAGAACCTCGCCGAAAATGACGGGTCGATCGTGGGAGCGATGCACTTGTCCTCAGCTAGCGCTTTGTCGGGTGCATGGGAGGTCGGTCCTCGCTAGGCTTCACTTCGTGGTGGCGAGCATAACACGGTCTCTGCTTGCGTCAGATCTCGATGGAACTCTGATTCCGCTCGAGCGCGACGCGAACAGATTGCGCGAAGTCGCGGATTTCGCCACCGCGGTGCGCGAGGCTGATCATCTGATCTTGGCTTACGTCACCGGACGCCATTTCGCGCTGGCACTCGAGGGAATCGAGGAGCTGGGCCTGCCGATTCCGGATCTGTTGGTCTGTGACGTTGGAACCAGCCTCTATCACCGAGCTCCGTCCGGCTTCGAGACGGACGAAGACTATCGAAAGGCGATGCTCGCCGCGTTTGGCGGGATTCGAGGCGATGACGTAATCCGCGCCGTGGGGTCGATCGAGGGTCTCGAGCTTCAAGAGCCCGAAAAGCAGGCGGAGTTCAAGGTGAGCTTCTACACCCGCGGAGGTCCGGAAACTTTTCTCGAGTCAGTCCGAAAGCGCCTTTCGGTTGCGGGGGCCAAGGTCAACCTGGTGGCAAGCTTTGATTCGGTCACCAAGCGTGGCTTGCTCGACGTTCTACCCGCCGGCATCGCAAAGGACCACGCCATTCGCTACCTCCACGACCACACCATGGTCGAGGAGGAGCACCTCGTCTATGCAGGCGACTCAGGAAACGACGTGGCTGCGATGCTTGCGGGATATCGGGTGGTGGTGGTCGCCAATGCCGAGGACACCGTAAAAGAAGAGGTGCGCCGTCGGTCGGCCCAGAAGGGACTCACGGAAAGGATCTACTTCGCCGAGCATCCCTACGCGCGCGGTGTCCTCGAGGGATGCCGGCATTTCGGACTCCTCCATTAGGGGCGCGGGGAATTCTCTAATGAACCGGGGTAAACGTGCATAGAGTTTGAATCAAGAGGATGCGTCCGTGTGCCCCATCATTCGTCGACCCCACCGTGGCCGCGCAGAGTTGCACCCGCACGAAGCATTTGCCTGCGCGACACCTTAATCCGAGCGGGCCTGGTGGATTCGATGAACTCCGTGAGCGAGGCCACGAAGCGATCAGGAGCCTCGCAATGCGGGTAGTGCCCCACGCCCTCCATGATTTCGAGCCAACTTCCGGGAATCGCCGCATGGGCTGCATACGCGTGCTCCACGGGGATGATTCGATCTTCCTCTCCCCAAATGATGAGCGTCGGCATTTGGGAAGCCAGGTGTAGCTTGTTGATGGCACTCACAGCTTGACCGCGCGGGTCAATCACGGCACGCAGCGTACGCAAGAATGCGCGCCGTGTCTCGACGTCCCCAAGCGATGAGTAACTCCGCCAGAGTTCGGCGATCATGGGTGCGCTCTCCAGCTTCTTCCGCAGCGCGATGCGACCAATCGTTTCGACTATGCGTCGAACGGGGGTTGCGCAGGCCACTAACAAGACTGCTTCCGACCCAGGAAGAGTGAGCAGCCGCAGAAGGGGATTCACTTCGGATCCAAGCCCACCGGCATTCACGAGCACCAATCGCTCACAGCGCTCCGGGTACTGGTAAGCAAACTGCATCGCGATCCCGCCGCCATAAGACTGGCCGACCACCGTGGCTCGCTTGTATCCCAACGCAACCATGAGATCGCGCAGCTCTGTCGCGAAGGCCCCAAGGGAATAGTCCCCTTCTGTCTTGTCCGATTCACCATGGCCCGTCAGGTCTGGGGCCAACGTGGTAAAGCGCTCGCTCAGAGCCGGCATGACCTGCCTCCACGTCGTTGCGCTGCCCGCCATACCGTGGATCAGAAGCACAAGCGGACCCTTGCCTCCGAGTCTGTATTTTAGGCTCTTGCCATGGATGATGAGCTCTTGTTGTTCCATCGAAACCAGCTCCCGTAAGAGTGGGCTGCACGTCGCTTGTCGACAACTCTAATCCAAATGCTATTGACCTCCTAACATCCAGTAAAGCGCGATGGCCGAGCGTGGGCTGTCTTCGCTCAGCGAATGTATGAAACACAATCTTCGTCACCTCGGTGCGCCTCACGACGGCTACTTGGTCCGAAAGTTCCGCCTGGTTCTATGTCTGGGGATGATAGGTTTGTTCGCCTGCACAGAAGCTGAATCAGAGCCCGGCTCGGGCACAGATGCGGGCGCGGACTCGGGAATGGACTCAGGCACCGACTCGGGCACGAACTCAGGCACCGACTCGGGCCTGGACTCGGGTCTGTCCGAGCTGCGGATGTTCGTCACCGAGACGGCTCAAAACGCCAACCTCGGCGGCATCGACGGAGCCGACACGCTTTGTGCGACTCAAGCGGCCGACGCCAATCTCGAGGGCGACTTCAAGGCGTGGCTCTCCACGCGTTCGTCTGCGGTAGCCAATCGTCTCACACGAGCGAACGTGCCCTACGTCTTGGTCAATGGAACCCGGGTTGCCGACAACTGGGACGATCTCGTCGATGGCTCAATTCTCGCTCCGATCAATCTCGACGCGAACGGCCAGCCCCACACCGGAGATGTGTGGACCGGAACTCTGATCAACGGGGATTCCTATCCCAACGACGATTGCGCGGGCTTCACCAGCAGCTCCGGTGGCATCGCATTGTGCGGCGACAGCACCTCGACGACCGAGACCTGGACCAACCGAACCACACCCGCGTGCTCGGTGCTACTGCGACTGTACTGCATCGAGCAATAGCTTTTGGACGGCCGCCACACAGCTCCTCATCGAACCTTGTCGGTTTGTTTTTCGACGGCCCCGGTGGCTTGACCACTTCGTTTCTCCGCCTCGGCGAGGGTCTGATCGGCCCGCTTCCGTGCCTCAGCTACCGCTTGCGCCGCTCGCTTGTCCGCCTCGGCGATCAGCTGGTTGGCTCGTTTGTCGGTTTCACTTCGAATGCGTTTGGCGCCTTCCTTCGCTGCCATGGCTTTTAGTGGGTTGCCGGCACCCTCGCGCTCCACCTGCGCTGCGCGAGCATACCCCTCCTTGCGCACCCTCTCAGCCGCTTTGGCAGCTTCCGCACGAATCTGAGCAGCACGCTTCTCCGCCTCCTCGATCAGACGGTTGGCTTGTTTGGTCGCCTCCTGCATGGCACGCGCGCGCTGCTCCGCGAGCTGGACGGAGACCGCATCGGCGACGGCTCCACGAAGGGCTTTGGTATCCAAGTCGACCGACACGCGAGGCTCTTTGATCGAACCGGTAAGATTTGCACGTACCCCTACCGTTTTCGCCTTCGACAAGTCTATGCGAAGGGCTCGTGCTTCCTTGGCGAGCTTGGACGAAAGCTTGTCGAGCGGAACCTCGGTCGTGACCTGATACTTCATATCCTGATCGAGCCCATGGGTCCCGCTCACCTGCATCGAAAGTCCCCGCGCCTGGAGCGTGGTCGGCGCAAGCTTGATCGCCCCTTCTTCGATCTTGAAGCGCGCGCGTAAACCCTCGATGTCGAGTGGCTTGGGAATGGCCGGAACGGCATCGTTCAACGCCGCCAATGGTTTGAAATTGCTGCTCAGCTTGCTCTGAAGCGCGACCGCCAATCCGCTTGCGTCGATCGAGTCGAGCTTCGGGGAAAGGTCTTCCCCGAGAATGCCGCTCGCTTTGAGGTCGGTGGAGAACCGACCATCGAGATAACGCGCGATCGGTGCGTAGGCACGCACGGAAGGGAGCGCCTCGAACGCATCTGCGAACCGAACCGAGTCAGCCGTATACGTGATGTCGAACGTCGGCGGGCCATCGACCGGCGTCGTGACGTTTCCGTCGAGCTTCATGGCGCCACCGAGCGCCTTCGCGCGGACGTCCTCGAACGTGAGCTTTCGATCGCGAAGGCGACCGCTCCCCTTGAAATTCTCGAGGACCAGCTCGTCATAGGTGAGCTTTCCGAAATCGAACGCAAGCTTTGCATCCACGTTTTCGGGAAACACGAGACCGTTCTGCTGCCCCGGCGTCTCTTCGCTAGACAGAAAATCCTC
>JBFICQ010000167.1:0-7791 GCA_041581895.1 Polyangiales bacterium | reverse complement strand
CTTCCTGCCTCGTTCTGGGACCGCCTCGGCTGGCGCCTCGAACGGCAAAGCACGACGCGGTGGCGTCCACGCCGTTGGTCAGAAGCGCTCGTGGGCTTTCTTCTCGCGTACGCGATCGCATCGAATGCGCTTGCCCTCGGTACCGGGATGAACACGATGCCCGAGCCGCTTCAAACGGTGGGTCGCATTCTTCGCCTCGATCAGCGGTGGAGGATGTTCGCCAATACCGACGTGACGATTCAAGGATGGTGGGTCGTGATTGGAAAGCTCGAAAACGGTACCGAGATCGATCTGTTGCATGGCACTCCCGAGGTGAGCTTCGAGCGCCCCAAGCGTTACTACCGAGAGATGCCGAACATGGGCTGGCGCACGTATTGGGCCAGCATATCGCGCGAGCACTACGCGCCGTTTCGCCCGTCGATGGGGCGATACTTTTGTCGTTGGTGGAACCGCGACGCAGAGCCGACCTTCCGTATAGAGGCCGTGCGCGTCGTGTTCGTTCAGGAGCTGAATTACAAGCCCGAGCTTGGAGGCATCGTGCGGCCGCGAGAGCTCGTCGCAACCGATTGCCGCACGCTTGCCGATTTCCCGCGCTAAAACGGACGCCCGAAGTTCACATAGAGTTGTGCTCCGCCTCCTCGATCGAGGCCGTACGCAAACCCGACGCGCAGGGAGTAGGGCTGCACGTATCCGAGAGTGAAATCCATCAATAGCTCGAGCCCGGTGCCTTTGCGAAAGTCGTTCAGATCGAGGCGCCCAAAGTAGGCGTTCCCGTAGTCGAAGAAGACCAACGCGTACATGCGGTCGAAGAATACGGGGACGGTCTCGGGGCCGCGCAACACTCGAGTCAGCGGGAACCGGTATTCGGTTTGTAGGAGTTGGAACCGGTCACCGACGATCGAGAACGCGGGATAGCCGCGTAAGGCGACCCCGCCGAGCTCCTCGAAGTTGAAGATGTCGACGAGCGAGCTGTCGGGAAAGCCTCCAAGCGCAAAGATCCCTCGTTCGCCGCGGCTGTCCTCGCCAGCCCCCCCACCATAACGAAGGGCCAGGACGTGATGCTGGGCCCATGGCATCTCGATGAACCGACGAATGAACCACGATGCGATGATGCTTCGGAACTGGCCGCCGAAGCTAGGGTGCGCGAACGACAAGGTGACCCCCAACGTGCGACCTTCCGACGGCGTGTAGTCGAATGCGTGTCGACGGACGTCGTTGTAGCTCCAAGAAAGCGCAATGTCTGCGTTGAGCCCGGTTGCGGGGAAGCTCGGTGGTCCGAAGTTGGGGTCGAGTTGCCCTTCGAAGTCGCTGAGCGAGCGCGCCCAGGTCAACCCATAGCTTGCTCTTACGCGGTTGGCGTAGAAAGAGCGCGGAATGACGTAGCTTGCCGAGACACGGCCCCCGTACGCGTCTTCGACGTAGGGCAGCGCCTCACCGTTTACGACGAACCCCCCTCGGGGAACGACCCTTCGGAACAGTGACAGCGTGAGGTTCGGCGGCAGACGCCTGAGCGTGTATCGGAAGTCGGCGTTGACGTAGCCCTCGGTCAGGCTGATGCCGAGTCGCGCGAAGAGCGAGTGAAACCCTGCAGCGTCTTCGCCCTCGGTGAAGATCCCCAGTTGTCGTCCGAAGGCGTCTTCTTCGAGATCGACCCCCCAAAACCGCGGATAGACACTCCGCGCGGCCACATAGCGTGTCCCGATGTCGGGCACGATCCGCTCGGCGACGTCCGCCGGGGGCCGGTCATCGAGGTAGGGCGGCGCGGGTCGATCCAGATTCGGGTCGAGGTTCATCAAGAACACGTCGTACCCGATGCTCGTATAGCCGATGTAGGCGAGCTTGCTTCCATCGGGGGATGGGGCAGGCGTGTACGCGCCCGACACCAGGTTGGTCACCTGCACGAGCCGGTCGCTGGCGGGCTCCCAGGCGTAGATGTTGGCGATTCCCGTGCGATCGCTCGAGAAATAGAGGCGACTACCGTCGGGCGCCCATGCAGGGCCCGTGTCCATCGCGCGGTCGTGGGTGACCCGCGTGACCTCTCGAGTCTCGAGATCGAGGACGTGGATGTCGCGGTAGCCGCCTTTGAGCCAGACGCTGTAGGCGATCTTGGTGCCGTCCGGCGAGAACCGTGGCGTGTAGACTTGCTCGAAGCGCCTGTTTTGCACCAAGGGCGTCTGACTTGCCTCGATGTCCGCGAGGTCTGCGATCCACAGGCTCTGGGTTCCCGCCGAGTTTCGCACGTAGGCGATTCGTTCTCCGTCCGGCGAGATGTCGGGGTAACGTGCGCGAAGACCACGGGTGAGCCGCACCCGCTTGGACGGTTTGCGAGGCTCGTACCGAAACAGGTCTTGAAAGAAGTAGATGTTGGTCTTGTACGCGTCGGCCGACTCGAAGTAGTAGCTCCCGTCCGGATGCACCGTTGGATAGCTCTCGCCCGCGCTGCGCACGAGCCTCTCGACGCTATTGCCATCGGCCAGATCCATACGACGCACTTGCGGGTCACTGCGACCGTCGGCCACGAAGTAAAGCAAGCGATTATCGTCGGCAAAACGGAGCCCACGAACTATCTGCCCCTCGAAGGTCAACCGCGTCCCTTGAACGATTCCTTCTTGCATGACGCCCCGGGCTACGTCCCCGTAATCGGCCTTCATGTCGTCGATCCACATGCCGTAGAGCTCCGAGAAGGTGGCGCCCGTCAGTCGCTTGGCCATGCGGTTGACGCTGTAGGGAATGGCACGGCTCCCGTACCAATTCGTCATATCCTCGATGATGCCTTCTCCGTACTTGCGTACGAGCCAGTTCACGAAGCGCGAACCGTACAAGTACCAGATGTTGCCCTGGGGCCAGTAGTCCGTGCGGTTGTTGAGCGTGTCGAAGTGTAGGATGTTGTCTTCGAGCACCGCCGTCCGCATGTACATCTCGAACTGCGTAGAGCGCAGCCGTCCGCCGGAAGTCAAAGCCGACTCGTAATAAGTCGCAATGCCTTCGATCAACCATCGAGGTTGAAGCAGGTTCGGCGTCCACACTTTTCCGAATATCTCGTTGATGATGCGCGGAATTCCACCAACGTTGTCTTGATGGACGATGTGAGCGTGCTCGTGCGTAACGAGCACCGTCATCCAATCGTCGAAGTCTCCGAGAACCGACAAGTCGTTGGGTGCGCTCACGAAGAGCCGTATCTGGTTGTAGTGGAGCGCAGTCGCCGATCCGTTCGCAAATCCCGACTCATCGGTGAGGGTGATTTGGACGCGCTTCTTCGGCTGATGATCCAGGAGAGGCACCAACCGCTGATTGGCCCGTTCGGCTATCGCGAGGACCCGACGCGCCAGAAGGCCCAAAGGCTCGGGATAGTTGACCTCGAAGTGCTCGCTTCGGACGGTTCTCCAGCGTTTCGTGAGGTCCCTGGTCTGGGCCCCCACCGGATTCGCCCCCAAAAGCGCCAGCAGACAAGCCGCTAGAGCGGCTGCTCGGCCCATCCCTTTCTTTGTAACACGGGCTTCTGGGCTCCCATAGGCACGAGTGATCTGCACCTCTTGGGTCAAAGGCTTGACCGCCTGCATGGCCAGCTCCTAGCCTTAACGGTGATTGGGGCGAAAGTTTCGTTAAAATGGGGTCAGGGCTAGGGGAGTTGGATATTGAGGGTTTGACGGTGCCATTGGCGCTGCGTTTCATCTCTGGCAAGTACCAGGGCGGTGAATTCCCTCTGCCTGACGAGGGGGAGATCGTCATCGGCCGCTCGAGCGAGCTCGACATGGTGCTCGTCGAGGACATGGTGTCGCGGCGTCATGCGAAGATCTTCGTCGAGGGTGGCGACATCTTTCTCGAAGACCTCGGGTCGACCAACGGCAGCTTCGTCAACGGCGAGAAGGTGGTTCGCACCAAGCTCGCCGAGGGCGATCGCATTCTGATTGGGACGAGCATCATCAAGGTCGTCGCTTCGGACGGCGCAAGTTCAGTGCAAGACGCAAAGGCGCACATGCAAGACGTGGCGAGCGTGAAGCCTGCGTCTTCGGGAAGCACGATGACGGGTTCAATCGCCGAAGTCGCGCTTCCCGACCTGCTCCAGCTCTTTAGTGCCTCCAAGAAGACAGGCGTCCTTCAGATCACTACCGAGACCGATGTCGGCTCAATCTACCTGGACGACGGCAGAATCCAGTTCGCTGCGGTCAATGGGGACGAGTCGGTCCCTCCAGACAAGGCGTTCTACCGGATTCTCGTGTGGGACAAGGGTACGTTCGATTTGCTACCCAAAGTAGAGCGCGAGTTCCCCACGACGATTCAATTGAGCATCGAGGGTCTCTTGATGGAAGGCATGCGGCAGCTCGACGAGATACGTCGGCTCGGTGACGCGCTCCCTCCGCTTCAAACCCGCATCTCGATCGCATCGCCCCTCGAGAAGCCGCTGCGTGATGCATCTCCCGAAGAGCTCGACGTCCTTCAACTCGCGCTCAACCAAGGCACGTTGGTCGACATGATGAACCACAGTGGCAAGCCCGATCCAGACGTCGCCGAGATCGTCGTCGCGCTGTTGGAAAAAGGCTACTTGAGCGTTCGATAGACCGGATGGGCGCCGCAGGGGTGTGACGCAGTGCGGTGTGTAGGGACGAATCGCCTGCGGAAGGCGTCTCAGGCCTTCATTTCGTAAGAAGGCGCGCCAGCAGGCCGTCCGAATAGTCGCTGAGCTCGGTGAAGACGACACCCATCCCGGAGGGGTCATCCTGAACCCGGACCACCTCGCCTGAGCCCTCGATCGTCGCCACATCATCCATGATGACCGTGAAGGTAAGGGTTACCTTCGTTCCGACAGGCAGCGGATCCTTCGAGCGAATGAACACCCCTGAGCGCGATACGTTGGTGACGTATTCGTGGATGAACGCGTCGAACGATTCGAATTCTTTGTTGATCGTGAGCCTTCGATCCGTGCGTTGGTCGTTTCCATGGTCGCCCATCGAATTCGCCTCAAGCTCCTGTCAGGTCGAACTGTTCGAGATGATAGTCGTTTCGTGGGTTTAGTTCGATGCGCCTCTGAAAACGGCGGGCAGCTTCTTCGACAGACGCTCTTTCCCCGCGCTCGAGCATGTCACACACGGCGGGATGCGCGCTAATGACGATCTTGTAGCCCGGAAGAGAGTCGCGCTCTCTCCGCATTTGCCTGAAGATCTCGTGGCAGATGGTTTCTTTCGATTGTAGCAATCCTGTCCCGTCGCAGAAGAAGCAGCGCTCGTAGAGCGTCCTCCCCAGCGACTGGCGCGTGCGCTTTCGTGTCATTTCGACGAGCCCGAGATCGCTGATTCGAATCGCGGTCGTTCGCGACTTGTCGTTCTTCAGGACGGCGAGCAGTGCCTTGAAAACCTTTTCGCGGTGCGCGTGCCGCTCCATGTCGATGAAATCCAGCACGATTAGGCCGCCGATGTTCCGAAATCGAAGCTGGTAGGCAATCTCACGTACTGCCTCGAGGTTGGTTTGCAGAATCGTCTGTTCGACATCGCGCCCCTTGCCAGTGAACCGGCCAGTGTTGACGTCAATCGCAGTTAGTGCTTCGGCGTGATCGATGACCAAATGACCCCCTGAGGGAAGCTGTACTTTGCGCGACAGCGCCCGGGTGATCTCCTCCTCGATGCCGTATTCGTCGAACAACGGTTCGTGACCCTGATAGAGGCGCACGTCGTTGGCCCTCTCAGGGAGAAAAAGGTTCAAGAAGTCTTTTAGTCGTCGGTACTCGTCTGGGTCGTCGATGACGATTTCATTCACCTCTTCGGTGAATAGATCGCGCGCAGACTGGATCACGATGTCCGGTTCCTCGTGAACGAGCGCAGGGATCTTCTTGACCGCATCGCGGGTCTCTTGTGTTTGCTCCCAGAGCTTTACGAGGTAACCGATGTCTGCCTTGAGCTTTTTCTTGGTGAGCCCTTGCGCCAAGGTACGGACCACGACTCCGCCATGCGGAGGCTTCACCGAATCGATGACCTCTTTGAGTCGGCGGCGTTCGCGCTCGTTTCCAATCCGTTTCGACACGCCTACGTGATCGACAGTCGGCATGAAGACGACATATCGCCCGGGGAGCGAGATGTGGCTCGTGACCCGTGCACCCTTGGTACCAATTGGCCCCTTGGACACCTGGACCATCAGCTCTTGCCCCTCGTTGAGGAGGTCGCGAATCGGGGTCTTCCTCGAAACCCGATTTCTTCGCCCCCTCGTCGAGCGCTTCTCGGATTTTTCGCCCTCGTCCTCTGCGCCCGGCTCGGCTTGAAGGTCCTCCACGTGGAGAAAAGCCGCCCTGTCTAGCCCCACATCGACGAATGCGGCCTGCATTCCTGGAAGGACTCGAGTCACCCGGCCGAGGTAGATGTTCCCAACTGGGGATCGATGATGCTTGCGCTCGACGTAGAGCTCACGGAGCACTCCGTCCGCAATGAGACCAACGCGGGTTTCCCCGATGTCGATGTTGATCAGAAGAGTGTTTTTCGCCATTCGTGTTTCCGTTTCAGCGTTCGCGATGATCAGGCGCGGCCTGCACGAAACGGCGATCCGTCGCTGCCCGGTCCAAGACCGTTCGCGCAGGACCACCGGGGCGTCCTCAAGGGAGTTAGTTCTTCTCGAAGATCTGCTCGATTTCAGCCTGCGTGCTCTCTTCGGTCTTCGATCGCGCCACGGCGATCTCCTTCACGACGAGGTTGCGCGCAGTCTCCAGCATTTTCTTTTCGCCGAAAGACAGGGACTTCTCCGCCTGCAGTCGGTAGAGGTCACGCATGACCTCAGCCACATCGAAAACGGAGCCCGTCTTGATTTTGTCCATGAAACCACGGTAACGGCGATTCCAGGTCTGGTTGTCGAACACGACCGGCTGCTCCTCGAGCAGCGCGAAAATCTCCTTGATGTCGGTCTCGGAGATCGGGGGTCTGAGCCCCACCTTCCGAGCCTGCGCGACCGCCACCATGATGGTGTCGTTGTTCTTGCCGTCGAGCGGTCTCAGGACGTAAAACTCCATCTTCGCGGTGCCAATTTTCCGCTCCTCGATCGAGACAACCTCGGTCACGCCTTGTTTTGGGTAGATGGCTTTATCGCCAACCTTGAACTCGTGTGTTCCCGCATGCATCGGGACTCCTTATCGCCAAAATGTCCCCTTACACCTGCTTTTGGCAGGCGTTCGGTTGAACGGGCGCTGCGCAGTGTTTATTTCCAGCCTCAGCGTCGCACCTTGCGCGTCCCCGCCTCTCAATGGAGCTGGGTGTTCCCCAGCCGGGGTGAAATGTAGTCCGGGGACGCATACGACGCAACGCGATTAGGGTGCGCCGGAGGCTCACAAGCTCGACCCGCGTGCCCGACCCGATCGCAACCTTGATCCCTTGGTTCCAACTTTCTTCAGCTTTTCAGTGTGGCCTGATAGATCGACGTTCACTAACGATTCCAAGCTGTTGAGCTTCTTAGTTGCAAAACTTTTCGCTCAAATACATCATAGTTATGTATAATTCATGTGCGGTTCCGCTTGACACGTGAAGTGACGTGACAATACGGTACTTGCACCTGCAATCTTGACCCACCTTGGAGGAGGTCGAAATGGCGACTGCAAAGAGACGAACGAGGAAAAAGGCCGCGAAGAAGAGGCGGCCTGCAAAGAGGCGCACGACCAAGAAGCGCACAACCAAGAAGCGCCGCCCAGCGAAGAAGCGGCGCACCACTAAGACGCGACGCACGACCAAGAAGCGCGCAACCAAGAAGCGCCGCCCAGCGAAGAAGCGGCGTACGACCAAGAAGCGCGCAACCAAGAAGCGCCGCCCAGCGAAGAAGCGG
>JBFICQ010000166.1:0-7804 GCA_041581895.1 Polyangiales bacterium | reverse complement strand
TGCAAGGTACGGAGGTATGCCGTAGCGCGACGCAAAAATCGACCACGCGACGTAGGCAAACGCAGCCCACAAGAGCAACATCGAGCCGAGGTCCTGCTCACCGGTGCCTCGTTTGGCTCGGGGCGCCAACATCCACAGGGCAGCCACCGGCAGTGCTGCGCTCCACGGGGCAAAGCCGTGAAAGACCAACTCGAGCGCCTTGTCATGCGTCGGTGGGTTCCCGCCGACCGCTCCGCCGCCGATCCAGAAGTTGAACTCGGTTGCGTCGAGGGTCACGGCGCGGACGACGCCCACTACCAAGCCCGCGCCGAGCGCGATCACGACCCACCGCCCGAGCGGATCGCCGCGCCTCCCGTCGGTGTCTTTCGTGAGCATGCTCCAAACCGCAACCCCGAGAAGAGGGGGCAAGGGCCCGAGTAGAACGCCGCTTGCGAGCGTGCTGACCAGGACGCCTCCAGCGAGCAAGGCGTACGAGGCGAGACGCCTCCGATCGCGCAAGGAGCGCGTGCAGGCTGCGAACGCCGCGAGCCCCACCCACGCTTGGGCTGCAAAGCCGAGGCCGTCGCCGATCATCAAGCGGGCGCTCAGCGCGAAGAGCGGCGAGGTGCCGAGAACGACGACCGTGATGACCGCCGCGCGCCGACCCGCGTACCGCCGTATCAACCAGAACGCGAGCAGGCAGGTCAAAAGCCCTCCGAGCAGGCCGGGGAGCCGCCCGACCCAGGCGTCGATCCCCAGCGTTTCAAAGCCCGCCCCGATCGACCAGGTACGCAGAAGCGCGCCATCCACGGATTCGAGGCCGGCTTCCCCAAGGGCGCGCGCCGCTTCGGCCGTCTCGAGCTCCCAGGGGTCCCAGATGCCGTACGACCAAATCCCCCAAACGAGCAGCAGCACGATGAGCGCGATCACCCACTGTTCGAACGCGACAGTCCGGTTCAACACCGCGCGCAGCCTAACCCTGCCCTATGGATCAGTCCATGATTTCGTCGACTTGCTCGACGAGCGGCTCGTCGGCGCCCGCGACGAGCTCGGGCGCGTCCGCAATGCTGCCGAGTTGAGTCTTCCGTTTCGCGACGAGCTCCTTGAAGGTGGGCAGCTCACGCGCGGCCATGCGCTCACCCGGGCCGTTGAGCTCGGTGCTCGGGTCGATGTATCGGCTGTACTTCTTCACGCCGAAGTGCAGATGCGGCCCAGTCGAACGACCGGTCGACCCCACAAACCCGATCAACTCGCGCTGCTTGACGAACTTGCCGGGGCGTATGCCGGCCTTGATGCGATGCAGGTGCGCATAATGGCTTTCGAAGCCTCCGCTGTGACGAATCGTGACGAGGTTGCCGCTCGGACCTTTGCGTCCTGCGAACTTCACTCGACCATCCGCGGCCGCCCATACCGGAGTGCCAGTGCTTGCCGCGTAGTCGATTCCGAGATGCGGCATCACTCGCCTCAAGATCGGATGAAACCGTCGTGGGTTGAAGCGGGACGAGAGCCGCTCGTAGCGAAGCGGCGTGCGGAGCCAGCCCCCTTGCATCGCGCGCCCGGTGTCGTCGTAGAACTGCCCGGGTACCTTGGGTGCTTCGTAGTAGAAGGCCTGTTCGGTGCCGGTCCGCTGGCCGTCGTACTCGAGCGCGTGGACCCGGCCGTAGCGCAGAAAGTCCCCGTCGACGCGCTCCTCGTCGACGATCACTCGAAACACGTCGCCCTTGCGTGCCTGAATTGGGAAGTTGATCCGGCCCTCGAACGCCTCGGTGAAAAAGGTGGCGAGACCTGCGGGAAGACCGATTTCCGCAAGCCCATCCCCGATCGACGTCTGCACCGAGGCGGCCCGGGCGATCGGCTCGCGCTCGACCTTGATGCGGATTTGCTCTGCGCGGAAGAACCCATCTTCGCCTCGAGACACCTCTACGAACTCAGTCGCCGAGGGGTGATACTCGAAATGCTTCAGCGCTCCGTGTTCGTCCCGCTCGACTACGAGCCTGTGCTCGGGACGACAGCGTCGAAAGTCGACGATGTGCTGCAGCGCTTGCTCGATCTGGTTGCACTCTTCGGCTTCGAGGCCTGCATTGAGCAAGGCTCCCCGAAAGCTCGGCTCGGAGCCGAAGAGCGTTTCGTAGCGAGCGTTGGGGCGTGATCGTTCGAGGGCGAGGCGTTCTTCGGGGCTCGGCTCTCCTTCGATGCCACCGTCGGGGGTCGTCACGAGGTCGTCGGTCGGCAGGGCGAGCGCGGCCGCTTTGTGATCGGGGTCGATCGTCGCTTCGACCCAAGCCCAGGTCTCGGGCAGCACGCTGCGGACCAGCCAGACGAAGACGAAGCCCAAGACGACCGCCGCGACGAAGCCAGCAACGATCAGGCGCCTGGTGCGGCGCGCGCGGAGCTCGTTCGGCAACAGCGCCATCTCCACGGAGGGCAGAGGTCGCAGAGCGGGCTTCTTCTCACTGCTCGAGTCGACGCTCATCGGACGCTCGGCTTATCAGCGGCGGGGTTTTTGCGCAAAGGCCATGTGGTCGAGAGGGCCTCTTCGATCACCGAACGTGCCTCGTTTGGCGGGGTTGACACCCCTGAGGGTCAGGGTTAGGACGCCCCTTCCACGTAGGTGGTCATCGAAAAGAACGCGGGAGTAACTCAGGGGTAGAGTGCCATCTTGACAAGGTGGAAGTCGGCGGTTCAAACCCGCCCTCCCGCACCAACCGTCACTGTTGCAAGAGCGTCTAAACCCTGGAGTTGGCTGGTCTTGAGCCCGAGCACCATACTTCGGTCACGCGACCGATGACCGACCAAGCGCAAAACCTCACCGCACGCGACCTCCTCGAGGCGCGGGGAGCCCTGGACAAAGACACCGTGGCAGCCCGGGTCGACGGGAGGATCTACGATCTTCATACGCCACTTCCCGACGGAACGAACGATGCTTCCCCGATCGGTGCGCACGATCAAGATGCGCTTCCGATCATCCGACACTCGAGCGCCCATGTCATGGCCGACGCGGTTCAGCGGCTTTTCCCGGGCACGAAGGTCGCGTTCGGCCCGGCCACCGACGATGGTTTCTACTACGACTACGAGCGCCCCGATGGCACCTTCTCCGACGAAGACTTGCGCGCGATCGAGGAGAAGATGGCGGAGATCATCGAAGCCAATACCCCATTTCGGCGAGAGGTCGTGACCCGTGACGAAGCCCGCGAGCTGTTGCAGTCGCTCGGCGAGAGCTTCAAGCTCGAGCACCTCGAAAGGCTCGACGATCCGATCTCACTCTATCGGCACGGGGAGTGGGTCGACCTTTGTGAAGGGCCGCATGTGCCTTCGACCGGTTTTCTGAAGGCGGTGAAGCTCACCAGCGTAGCGGGGGCGTATTGGCGCGGAGACGAGCGCAACCCGATGCTACAGCGCATCTATGGGACCGCATTTGCCTCTCCAAAGGCCCTTCGTGCGCACCTCAAGCAACTCGAGGAAGCCAAGAAGCGCGACCACCGCAAGCTCGGCAAAGAGCTCGAGCTCTTCGCGTTCCATCCCTACGCGCCCGCGTCGCCGTTCTTTTTGGCGAGGGGCTCGGTCATCTACAACCTGCTCGAAGATTACATTCGCTCGCTCTATGCGCGCTACGGGTATGACGAGGTGATCACCCCGCAGATCTTCGACAACGAGCTCTTTTACACCTCCGGCCATCTCCCATCGTATGCCGAGAACATGTACATGGCGGCCACCGTGGAAAACCTCGAGAAGCTCCAAGCGAAAGCTCAAGACAAAACACCCAAAGACGCCCACGAGTGGGCGCTTGCATTCGAGGAGTCGCTTCGGTTCGGAGTGAAGCCGATGAACTGCCCGAGTCATTGCCTCATCTTCAAAATGACGCGCCGAAGCTACCGCGACCTCCCGATGCGGATGGCGGACTTCGGAAGGCTCCATCGCTTCGAGCGAAGTGGAGTCGTGCAGGGACTAACCCGCGTGCGCACCTTCTCTCAAGACGACGCGCACATTTTCTGCACGCTCGAGCAGGTCCAGGACGAGATCAAGAGCTTCCTCGATCTCGTGTACGACGCGTACCGGGACTTCGGCTTTGCCGACGTGCGGATCGTCATCGCGACGCGTCCAGAAAAACGCCTCGGCGGGGACGAAGTCTGGGACCAGTCCGAGCGAGCCCTCGAAGAGGCGGTGAAAGCCAAAGGTCTGCCCTACGCGATCGCCGAAGGGGAGGGCGCCTTTTACGGCCCCAAGATCGAGTTTCATCTCAAGGATGCCATCGGCCGACCCTGGCAGCTCGGCACCATCCAGGCGGACTTCAATCTGCCCGAGCGGTTCGATCTCACCTACACCGGCGAGGACAACAAGCCCCACCGACCCGTGCTGCTCCACCGCGCGATTTTGGGCTCTGTCGAGAGGTTTTTCGGGGTCTTGACCGAGCATGTGGGTGGGGCGTTCCCGGTCTGGCTCGCTCCGGAGCAAATCGCCTTGTTGACGGTGAGTGAGAAGTTCAACCACTATGCTGAGAAGGTGCAGCAACAGCTCCAGGACCGAGGCTTTCGTGCTTCCGCCGACCTCAGCGGAGACAAGCTCGGCGCCAAGATTCGCCAAGCGCGTCTGATGCGGATTCCGTATTTGGGCGTCATCGGCCAAAAGGAAGTAGAAGGCAAGGGCTTGGCCCTTCGCTCGCGAGACGAAGACAAAGACCTCGGGTTCGTTCCGTTGTCCGATGTTTTCGATCGCCTCGAGCGAGAGAACCACCCGCCTTCGGCAAGGGATTCAACGATAGGAGATAGTCATCGCTAGACCGCGCTTTGGACCGCGCGATCGCCCTCGGGCCTACGGACCCCGGGTGAACGATCGCATTCGAGTGCCCGAGATCCGAGTGATCGGAGCCGACGGCAAGATGTTGGGCGTCATGAACACCGACGAGGCTCGTCGGATGGCTCGAGATTTGGACCTCGACCTGGTGGAGGTGAATCCGAAGGCGAGCCCACCCGTCTGCAAGATCATGGACTTCGGCAAGTTCAAGTACGAAGAGAAGAAGAGACAGTCTGACGCTCGAAAACGGCAGACTCAGATCGCCCTCAAAGAAATCAAGCTTCGGCCGAAGACCGACGAGCACGATCTCGATTTCAAGACGAAGCACGTTCGCCGCTTCCTCGAAGAGGGCAATAAGGTGAAGATCACGGTCCGGTTTCGGGGCCGTGAGATCACCCATCCCGAAACGGCCCAACGGCAAATCGACGCCATCGTCGGAGCGGTGGAAGACATCGGTGCCATCGAAACCTCCGCACGGCTCGAAGGGCGCACGATGACGGCCATCCTCGCCCCGAAGGCCAAACCCCAGCCAGCGCGCGAAGCCAAGTAAGCAGCGACCGCGTCCACCCGTCATGCCGCGGGCGCAGCCACCTCGATTCGCTGGACCCCTGGGGTGCGCCTACTTTCCGTTTCCGGAAGCGAGCTGTTTGTGGTGGCTGTCAAATGTGTTATTGGGCTGATCTCTTGGTCGTCGTGTACGGCACGGCATTTCGCATCGTTTGTTAGTTAGAAACATGTATCGAAAGATCCTGGTTCTCCTCGACGGTTCTGAACGGGCAGAGGTGGTTTTGCCGCACGTGAAAGAACTGGCGAGGCCGAACGATTCCACGGTTGTGTTTCTGCAAGTTCTCGAGCCTGGCGTCATCGACACCAGCCCATTTGATGTCAGTCCAGGGGTGCAGGGCGCCAAAGCGCAGAAGCGCGTGGTGGAGGCCACCGAGTATCTTCGGGGGTGGGAGGAGAAGTTCACGGCCGAGGGAATCGATACGAAGCAGCGAGTCGAACGTGCGCCAGTTGTCGCAGCCGCCCTGGAAGTCGCCGATGACGAAGATGTCGACCTCGTCGCAATGGCCAGTCACGGCCGCACGGGGCTATCGCGGGTATTCTACGGCAGCGTCGCCGCCGGCTTGCTACAAGGTCTCAATCGACCTCTGCTTCTGATCCGCGCCAACTAGGCGCTCGTCGTCGGCGCCATCCTCGCCCCGAAGGCCAAACCCCAGCCAGCGCGCGAAGCCAAGTAGCGGCGAATTGGTCGTGCCAGCGTCAACCAGTGCGTTGGTGCTTCGGATTTGGCGGAATCGGATAGAGCCGTTCCAAGATGTCGTTTCGTCGAATGCCGACGGCTTCACGGTGAATCAAGAGGTCACGACGGAGCCGCAGCGCCTCGTCACGCTGAGCGAGAAACGCACCTAAAACGTCAGCACGGTGCTCTGGGGAGCTCGCTTTTTCGAGCTCAGCCGCGAGCAGCTCGAGCTGGAGCAAAGCGTGATCGACTTTCGCCGCCGTCTGCCCGAGCGCGTACGCGATCTCTTGCACGATCTCCTTTTCGAGAATCGCGTGCTGTTGTTCCGTATCGAGCGTTGCGCGAAGTCGATCGAGGTAGACGCTCTCGTACCCCTGGTCTTTCAGCTCTTCCACGAGTCGCTTCCATGGCGGGTCGGTCATCCCTGCTGCCTCGGTAACCCGATTGCGGGGGGATTGTAGCTCTCGACCCAGATCTCCGAAAGGAGGACTTTTTTTGCAAACGCAGAACCTGCCCCTGCCCGCACTCTTGCGCTGCGCCCCAACGATGATTAAGCGTACTTGGTCTCCGGCAACGTGATGCTTGCGCGAGCGAAAGAACCGCGCAGTGTGAAGTTGCTCGCGGCTGTTTCGGAACGCGATATTTCGATGGGTCTTCCCTCCCGCTTGGCTTTGCTGATCGTCACCTTCGCCTCTCTCGGCGTCACTGAGCGAGCTGCCGCGCAGCTTTCGGACTACACGCTTTTCGAGACCGGCCAGGTGCGACCCCTTGCGATGTCGCCCGACGGAACGCGCCTCTTTGCGGTCAACACCCCGAACGCGCGTCTTGAGATTTACGACATCGATGACGACGGCCTCGCCTTCATCGACTCGGTTCCGGTCGGTCTCGAGCCCCTCGCGGTCGCCGCTCACGACGACGGCGAAGTCTGGGTGGTCGATCATCTCTCCGATAGTGTTTCGGTCGTCGATGTCTCGGAGGACCCGCCGCGCGTCGTGCGCACGTTGCTCGTGGGCGACGAGCCGCGTGACATCGTCTTCGCGGGACCCGGAAAGACCCAAGCCTTCATCACGACTGCGCACCGCGGGCAAAACAGCCCCTATCCGCAGGGCGACTATAATGTTGCGGGAACGGGCCGCGCCGACGTTTGGGTGTTCGATGCAGCTTCTTTGGGCGTATCGCTCGGGGGCGACCCGCTCACGATTCTCACGTTGTTCGGGGATCGGCCGCGCGCTCTCGCCACCACGCCCGACGGTTCCACGGTGTACGCCGCCGTCTTTCGGTCGGGCAACCGTACGATGACTGTCGGTGAATTCTTGGTGTGCGATACCGATGACACCAACGCGCCATGCATCATCAACGACGTCGAGTATCCAGGCGGCTTACCTCCTCCAAAAACGAGCTTCGACGGGACCCGAAGCCGCGAGGCTGGGTTGATCGTCGGCTGGAACTCGCTGACCGGGAAGTGGGAAGACGAGCTCGGTCGCGATTGGAACAATGCCGTCCGTTTCACGCTGCCCGACTTCGATGTTTTCGCGATCGACGCTAGTGGCAGCATCCCCGTTGAAGGCAGCTCCATTTCGGGCGTGGGCACCGTTCTTTTCAACATGATCGTCAATCCGAGCAACGGGAATCTCTACGTCACGAATACCGAGGCGAACAACCGCGTCCGATTCGAAGGCTTCGGCGGGTGGGTCTCCGAGCTCGGCCCAAAGGAGTCCGGCGACCCGCCGACCGTGCGCGGCCACATTCACGAAGCGCGCGTGACCGTGATCGACGGCGCGCGTACTGTGA
>JBFICQ010000165.1:0-7885 GCA_041581895.1 Polyangiales bacterium | reverse complement strand
GGTAGGGGGCTCCGGCGCCGGGCCGTCTCCGGCTAAACTTCTCGATCGCTCGACCGTTCACACCCTCGTTGCAACCGTTCGCCTACACGAACGCCCCGGTTGGCTACGCCCACGCGCCAACCGTGGTAAGCACAAGGCCCGGAACCTCTGCAGCAGGCTCGAAACGAGGAGACACACACATGAATTTGAACGATCTCTTGGAGACCCTCGTCGGTAAGCTAACCGGCTGGGTGGAAGCCTTCGTTGGGATGCTTCCCAACTTCGTCGTCGCCATTTTGGTGTTGGTCGCGTTCTGGTTTGCCTCGCGATTAGCCTACAAGGGGGTCTGCCGCGCGCTCGACCGAGTGCAGACCAATGCAGCGGCACGCGACCTCATGGCGAGAATTCTCTCGCTGACGATCATCTTGATTGGAGTCGTCGTTGCCTTGGGCGTGCTCAACTTGGACAAGGCTTTGGCTTCCGTCCTTGCCGGGGCTGGCGTCGTTGGCCTCGCCTTGGGCTTCGCGTTCCAGGATCTCGCATCCAACCTGATTTCAGGCGTCGGGCTTGCGATGAACCAACGTTGGCCTTTCAAGATCGGGGACCTGGTGGAGACCAACGAAGTTTTCGGCGTGGTGAAGAAGATCCAACTTCGCACTTCCACCCTTGAAACTCTCGATGGCAAGATAGTGTTCTTGCCCAACAAGCAGATCTACCAAAGCAAAGTGATAAACCATTCCGCGACGGGACGTAGACGGGTAGATGTCGAGTGCGGCATTTCCTACGGAGACAATCTCGAGAAAGTCACATCGGTCGTCAAAAAGGCCATCGAGGGTTTGGACTGTCGGGACAAATCCGAAGACGTTCAATTCTTCTATTCGGGCTTCGGGGACAGTTCGATCAACTTCGTCGCCCGCTTCTGGATCAAGTACGAAAAGCAGCCCGATTTCTTGAAGGCGCAGAGCGATGGAATCCTCGCTCTGAAGAAAGCCTTCGACGAGCACGACATCATGATTCCGTTCCCCATCCGGACGCTGGACTTCGGGATTCGTGGCGGGAAGACTCTAGGACAAGTGCTCTCCTCGGCGCCTCTTACGGTCAAGAGTGGGTCCATGTAGAATCGGACAGGCGCAAGATCTGCGCTCAGTGCCAAGCCTTCCACGCTCAGAGCGAGCCTAGGAGCCGGGTCGGGGAGGGCAGCCAGCCGAGCCAGGCCGCGATCGCGATCGCCGCCGTGTAGACGCTTGCCGCAACCAACTGCCACCTCAAGCTCGTCTTCTTGTCGGTGATCGCACCCACAATCCCCTTGTGAAGAAGGATCAGACCCAGGATGTTCGTCAGCCAGTAGCCAAGCACGAAAGCGGGCACGTAGAGCCGATCGTCCCAGGCGGAAAACGGCCACGCGAAAAGCCAGGCTAGTGGCACGTTTACGACCAAGTCATTCCACCAGGATAGTGGCGAGAGCACGAAGCCGACCGCCGCGATCACCGAGCTACGACCGCGTCTAAGCCATTTGGCGTGATTGGTCGGTGCCCGGCTCATGATGCGACGATCGACCCGATTGGCACTAGTGCTACTATCAGCCCGACCATGGCCGAACCCGTCCAGATTACCTTCAAAGACATGCCCCCGTCACCTGCTATTGAAACGTGGATACGAGAGCGTGCGTCGAAATTGAATCGATACCACGATCGCATCGTGCACTGCAATGTGGTCGTCGAAGCGCCTCATCGGCATCAGAAGCGCGGACATCTGTACAATGTTCGAATAGACATCACCGTGGCTGGCGGTGAAGTCGTCGTGAGTCACCAGGGTCCCAAAAACGAGGCGCACAGAGATGTATACGTCGCGCTCCGGGATGCCTTTCGAGCCGCTCGGCGTCAGCTTCAAGATCAGGTTCGCAAACAGCGCGGCGAGGTCAAGCGGCACGCCGAGCCGACACACGGGCGCGTCACCAAGCTCTTCCCACACGAACGGTATGGTTTCCTGGAAACGCCGGATGCGCTCGAGGTCTACTTCCACGAAAACGCCGTTATCGGCATGGGGTTCTCCGATCTTGCAGTTGGCGCCAAGGTTCGGTTCGTGCTGGCGGAGGGCGAGGGTGAAGCCGGACCTCAAGCCAGCACGGTCGAGGCAGTAGGCGGGCAGCCCGCGCCACCACGTTGAGACCATGGCGTCGCCGCGAGAGCTATCACCGAGCGAGCTTTATCAAGCCTGCGATCCAGACGAGCTCTCGTTCGAAAGCACGGCTCAGCTCGAGGATCTGAAGCATTTGGTCGCCCAGGAGCGCGCGACCGAGGCCGTCGAGCTCGGGGCAAACATCGCTGTCGATGGATACAACTTGTTCGCGCTTGGGCGGGAAGGAACGGGGCGACACACGCTTGTCCGTGAATACCTCAAGCACAAGGCCGCCAAGGAGCCGGCTGCTTCCGATTGGTGCTACGTCAACAACTTCGAAGAGCCGAGAAAACCCAAGGCTCTCAAGCTCCCTGCCGGCCGTGGTCGTGAGTTCGAGCAGGACATCAATCAACTGCTCGACGATGCGCACACCGCGATTCCAGCGGCCTTTGAAAGCGAAGACTATCGCACGCGTCGACAGGCGATCGAACAAGAAGTCGAGGAGCTGCAGGAGCAGGCTTTCAAAGCCGTGAATAAGGAGGCACAGGAACGCGGCGTTGGAATCATCCAAACCCCAACCGGTATTGCTTTCGCGCCCCTACACAAGGAGGAGCCGATCAGCCCGCGCGAATTCGAGCTCTTGCCAAAGGAGGAGCAAGAACGCTTCAAGAAGGCCATCGAAGAGATCGGCCAGAAGTTCCAGGCGGCGCTTCAGGAGGCCCCACAAAGGGTCCGAACGGCACGCGACAAGGTACGCGAGCTCGATCGAGAGGTTGCGTCATGGGCTGTCGGTAGCCTGATTCAGGCACTAAAAACGAAATACGAAGACTGCCCCGGTGTCGTCGCCTATCTCCAGAGTGTCGAGGGCGACATCGTGGAGAACATCTCACTCTTTCGGATCCGTTCCAATGAGCAATCGCCTTTTCAGCAGCTACTGATGGGCGCTGGGGCAGGGCGGGTCGAACAAGAGGCACCTGCCGCCAAGCGGTACAGCGTCAATTTGCTCGTCGACCATGAGTCCGAGAAGGGCGCACCCGTGGTTTTCGAGGACCACCCCACCCATCAACGGGTCTTAGGAGACATCGAGCACGTCTCCCAAATGGGCACGTTGGTCACGGATTTTCGATTCATCAAAGCCGGTGCTCTACACCGTGCCAACGGAGGCTACATTATCCTCGATGCGCGCAAGGTGCTGCTTCAACCATTTGTATGGGACGCTCTCAAGAGGGCACTTCAGTCGCATGAGCTCCGGGTGCAATCGGTTGGGCAGGCCTACAGCTTGGTCAGCACCGTTTCGCTCGAGCCGGAGCCGATCCCGCTCTCGGCCAAAGTGGCTTTGATAGGCGAGCGGACGCTGTACTATCTGCTCCAAGCGCTCGATCCGGAGTTTTCCAGGTTGTTCAAGGTCGCGGCTGATTTCGAGGACGAAGTCGACCGGAGCCCGGAGAACACCATGCTCTACGCTCGGCTCCTGGCTACGCTCGCGCGTCAAGAAAGCCTGAAGCCGTTGCATCGAAGCGCGGTCGCGCGCGTCATCGAAGAAAGCGCGAGGCAGGCCAGTGATGCCGAAAAGCTATCTGCTCAAATCGGGCTCGTTGCGGACATCATTCGCGAAGCCAACTACTGGGCTTCGAGCGACGGCTCGGAGCACATCGACGTCGCCCACGTCGAGCAGGCGATCGAAAAGCAGATCCGCAGGAGCAGCCGCCTTCGCGATCGGCTGCAAGAGGAAATACTCAGAGAGACCATCCTGATCGACACCGAAGGCGAGCAAATAGGTCAAGTCAACGGATTGTCAGTAATCGCCCTTGGTGGCTTCGCTTTTGGGCGGCCCAGCCGAATCACCGCACGTTTGTCCTTGGGATCCGGCAAGGTGATCGACATCGAGCGCGAGGTCGAGCTCGGCGGTCCGATTCACAGCAAGGGAGTGTTGATTCTCTCGAGCTACCTCGCGTCGCAGTACGCGAGTGACCGGCCGCTCTCACTCTCCGCGAGCCTCGTGTTCGAGCAATCTTACGGGGGAGTCGAGGGCGACAGCGCATCTTGCGCGGAGCTGTGCGCGTTGCTTTCGTCGTTGGCTGAAGCCCCCATAAAGCAGTCGCTCGCGATTACAGGCTCGGTGAGCCAGCGCGGGCAGGTGCAAGGGATCGGCGGTGTCAATCAGAAGATCGAGGGTTTCTTCGATATATGCCGAGCCCGCGGGCTCAAGGGGGACCAGGGAATCTTGATTCCAGCCTCGAACGTCAAACATCTCATGCTGCGCGAAGATGTTCGCAAGGCGGTGGGAGAAGGGCAGTTCCACATCTACCCGGTAGAGACGATCGACGAGTGCATGGAGATCCTCACCGGCATCTCCGCCGGACAAAGAGACAGCCAGGGCGAGTTCCCGAAAGGGTCGATCAACCAACGTGTAACCGCTCGATTGCTCGATCTGGCCGATAAACGCCGTTCGTTCGCCAAGGATGCCGAACCACGAGGCGAGTCTTGAATACAGACCAACACGATGTGCACGGTAGTCGCCGTCTTGCAGTGATTCTCGGCGGGGGCGATGCCGACACTCGCGCGCTCAGGATCTTGGCGTCGGTGCTCACCGAATTCAGCCCAGAGGTCGCCGGGTTGTTTCTCGAGGACGTCGACCTCTTTCGTTTGGCTGAGCTTCCCTTCTCGTATCAGATTTCACGCCTTACCTCTCGGGTGCAACCGCTCTCTGCGATCGAGCTCGAGCGCGAGGTTCGCGTACAGGCGGTTCGCGCCGAACGAGCTCTTCGAGTGACAGCCGAACAAGCCGGGTTGAAATGGTCATTTCGAAGAATGCGGGGCCGGCTGCGTATGGCGCTCGAGGCTTCACCCGACGTCAATCTGCTTCTCGTGAGCGCGACTCGACGTAGCATCGTTTCCTCGGGAGAGGCCGGGGCCCTCGGGCACGCCTTGCGCGCTTCTGAGGGCGAGCCGACACGGCCGATTGTTGCCGTGTTTGACGGTTCCGATTCTGCCACCGTGGCCCTCGAATCAGCGATCCGGCTTTCACGCAGCACCCATCGAAGGCTCGAGGTCATTTTGGTGGCGGCGGACGACGCGGTGGCAGCAAAGCTTCGGGATCGCGCGACTGAGCTGGTCGCGCCGCAGAGCGCCACGTTGCGACGAGTATCCGACATGACCATCGAGACTCTAGCCAAAGCGGCACATGCGCGCGCGCCGGCACTCCTGGTCATCGGCGCCAAGAAAGAGTTCCTCGAGAGCGCAGGGGTTGACGACTTGCGCCGAAGCATCGATTGCCCGACTCTGATCGTCCGTTGACGCGCGTCTTTTGACGCTCGAGGTCAGGGAAAGATCCCGTCCACTACGTAGGCCTTCCCGACCTTGTCGATCGCGCCGACATAGGCCGATGTGCGTAAGTCAGGGAGCGCTTGTCGCTTCCACCGCTCGCGGAGTCTCTCGTAAGAAATGGCGAGCGTGTTCTCGAGCGCCGTGCGCACGAAGTCGATCTCGTTCGGGGCATAGAGTAAGAGCGCCTCATCCTCAGGAGTAAGCGTTTTTCCGGTCAGCCGAGTGAGCACCCCAAGCAACCGATCGTTGGCTATCTGTTGATAGCGACGGGTCATCCGCTCGAAGCTCACATGGGAAAGGTTCTTTATCCACTCGAAGTAAGACACTACGACCCCCCCCGCGTTTGCATAGATGTCAGGCACGATCGCCGAGCCTGCTTCTCTCAGCAGGGCATCTGCCTCGGGGTCCACCGGCCCGTTGGCCCCCTCCACGATCACCTTCGCTTGCAGTCGGGGCGCGTTTTCAGCCGTGATCTGGTGCTCGAGCGCCGCCGGGATCAAAACGTCGCAGGGTTGCTCGAGCAGCTCGTCGGGGTTGGCGAACATGCGGGCGCGTGGAAACCCCGCAAAGGACCCCGACTCGCGTCGGTGGTCGAGGACCGCGTCGACTTCGAGTCCATCCGGGTCGTACAGGGCTCCGTCACTGACTGACACGCCAATGACGGAGCCGCCTTGGCGGACCACCTCGCGTGCGGCGTGCAACCCGACTTTTCCAAGCCCCTGCACGACGACACGCTTTCCCGACAACCCCGGTGTAAGGCCGAGAGGCTTAACATCCTCCGGCTCGGACAAGAAATGCTGCACGGCGATCACGGAGCCCACCCCCGTCGCTTCCTCGCGTCCGGCAACGCCGTGTAAGCTGACGTCCTTACCGGTCACGCAGGCGAGCGCGTTCAAGGTGTCCGGGCCTTGGGTCTTGTAGGTGTCGTAGATCCATCCCATCTCGCGCGCACCCGTCCCGACGTCGGGTGCTGGTACGTCCACATCCGGCCCTATGAAACGTTTTCGGATCAGCTCACTGGTGTAGCGACGCGTGAGGCGTTGCAGAAAGGAAGCGGACTCGCGGCGCGGGTCGACTCGGACCCCTCCCTTAGCCCCCCCGAAAGGAACGTCCACCACCGCGCACTTGTAAGTCATGAGGGCCGCGAGAGCCATCACCTCGTCTTGAGAGACGTCGAGAGCGTAACGAACACCGCCTTTGGTGGGTAATCGATGATGGCTGTGCTCGGCTCGATATGCCTCGACGACCTCGATCTGGCCGTCATCTCGAACGACGGGGAAACGAATCCGATAGACGGCGTTGCACGTGCGGATCTGGGCCAGCACGTCAGCGGGCAGGTCGGCGTAGCGGCAAGCCTGATCGAAGTAATGGTTGACGTCGTCAAAGAACCCACGCCAGGTTTTCGGGTCGGGAGTCGCCATGTCGGGGGAGCACGGTACCCCATTGAGGCCACCCTGGCGAGCGTCACTCGGACAGCAACCTGTGTTAGTGTGGCTAGTCGAAATGACTGAAGTGCGTTGGTTACGAGTCTCGTATTGGGTGGGCGCCGTTGCAGACGCCCTCGCTGCCACCCTCATGCTCCTTCCAGAAGCGGGCAGCGTGGTGTACGGGACCCGGTTCGAGCCGGATGCGGCCTATCGCTACGCCATGGGCCTCGGGGCTTCGTTGATGCTCGGTTGGACGGTCCTCTTGCTTTGGGCGAACCGAAGACCGGTCGAGCGAAGGGGGGTCTTGATGATCACGGTTTTCCTTATCTTTGGGCTGGCATTGGCGGGTGCGTATGCGGTCAGCTCGGGCCTCATCGCTACCCCGAGGATGATCCCGACCTGGATCTTTCAAGGCTTCCTCGTCGTGCTCTTCTCGTATAGCTACGTTCGTTCGGGAGCCGGTGTGTCCACGAAAGCCGCGAGCGCCATGACACTTGGCGAAGCCGCCGCCGAGTTTCTCTCGCAACAACGGTTCGCCGTCGCGGGCGTGTCGCGCGCGGGCAATGCCCCAGCAAATCTGATCTACCGCAAGCTCAAAGAGAGCGGCCGGCAGGTCTACGCGACCAACCCCAAGGCCGAGGCCGTGGAAGGCGACCCCTGCTACCCTTCCTTGCGCGAGTTACCAGAGCGCGTCGATGCCGTAGTCATCGCCACTCACCCCGACCAGGCCCTGGGTGTGGCTCGCCAGTGCAAAGAGGCGGGCGTCAATTACATATGGTTTCACCGTTCGATCGATGGCGGCTCGGTGTCCGACGAGGCGCTCGCATTTTGCCTCGCGTACGGCGCTTTCGTCATTCCTGGCGGCTGCCCCATGATGCACTTGTCGCCCGTGGATTTTGGCCACCGGTGCATGCGAGGCGTGCTCAATCTTGTTGGCCGTCTGCCGAACGAGATCGCCTCACCTCCATGACGGCGGTTGCCCGTCAGTTGAGGGCCCCGACCGCAGCGGCATAAGCGTCCACCATGAGGTACGC
>JBFICQ010000164.1:0-7896 GCA_041581895.1 Polyangiales bacterium | reverse complement strand
GTCGGATCACCGCGACCGTCGGCGAAGCGGTGTCTGGGCCCCCAGCGACGGCCGACCTGTCCGTCGTGCCCGCGCCTACGCTTCGGAAGTCGTTTGTCGAGGATCGCGTTGCGCCAGGGAGCCAGGTCATCCTCGAGTTCACCCTACTGCATCTCGGCGAGGACCTCGCGGGGAACGCCACGGACATCGCATTTACCGACGATTTGGACGCGATGCTCGCAGGCGTCGTGGCCACCGACCTGCCGAAGGCCGATGTGTGCGGATCTGGGTCCCAACTCAGCGGGACATCGGTGCTCGCTCTTACCGGAGGCTCGCTCGAGCGCGATACCGAGTGCACCTTCAGCGTCACCCTCGAAGTGCCCAGCGATCCACCCCCCGGCATCTACAACAACCAGACAACCAACGTCACGGCAGTGGTGGCGGGTTTGATGGTCACTGGAAACGTTGCTGAGGACTCGCTCGAGGTTTCCAATTTGAGCTTCGTCAAGGAGTTCGTCGATGATCCGGTCGTTGCCGGCACTACGACTACCCTCGAGTTCACCATCACCAATGAGGACAGGGTACTGGATGCAACGGGCATCTCCTTCACTGATGCGCTGGATGACGTGCTGCCCGGGCTCACGGCAGTTGGCTTGCCGGCAAATGACGTGTGCGGCGTGGGCTCCCAGCTGGTCCTCGGCGTCGGGTCGACGATCACGCTCATGGGCGGCGACCTCGGGCCACAGAGCTCGTGCACGTTCGGCGTGACCGTTCAGACCCCGCCTGACGCTGAGGCCGACGAGTACATCAACGTCACGAGCAACCTCTTCGCGACTATAGGAGGTGTCGGCGCAGTCTTGTCTCCAGCAACCGACACGTTGGAGATCATCGATGCCCTCACCATCACCAAGGCCTTCGATCGAGATGTCGTGGTACCTGGTGACAACGTCACCCTCGAGTTCACAATCGAGAATGCGCATCCAGACGAAATGGCAGTCAATCTGTCCTTCACCGATGATCTCGATGCTGCGCTCATGGGCCTCGTCAACGTTTTTCTTCCACTGGGTGATGTCTGCGGCAGCGGTTCCGAGCTCAGTGGAACCGACGTCATCATGCTCACTGGCGGGACGCTCGCTGCCCAAAGCTCGTGCACGTTCAGCGTCACGCTCCAGGTGCCGAGCGACGTTGCTCCGGGCAGTGTGGTCGAAAACGTCACGAGTCAGCTCTCGGGAGAAATTGGCGGGATGGTGACGACAGCCGATCCCGCAATCGACGAGCTGGCCATCGCGTTGGCAAATTTGAGCAAAGCCTTTGGAGGCTCCGCCGCGCCTACTGCGACGACGACGCTGACCTTCACGATCGAAAATCTCAACGCAACCGCCCCCATGACCGACATCGGCTTCGCGGACGACCTCGATGCGGTCCTGAGCGGCCTCGTCGCGATCGATAGTCCAATGAGCGACGTCTGCGGCCCCGGGTCGGAGCTTGAGGGCGATTCCGTGCTGACCCTGCGCGGAGGCGAGCTCGAGGGCGACGCCTCGTGCACGTTCAGCGTGACCGTCGAGGTGCCGGAAACCGCCGCACCTGGAGACTACCAGAACACCACTACCGAGGTTTCGTCCGGTGGCATCACAGTCGGAGATGCGGCGACTGCAATCCTGACTGTTGACGAGAGTCCGCCGGGCGACGGTGACGGCGGCGGTGGGTGCGGTTGTCGGACCACCCGGGCAAACACCTCGGTTTGGTGGTTGCTCGGAGCTTTCGCATTCGGCTGGTTCTTCCTGAGACGCCGCTAAGCGAATCGCGGTTCATCTGGGGTCCACGCACTGAGCCGTGGGAACTTCCCCGGCGTGCGGACAATGCGTATCGGGGTCTCCGGCCGCAGGAAAACTCGCGTGGTAGGCACGGCACTCAACAGTGTTCCCAGTGGTGTCATTCCACGCGCCCATGGCGAAGCCAGCGCAGGCCGTTTCGCAGTCGCCCCTGGTCGCATAGAGCTCGTTCGCGCCAGTGCAGTTGGCCATCGCCTGGTCGCAATAGGCCTCGCACGCTGTACCGCATACGTCGGCATCGCTGGAGGTGCTTGCGCATCCCGTTCACCGGGGGAGGGTGGCTATGAATGCGGTCGTTCCGGGTCTCGACTCGACGTCGATCCGTCCTCCGTGCTCGGTGACGATGCGGCTCGTGATGGCGAGCCCGAGGCCGGTGCCGGCCTCCTTGTCGGTGAAGTAAGGCTCGAAGATCCGATCCACTCTGTCGTCCGGAATACCGGGGCCGTTGTCTTCGACTCGAATGCGTACTTCGTCGACGCCTTCCTCCAGGTTCACCCGCACGCGACCTCCGCCGCTCGGATGTGCTTTGCGCGCAGCATCGCAGGCGTTCTGCAGGAGGTTGTGCAGCACCTGAGTGATCTGGTCCGAATCGACCCGTGCGCGAACGGGGTGCCCCGGAAGCTCTGCGCTGACTGCGACTTCTCCCGATGCGTAGAGAGACACGGCTTGGGGAACGATCTCACGCAGGTCGGTTTCGCGCAGCGATGGGGCGGGAACCCTCGCAAACCGACTGAACTCGTCTACGATCTGGCGAAGACGTTCGACCTCTTGCAGGATGGTCTTGGTCGATTCGTCGAAGAGCGCATCGAAGTCTTTTTCCGAGCGGGCGTGAGCCTTGCGGAGCGTTTCAATCGAAAGCCGAATGGGGGACAAAGGGTTTTTGAGCTCGTGCGCCAGGCGTTTTGCGATCTCCTGCCATGCCGCGACCCGTTCGGTTTGGCGAAGCCGCTCTTGGGCGCTTCGGAGGTCGCGGGTCATGCGGTTGAATGCGGTTGCGGTCGCCCGAAAGGCCCCGGGTTGGCCTTCGCGAAGTGTGGTGCCGAAGTCGCCGGAGCCGACCCGAGTGGCCGCTTCGGTGAGCTCGTCGACCGACGACTGCAGCCAGCGATTGAGGTAGCCGCCGAACAGCAGCGCGAGCCCGAGGGCCAGGAGAGCGACGCAGCCCATCCACAAGAGAAGCGGCGGCATGGCTCGATCGATCCCCGAGCGCCAGACTACCACTGCTTTCACCGCACCCTCGGCATCTGCAAGCTCGGCGAGCGGCAAGTCGCTCCGCGACGCCTGGTCGACGATCAGAATTCGGTCGGGATCGAGCACGCGAAGGTCAGTGAATCGATGTGCGCCCACCACCGTCACGCCTGTGCCACCCCGCTCGATCGTACATGCACGCGCTGCGAATCGTTGATGGTCTTGCTCGCCGAGCATGACGACGAAGGACTGCTTGCCCGCAGACCGCGCCTGACGAATCAGAGCCGACCCGTCGCGTCCGATGATGCGGTTACGGTGTCCTGCCGCGATCACCTCGCCCGATCTCGAATCGAGAACCCACAAGGCCTGAAGTCCTGCGCTCTGCATAGTCCCCCGGAACAACCGATCGTAGTCGAGCTCCGAGGGGATATCCTCGTCCCGGCTCTGCAGGAGTCGATCGACTACCAAATCGTCCCGACACAGCGCGTTGACCGCGACTTCCAGATGCTCATCGAGTCTTTGCAAGTGTCGTCCGACAAGCTCGGCTTCGCCATTTGTCTCGCTGCTGCCCCAAGTCGCCATCGCGAGCCATACGACTGCGGTCAACGCGATCGGAAACATCGCGACGAGGGCAAAGAGCACGACCACGCGCGTGCTCCACGAGCTCATGGCGGAGCCACGCCACCGAGGACGCGTTCCTCACGGCGCGTCGTCTCCAACGAGGCGTCTTCGTCGAACTGCTCCATCAGGAACATGTTGGGATCGGCCACGTCCGGGGGGCGCGCGACGTCGACCGGTGCGGTGCCTCGGAGAAACACCTCGTCGAGCGCGTCTTCTTGCCCCTCGTACGCGAGCAACCCCGACGCCGGGTCGATCGGCACGACGATGACACCGCTCGGCATCGCAAAATCCGTCTCTTTCGGAGTTTGGTCGGCGACCTCCATGACGTCGATCCAGATTGGAAGGGCGCTGCGGGTTCCGGTTTCTCGCGTTCCGAGGGAGCGTGAATCGTCGAAGCCCACCCACACGCCTGCCACCACCGACGGCGAGTAGCCGATGAACCAGGCGTCACGCGCCTCGTTGCTGGTTCCGGTCTTGCCTGCGACTGCGCGCGCGAGGCGAAGCGCAGGCGTGCCCGTGCCAGAGGTGACGACGCTCCGGAGCATGCTGGTCATGACGTATGCCTCGTCAGGGGTCATGACGTCCCTAGAAGCCTCGAGTGGTTGAAGTGGCACCTGGGCTCCATCGGGGCTCACGATTTTGACGACTATTCGCGTCGGGGCCCAGCGCCCTCCGGCGGCAAAAGTCGCATACGCGTTGGTCAGCTCGATCGGCTTGACCCCGCTTGCGCCGAGCGCGAGCGCCATGTCTTCTTCGAGCTTGGTCATGATGCCATCTTGCCGCGCAAACGCTGCCACATCTTGAACCCCGAGGTCTTCGATCACCCGGATCGCCACCATGTTGATCGACCTCGCGAGCGCTTCACGCAGGCGGACGGCACCCTGGTAGTTCCACTGTTCGTAGTTGCGGGGCTTCCATTCGTCGTACACCGCCGGCGCATCCATCACCAACGACGCTGGGGTGAAGCGCCGAGACTGGATTGCCCTCGCATAGACGACTGGCTTGAACGTGCTGCCGGGCTGACGGATTGCCTGGGTCGCCCGGTTGAAGCCGCTTCTGGCTGCGTACCCGCCCACTAGGGCCAAAACGTCCCGCGATCGGGGGTCGATCACCACGACCGCTCCCTCGGGCCCACGTTCCGCACGGGCGATCGCAGGGGTGTCCTCGGTCCCGAGTTGCGTGATGGAAACCGGAAGCATGTCCCCGGGCTTGGCGAATTTCGACGCGGAGAGCTCCTTGCGGTTGAAGCGTTTCAGGTCGTGCATCGACAGGATGGCGGGGTGGCCCGCGACCTCGAGCCGCAGTTGATTCTCTTCATCGTCGGCCTTGGTCACCTTCGCGACGTAGGTGCGACCCATGCGCAACCGGTCGGCTGGCGGCGTGGCCTTTGGACGGCGCCGTCGGTTTTTCGGGCGATACGGGCCCTGGTACCCCTGTCGCTCATCGATTGCTCTCAGCCCGCGTTGAAGTGCCTTGCGGGCGTGTTTCTGCAACGTGAGATCGATCGTCGTATGAACCGCGTAACCGCCCTCGTCGAGCGCCTCGTCCCCGGCAGCCGTGCGAAGAGCGTGTCGTGCGAGCGCGAGTATCTCTGGCGCGCTCCCCGAAGCCTCGGGCAGGGGGATCGTCTCGACCTTCTCCTCGCGCGCGGCCTGGATCGTCTCCTCGCTGAGGTCGGGCCAGTACACCTCGCGTTTCGAGGCCAGCTGGCTCAGCACATAGTGTTGCCTACGTGCTGCTGCTTCGGGATTGGCTCTGGGAGAAAGCCTTGCGGGCGCCTGGGGAACCCCTGCCAGCAGTGCGGCCTCGGCCAACGTGAGCTCACCCGCGTTCTTGCCGAAGTAGTACTGGGCGGCTTCCTGAATTCCGTAACGTCCACGGCCGAAGTTCACGTGGTTCAGGTACATGTGCAGGATCTCGTCTTTCGAGAGCTCGTTTTCGAGTCGTCTCGCCAGTATCAACTCCCGGATCTTTCGTGAAAGAGTGCGTTCCGGCGTGAGCAGCATCAGCTTGACGACCTGCTGGGTGATCGTGCTTCCCCCTTGGGCCGCCCGCCCGCTGAGAATGTCGCGAACCACGGCGCGGAGGATGCCCGCGTAGTCGAGCCCCTCGTGCTCATAGAAATCCGCGTCCTCTGCGGCGAGCACGGAAAGCACCACGTACCGGGGGACCTGCGAAAGAGGGATGACCGTTCGACGCTCGGTGAAGATCTCACCGATGACCTGTCCATGACGATCGTAAACCCGCGTGGTCTGCGGAGGCTGGTAGTCGCGGAGCGTGCTCACGGAAGGGAGATCGCGGCTGAAGTAGGCGTAGGTCCCCATCACTACCAGCGCGCCCACGATCAATGCGGCGCCGATCAATTTCAGCACGACGGGGCTGGACAGCCGCTTCTTGCGCTTGCGCCTCTTCGCTCGCCGCTTCTTTGTTTGCTTGCCTGCCATCACTCCGGACGGGTACGCGGGGCTATAGCATCGCCGGTTCCCGAGCTTCCCCCTAATTCATGACGCTCCGAAGACCCTAAACATTCCCGGTGAACTCGTCGATGACTCGGTCCGCGTTCTTCACGGAATTCATGAGGAATCTCGCCTCGAGCGCACGTCGGCGCGGGCCGCTCAAGGGTTGGCGGGCTCCGGCAGCCAGGGTTTGGAGGGTGATCGCTGCTGCGACCGACACGTTGAGGCTCTCGACGAACCCCCGCATCGGGATCGAGAATGTACCGTCCGCGAGCTCCGCCCACGCGGGCGACACCCCGCGATGCTCGTTGCCGAACACCACGGCGAGGCGGGTTTTCGTTCGGAGGGCTTCGAGGTCGTAGTCCCCGCCCGTAGCGGCAACATAGATCGCGTATCCGGCATCTTTGAGTCGTTTCGCGCATGCCTCCGCGCTCTCGTATCGAATCACATCGAGCCATCGATGGGTTCCCTTCGAAACCCCCCTCGATGCTCGAAACCCGTAGCTTCCGACGATCACGTGCACCGTTTGGATGCCAAACGCATCCGCGCTTCGCAGCACGGCGCTCGAATTGTGGGGGTCGGAGACCGAGTCGAGCACGACGACCAGATCGTCGGTCCGCTGCGAAACGACCTGGTCGATTCTTTTTCGACGCTCTGGGGTGACCACGGGTGACAGCGCCTCGATCACCACCTCGGCGGGATGGGAAAGCGGCGGCGGACCTTCGATTTCGATCACGTCGGGATCGTCTGCGCGCATGAGCGATCTTTCACCTGCACCGGTCGGCCCACGAAGCGACGCGGTCAGGGAACCCGCGCCGTCTTTTTCGGGTCTACGGTGACTCCTACGACCAGCGTCCCACCCTTGTATGTCTGTCCCGCAACGAAGAAAGGATCCCCAGCCGAGGCGACGACCTGCAGGAGCGGCAGATAGTCGGCCTTGTTGGGTCGGTTGATCGAGACCTTCATCTTGTATCGGCCGTCTGGCATGACTTGGAGCAGGGCGACTTTCAGCCTACGGCCGTTCGGCAGCGATACCACGGCGTCTCGTCCGGGGACGAGCTTCAGCTTGGGCTTGGACAAGATCTGCATCGAGCGGAACGAATTGAAGGGAGGACGGCGCAGCGCGGTCAGCTTCTTGAGCTCTGGGTCGATCGACCCCGCTTTCTCTTCGGCCAGCACTACCAGTACTTCCGCCGGGACCCCGCCTGCGGTCGTGCGATTGGACTGCACCAAGCTCGAACGCTGCGCCGAAGCGGCAGAGGAGCCGAGGAGCAAACCGAGCACGAGCATGTACCGCAAAGCATTCATGGGATCGCAACCTCCTCATCGTTGATCCAGACCACGCTCAACGACTGCCCGGCGCTGCCTTCAACCATGAAAACCGTGCCAGCGTACTCGCCGAAATCGACTTCGAGCACCTCCGAACCGCGCGTCACCCCGGCCATTTCCGTCGGGGACTGCTCACCCGGCCACGCGAGCACTGCCAACAGGATCGCCGCCGCCGCCGCAAACCCCGCTGCCATTCCGCCCCACACCCGGCGCTCGCGACCCCCCGGAAGCACACGCAAGGCCGGCGCCTCTTCGGGTGCGTGAATCTGCTGCTCGATCCGGGCGAACAGCGCATTGGAATCGATGTCGCCGGTCCACTCCGCCGATGTGCTCTGCATTGCGGCGCGGAGCTGATCCCACTCGGCGACCTGGGCGGCCTGGTCAGGTGAGCTTTCGAGCTTCCGACGCACGGCGGCCTCCTCATCGGGGGGCAGCTCCCCGTCAAAGAACATCTGGAGCTTCTCATTTTCGATCTTCGAGCTCTCCATGAC
>JBFICQ010000163.1:0-7976 GCA_041581895.1 Polyangiales bacterium | reverse complement strand
GCACCGACGGACAGGCAGCGGAGTTAGGAGGGAATTATGGTAGCGGGCAAGCGAATGACGAAGGCCCAGATCATGAGCGAGCTGGCCGACAAGAGCGGCCTGACCAAGAAGGAAGTGGCCGGCGTCTTCGATGCACTTCGAGACCTAGTCAAAAAAGAGCTTGGTCGTCGTGGCCCGGGGGAGTTCGTCATTCCCGACATGATCAAACTCAAGGTTCGGAAGATTCCGGCGAAGCCCGCTCGGATGGGGCGCAACCCGGCCACAGGCGAGGAGATGATGCTTCCGCCGAAGCCGGCGTCCAAGAAGATCCGTGCGACGCCGCTCAAGAAGCTCAAGGACCTCGTCCTCTGAGTTACGCGAGCTGAAGAATCGAGAAAAAGGGGCCCCTCAGGGCCCCTTTTTTGTTGGGGGTGGGGTTGGCACTTTCGGGGGTCTCCCGGTGGCCCCAACCCGACTCAGCCGGCCTTCGAGGTAACTCAAGATGAACCGAATCTGGTCTGCTGTGAGCGTGAACGAGATCTCGATTCGCTCCTCTCTTGGATCGAGCTTCACGCGACGGAACGTTTTTCCAAACCCCGCAAGAGTCATGACGAGCTGCTGCGAATAGAAGTCGGCTACCCTCTTCCAGTAGATCGACGCCTCGCGCGCTTCTGTGTCCGAGGCAAACGTGGCGAGCGCTCTGACAGTGGCTTCGTTCGGGCCGGTCTCACGAACGGCGACCCGAAGTCGGATCGGGACGTGACGAACATTGCCACGAACGAATCGATGCACGCCCTCGATCTCGAGCGACAACGCCTCTTCAGGTCCCATCGAGAGCAGCGCATCGGGACCAAGCGCCTTCATCAGCCCTTCTTTCTCCGCGTCGCGCAACTCGCGCGCCTTGGCGAGTGCGAGGACGCGCCGCAGATCCTGGCGACGCGTGATTGTGAAATGATGCGGGCTCAAGACCGCAATCATCCGCCTGGTCTGATCCAGGTTGTGCCAGGGAGCCGTTCGCACTCCGTATCGACGTCTCCATGGAGCGGGCTTTCCGCGTGCCTGCGCCATGAGCCGGACGCTTGCTCGAGCGAAGGCCCTTCCGCGCTGGTGTCGGCCGGCGAGCACGAGCTTCGAGCGTTCGAGATTGGGGGAAGCGACGAGGAGCCTGTCGAGGTCTTCGACCGGGTCGATACCCGAGCCGGCCAACAAGAGCTGCCAATCCGGTACTGCGGAGAGAAACCGAGTCACGTCCGGCCCGAGGGGGGACTCACGAATTCGCTTCATGTCGATTCGAAGGGCCAGCTGGGCACCGGGGGGGATGCGCGAGGGGTCGGTGATCGCGGAAGGACCGACGGGAATGTCCTCGACGCTGTGGTCGTCGTCGGCAGTTTTAGTGTCGGTCTCGGCGACCGCGTCCGGGTCGTCGGCAGTGGCGGCGTCGGTATCTGTCTCCGGCACAGGCTCAGCGACAGCATTCGCGTCGGTGTCCACGCCCGAGTCCTGGTCCGGGACTCCGGCGTCGATCGAGGGCGTCGGCTGGTCCGTAATCTCACCGATGGCCGGCTGGCTTGCCCCGGCACGCCTCGGTCCTTTCGAGCCTTGTGGTGTGGCTGTGGCCGTCATGCCTTCGGTCAACCCAAACTCGACCTCGGTCGGCAGGGTCAGCTCGAAATCGAAATCGAAGCTTGCCGTGCGGCTTGCGACGTACCCGAAGACCGCCGCGTGCAAGAGCAGGGAAGCCACGAGACCAAACGTCGTCGAAAATGCTTCGAGTTGTTGACCCGTGCCCATCCTGATGACAGTTCGTAGCAGACCACCGCCGTGCGACGCACACGACGACCCCCGCCCTCGTTCTTTGCCGCGCTTTTCAGCACGATGCTCGCGGCGACTTCCATGGCATGTGACCTGACCGAGCCGCTTGGTAAACGGGTCGAGGGAATACTGGAGTTGCCACGCGACCTCGGCCCGCCCCAGCGCGTGTTTGCCAAGCGTTTCGTGGCCCCAGTCTGGAGTGCTCCCGATCCCACGGCGCGACGGCTCGGGTACCTTCGCGCGGGCGCGCTGCTTCAATCGACGACCTCGCTGCCGGTCGCAGACGAGGGCTGCGAGGGCGGCTGGTACGAGCTCGACACCGGCGGGTTCGTTTGCTCCGAGCGCGACGTGACGATTTTTTCGGGCGAGAGGTTGCCGGAGCGTCGCGCGCGTCAACCCGATCGAGATGTGGTCCTGCCATACGAGTTCGCCACGGTTCGCGAGCGCACGCCCCTCTATCGCCGACTGCCCAGCATCGAGGAAATCGTAGAGCTCTTGCCCGAGGAGCCGGACGGTGGGGTCGAAGAGCAGACGGCACCGATAGAGAATCCCTTACTGGTACGTGTGCTCGAGCCGGGGTTCTACGTGAGCCTCGACCGTACGTTCGAGCGAGACGGAAGGACATACTGGCGGACCCAACAAAACGGCTTCGTTCCAAGCGAGGCTCTTCGCCGCAAGCCGTGGAGCGAGTTCCGCGGGCGCCTTCTCGACGGAACCGACTGGGATCTCCCGGTGGCGGTAACACGTCGGGGAGAAACGATCGTGTACCGGGCGAACGCTCGCGGAAAGATACGCGCGATCCGTGGTTCGTTGAGCGCGCGGACCTGGCTCCCAGTTCGGTCGCGCCAACAGCTGGGTGGCGACGTCTATTTGGCCATCGGCGACGATCGACTCGTCCGAGAAGCCGACGTGCGCGTCATTCGGCCCGTGGTGCCTCCAGCCGAGGTCGCGGAGGGCGAGCGCTGGATCGATATCGATTTGGAAAACCAAGTCTTGATCGCCTACGAGTGGCTCCAGCCTCGCTACGTGACGCTGATCTCGAGCGGGCGACTCAAGGTGCCCCGTCCCGACCTCGACTACCGGACACCCCGGGGCGTCTTTCGCATCCGCGCCAAGCACCTGACCGCCACAATGGACAACGACGAGCCTGGCGAGCCGCCGTACTCGCTCGAGGATGTTCCGTACGTCATGTACTTCAAGGGCGCTTACGCCTTTCACAGCGCATTCTGGCACGACCGCTTTGGCCGTCCTCGAAGCCACGGCTGCATCAACTTGGCGCCCTACGACGCCAAGTGGCTCTACAACTGGGCCGGTCCGGACCTGCCCGTCGGTTGGCACGGCGGGTACACAACCGACGACAACCCAGGGACCTGGGTCTTCGTGCATGGAGAGACCCCGGGGCCCAGAGCTCAGCGGTAGCGCACCTTACTTACTTGAGTGCCTGGCGCACCGCCTTGAGAAGGGCCTGACCCGCCGGACCGACCTGCTTGGCGACGGCTTCGGGAACGCCCTTTTCCCTTGCCTTGAAGGCGTTGCGCTCCTCGGCAGTCGGCTCGTGCACATCGTACCCGTAGCGCACGAGGTTCTTGATGAGCACCGGCTCCATCTTGCGCACCTGCTCGCGGCCCCAGGTGGTCAACTCGTAGGGTATCGACAGCAAGACCTCTTGGATGTCTTTGGGCAGGGTGTCGAACCACTTCTTGGAGTAGACCACGATGCCCGGCTGATAGGAGTGCTTGGAGAGGAATAGATTGCGCTCGTCGTCGTCGAGCCCCTGATACCACGTCGTTGCCATCGCAAAGAGTGGGGTGTTGTCGAAGCCGTCGACCACTCCGGTCTGCAAGCTGGTCATCGTGTTGGCGACATCGATCGTGACGGGACTCGCCCCGATTGCCTTGTAGGCCTCGACGTGAGCGATGGCCTCCTGCGACCGGTAGCGAATGCCCTTCATGTCCTCGGGCTTGCGGATGGGGCGGCGGCTGAAGTACGAACGGAAACCATTCTCCCCCCAGAGCGCGAACACGAGTCTGCGCTTCTCGAGGATCTTGCGCACCTGCTTGAGGACTTCGGGGTCATCGAGCGCTTTGTCCGCCTCCTCTACCGTGTCGAATACGTAGGGCGCTTCGAGAACGTTGACCTCGCGAACGATCGAGCTCAGGCCACCCACCGACCCTGCGAAGCCCTGCATGCTGCCGGACGCCACGCGCCGTGCCAAGGAGCGCTCGTTGGAGCGGCCTAGGCGGAGCTTCACCTTCATGCGGCCGCCGGTCTTCTCTTGGATGTGCTCTTTCACCCTCTTGAGCTGAACGGCCCAAGGGCTGCCTGGAGGCACGACGCTTCCAAGCTCCAGAATGAACTCAGGACCTTCCTCAGCCGACGTCGGGACGGGTGCGGATAGCAGGAGGGATAGGGCTAAGCAGGTTCCGACAACGACAAATCTACGCATTGAGTTCTCCTTGAAACGTGTGACTAGACGAGATTCCAAACGACTCTATTCAGAACAGGTCGTCGATGTCCGCCATCAAGATCTTGGCCTTCCTTTGCTCGCAGGCGTTTTCCGCAGCGATCTCGGGAATGATGTTCGGATCGGTATTGAGCACGTAGTTGAGCTCTTGTTCGAATAGCGCACGGTCGGCTTCTTTGATGGCCCACTCTTCCGCAAGCAAGGTGTGCGTGCTGAGGTAGTTTGGGGCTGCTTCGATCGATAACTGGAAGTGCTCCATGCTCTTGGTCATGTCGCCGCCGGAGAAGCTCGGGGCCCTCGCGAAGAAGATGCCGAAGTAGCGATCCGGCGCCTGGTACCAGTATTCCGGGTCGTTATCGAGGCAGAACTGCATGACCGCGCGGACTTCGTCCTTGTAGGAGAGCAGGGTCGCGAAGCTTTCGAGGCTTGCCCACCGACCTAGATTCGAGGAGCGCCAGTACAAGGCGGGGACCGCGGACGCATCGAGAACTTCGATCGCTTGTTCGATTCGGTCGCCGCTCGCCATTCTCTTGGCAAACGCCGGCGACATAGCCACCAATGCGCGCTCGGCAGCTCGGATGCCCTCCTCGTGCGTAGCCTTGCGGGCCTCCTCCTGCGCATCGTCGAAACGCAGGTAGCAATCGGCGTAGAAAAAGAGCGCGTGCGAAAGTTTGGTCCACGCCGGGGCGTTCTTGGGGTTGATCGCAACGGCCTGCTTCAACTTGTCGACGGCGGCCTTTGCCTGCGCTTCTTCTCCGCGCTGAAGCCAGGCTGCCTCTGCCTCGGCGAGCAGCTGTGCTTCCTGCGCTCTGGCCGATTCGTCGAGTACGACGCCTTCGGGGCTGGTCTCCCAGTCGCCCTCACGGGTCGTGCTGCAACTTGCCACCACGGCGACCATGCATGCCAGGGCAATCCAGTGCCCGAACTTCAAGGAACTCGTCATTGCTTTCCTCCTGCTTCCCGGCCGATGCGGCAGGGGTAAAGGGCCACATACCAAGATGTCTTTCGTGGTGTCAACGACAGGTCGACCCGGGGCCGCCGTTTGCTTGCGGGTCCGAAGGGCGTGTGGTAACCCCACGGCTGAAATCCTGGTTTACAGAACTGGGTGGGCCCTCCTGGCCCGCCCATTTTTCGTTCTGGGGCCTTGAAGCACTTGACCCAAGCAACCGAACAGCTGCAAAAGCGACTCGCGGAGCTAATCGACCCGATTTGCCGTGCGCATGGGGTGGAGTTAGTCGACGTGCGTCATCAGCGCGAGCGGGGTGGAGCGGTGATTCGGGTCATCATCGACCGGGACCAGCCTGGCCAAGATGACCGAAGTGGCGTGTCGCTGGACGATTGCACCCAGGTGAGCCGGGACGTGTCGACCACGCTCGACATTCACGAAGACGTCCTTCCTTTGGGAGCCTATCGACTCGAAGTCAGTTCGCCAGGACTCGAGCGTCCGCTGGTCAAGCTTGCCGATTTCGAGCGTTTCTCCGGTCGCGAAGTCAAGCTGCGGACAAAGACCGCCATCGAGCGGCAGCGCCGCTTTCAGGGCAGGCTGCTCGGCGTCGTCGACCGGGCCATCGAGCTCGATCAAGACGGTAGCGTTCTTCTCATTCCGCACGACGACATCGCACAGGCAAATCTCGTGTATCGATTCTCAAAATAGGTGAGTAGATGTCCACGCAACACAGCACGCTCTCCCTTCAACACGTAATCGAACAGGTCAGTCAGGAAAAGGGCATCGACGCCAAGATCCTCGTCGAGGCCACCGAGCAGGCGATTTTGACCGCTGCGAAACGAACCTTTGGTCCAGAGCGCGAGCTCGAGGCACGGTTCAATCGGGAAACCGGGGCGGTCGACCTCTTCCAGTACATGACCGTGGTGAGCTCCGTCGAAAACAGCGAGCAAGAGATCTCGATCGACGAGGCAGAGACGCATGGGCTCGAAGCCGAGGTGGGCGAAGAGCTGGGGTTTCAGATTTTCTACCTCCCCGAAGACCGCGAGAAGGCGAGGGAACAGGACAAGCAGTTCGGCGAGCTCTTGAGCCTCGAACAAAGCCGGCGCCGCTTCGGCCGGATTGCGGCGCAGACGGCCAAGCAGGTGATCATCCAACGGGTCCGCGATGCCGAGCGCGAGCGCATCTACGCGGAGTACAAGAATCGAAAGGGCGAGATCATCACCGGTGTGGTTCGCCGCTTCGAGCGCGGGTCGAACATCATCGTCGACCTCGGGCGAGGCGTGGAAGCCGTCTTACCGCCACGTGAGCAGACACCTCGAGAGAGCTACCGTCCGGGTGACCGCATCGTAGCTTTCCTCAAAGACATCGATCGCGAGGCCCGCGGCCCCCAAATCATTCTTTCACGGACCGACGTCGGTCTGTTGGTGAAGCTTTTCGAGATGGAGGTGCCAGAGATCTACGAGGGCATCGTGCGCATCGTTGCGGCGGCTCGCGAGCCCGGCGCTCGTTCAAAGATTGCCGTCAGCAGTCGCGATTCGGACGTCGACCCGGTAGGCGCCTGCGTCGGCATGAAGGGTTCGCGCGTCCAGGCAGTAGTACAGGAACTTCGAGGCGAGAAGATCGACATCGTTCCTTGGGATCGCGATCCCGCCCGCTTCGTGTGCAACGCCATCGCCCCTGCGGAGGTCGTCCGCGTCGTCATCGACGAGGCCAACTCCAACATGGAGCTGGTCGTGCCCGACACGAAGCTATCGCTGGCGATTGGGCGACGCGGCCAAAACGTACGCTTGGCTTCGCAGCTCACGGGCTGGCGTCTCGACATCGTGAGCGAGTCTCGCTTCAAGCAGATCGAGGAAGAGGCGATGGCGGCCCTCTCGCGACTCAGCGCCGACGAAGAAGTCTCCCGCTCTCTTTACCGAATGGGTTTCCGCAGCTTGGACGAGGTGGTCGAGGCGAGCGAGAACGAGCTGGCGTCCGTCCCCGGGGTCTCGGCCGAGCAGGTCGCGACCCTTCGGAGCGACGCCGCCAAGGCCATGGAGGACCTTCGTCAGGAGCGGCTTGCCGCGACGGCTGAGCTCACGGAGGCCCCGAGCGAACGGGATAAGCTTCTGCTCGCGCGCGGGATCAATGCGCGAGTTGCCGACCAGCTCGAGCAGAGCGGCTACGCGTCGGTCGAGGCGGTGGCATCCGAAGAGGACATCGATCGGCTGGCGATCAAGACTGGGCTCGGCGCACGGAAGGCCCAGGAGCTGAAAGCTGCGGTCGGTGCGTTCCTCGCGAGCGAATGGCCTCCAGTCGAGGTCAAGCTCATGCAAAGCATTGCGAAGGCCCAGGCGGAGGCAGCGAGGCTGGAAGCCGAGGCGAAGGCAGCCGCGGAAGCCGAAGCTGCGGCGGAGGCGGAGGCGACCGAGCAGACAGCAGAGGCGGCGGAGGGGGAAGCGACCGAGCGGACTGCCGAGCAGACAGCCAACGCGGCCCAAACCGCGCTCAGCGCGGCGCCGGAGGACGAGGCTACGGCTCCCGAGGGCTCTTCATCGGAAGAGTCGGAGGACAAGCAGGGGTAAGGGCGATGTTGGGCATCATGGGAAAGCACGCGCGAGACAGAACATCACAGCGCATGTGCACCGGCTGCGGCCAGCGTGCCGAGCGCGATGAGCTGGTGCGTCTTGTCGTCGGTCCCTCGGCGCCTTTCGTGGCAGTCGATCTCGGTCGCCGGTTGGGCGGGCGGGGCGTTTCCGTCCATTTGCGTCGGCGCTGCGTTCGCGCAGCGGTCAT
>JBFICQ010000162.1:0-8046 GCA_041581895.1 Polyangiales bacterium | reverse complement strand
TCCACCCTGATCATTCGGGCAATGGCGCTTGGCGAGCTGCAGCCGTCCGATTGGTCGCGCGTTTTCTTTCGCGAGCTCCTAATCGGTGTTTCGCTCGGCATCGCCCTCGGTCTGATGGGCTTCGCACGTGGCTGGATGGCGGGAGAGACGGTGCCCCCCATCTCGATCGCGACCGCCGTGGGGCTTAGCATTCTCGCCATCGTCACCTTGAGCACCATCATCGGCTCGCTGCTGCCCCTTCTGATCAAACGCCTGGGGCTGGATCCGGCTGTGTCTTCCACGCCTTTCATCGCTTCGGTCGTGGATGTGCTCGGCCTCATCGTGTATTTCGTGGTCGCCAATACGATCATCTTTGTCGTATTCAGCGGCTAGACCCGTCGATCTCGCGGTGGCATTCGTGTTAGGCTCCCGGGTCTCGCAAGGGGAGCTGGGAAATGCCGAACTTTTCGATCAACTACTCACAAGACATCGATACGGTCTATCGCTTCGTGACCGATCCGGAAAACATCAAGAAGCGCTGCGAGGCACTGGGAGAAAAGAACGTTCGCGTTCAGGTCGACGAAGCGGGGGGTACGAAGACGATCACCCTGACCCGAGAGATCGAAAGCGACCTACCTGCCTTCGCCAAGAAGCTCTTTAACTCGACCAACACCATCGTCGAGCGACTGGAATGGCGCGACGCCGGCGACAAGAAAACCTGCAAGAGCCACATTGACGTGTTGGGCACGCCCGGCAAGATCGACTCCAACATCACGATCTCACCGAGCGGAAGCGGTTGCACCTACGACAACCAATTCGAGGTCACCGTCAAAGTGCCGCTCATCCGCAAGAAGCTCGAGGAATTCGTCGCCAAGACGACTCTCGACGGCATTCGTGACGAGCATCAGTATTACCAACGCGCGCTGAGCGCGGCTGGGTGATTGAGCGTAGTGTGCGCGAGATTTTCGATCCGCAGACTAACCGGCGAAGACGGCGCGGTCGGTAGCCCAGGCCCTCAATCCCTCGATGCGTTCGGCCATAGTGACCGAGAGCGGCTTCGTCAGCTCGATCTCCTCCGCGATCGCCTCGGTGGTGAGCTCCTCTTGGCGTGAAAAAGCGGTATAGAGCGCCGAGACGACGGCCTGCTCGATCTCCGCTCCGCTGAAGCCCTCGGTCAGAACCTCGAGACGCACCAGGTCGAACTTCGATGGGTCGCGTTTTCGGCGTCGGAGGTGAATCTCGAGGATGCGCCGGCGGGCATCGCCATCAGGGAGGTCGACGAAAAAGATCTCGTCGAAGCGACCCTTGCGCAAGAGCTCGGGCGGCAACTTGGAAATGTCGTTTGCAGTAGCGATGACGAAGACGTTTTCCTTTTTGTCCTGTAGCCATGCGAGGAACGTACCGAAGATCCGCTGAGCCGGGCCTCCGTCTGCATCTTCTTGTGAGAGGGACTTTTCGATTTCGTCGATCCATAAGACGACCGGAGCCATGGCCTCGGCCAATCGGATCGCGCGCCTGAGGTTCTTCTCACTCTCTCCAACGTAGCGATTGTAGAGGTTCGATGGATCGAGCCGAATCAAAGGTAGCTTCCATTCGGAGGCGACCGCCTTGGCGCAGAGGCTCTTTCCACAACCCTGCACCCCGATCAGCAAAAGTCCCTTCGGAGGAGTGAGCCCATACTCCTTGGCACGTTGGGGGTCCTCGAAGGCAGCCTGTCTTTTGCGCAGCCATCCCTTGAGCTCGCCTAGACCTGCGATGTCTCCCATCTGATGCTCGTGTGGGAAGTACTCGAGCACTCCGGAGCGCTCGATGATCTGGCGCTTTGCTTCGAGGATTCGATCGATGTCGTGACGGCCGAGAATCCCATCCTCGACCACGGCCTGCGTGATGATCTTTTGGATCTCGAAGAAGGTCAGCCCGTGAAGCGCAGCCAAGAGCTTGGACACGTCCGCGCTCGAGAGCTCGATTTTCACGCGGACCCGTTGCGCCAAGTCCTGCAGCACGGCCTTCACAAACGCGTGATAGGCCTGCGGGGTGGGCACCTCGAGGTCGAGCGGCGTGAAGAGGTGCTTGAGCTCGGGCGGCATGTCGATGCCATGCCCCGACAACACGATCGCTCCCTGATGCTGAAAGTACTTGTTGTGGATGCTCTTGATCAGCGCGATGACAGGAGGCTCGTGCAGGTACGAGCCAAGGCCGCGTAGATGAAAAATCGCTTCGAGGTCCGACCGCTCGATGAAAGAAAGCGCCTTTTGTGGCGGACCGCTCTCTGGGGTCTTCCCGGGCTCGGGGAGCTCGCGGCAAAGCCCGGTCACTTGTGTCCACGTGAACAGCGGCAGATCGAGACGCGCGGCTGCATGCCGCAACAGCACGTGCACCCTGTCTTCCTCGACGGTATCTACCAGGAGCAGGGGATGGTGGGAGCGTACGAGAATCTCGAGCTCACGCAGCTGGTCCGCTGATGGCGTCACCCCCTTCAACACTGTTTCAGGGTACACCACTGCGCAGCAGTTGACAGCAGGTACGTCGAATTTACACTGCGCCACATGGCAGCTTTGAGTGATAAACTAGTCGACAAACGCATCATCGAACGAAACATCGCGAAGGGCTTAGTCTCGACAGAGCAGTTTGAGCAGCACCTCGCGGGGCTCCCAGACAGAGAGGGAGAGTGCGAGCGAGTCGAAATCGAAACGGGCGACTCAAAGGGTTCACCACCTTTGGAGTGACATCGTGAGTCAGGACGACACGAAGGCGCCGGACATCGACTTCAACACGTTGGTCTTGTCCCTGAGCACCTCGGCGTTGATGCATCTCGGCAAGTTGCCTGATTCCGAAGACGCTACCGTGGACCTCGCCCATGCCAAACAATCGATCGACTGCATTGCCCTGCTCGAGGAAAAAACGCGCGGCAACCTCACCGGTGAGGAGGAACGGTTGATCACCGAAGTGTTGTACGACCTTCGCCTTCGGTTCGTGGCAGCGACGAAGGGTCCCAAAGAAGGGGCCTGAAGGACGGCGGTTTTTCGAGGGGCTGTACCCCCAAAAGCGTCGGATACTCTTATCGTACAAGCTCGGGTATGCTCCTCCCATGAGCGATGAGCGGACCACCCATTACCGCACCTGCAACCTCTGTGAGGCGATGTGCGGCCTCGAAATCGAAGTTGCCGGGAACCAAGTCACCTCGATTCGGGGCGACGAAGAGGACGTATTCAGTCGCGGCCACATCTGCCCCAAGGCAACCGCACTGAAGGATTTGTATGAGGACCCCGACCGCTTGAAGACGCCGGTACGAAGGGTCGGACAACGTTGGGAGCCGATCTCCTGGGACGAAGCCTTTGACCGGGCAGTCGATCGACTACACGCGGTTCAAGCGGAGCATGGCCCCAGCGCGATCGGCCTCTACTTCGGCAATCCAAACGCTCACAACTTTGGCACCCTCGTCTATGGCCCGAGCTTCTTTCGCGCGCTTGGAACGAAGAACCGCTTCTCGGCGAGCTCGTGCGACCAATGGCCCTTGATGCTGGCGTCGTATTTCATGTTCGGCCATCAGCTCCGCTTCCCGATTCCCGATGTCGACCGCACCGACTACATGATGCTGATCGGCGCCAATCCGCTGGCCTCGAACGGAAGCATCATGGCGGCTCCGGGCATCAAGAAACGGCTCGAAGGAATTCAGAAGCGGGGCGGCAAGGTCGTCGTCGTCGACCCACGACGAACTGAGACGGCGAGGATCGCAGACGAGCACGTATTCGTCACACCCGGTACGGATGCGCTGTTCCTGCTGGGGCTTTTGCACGAGGTCGCCGCCGCGGGGGTCGACCTCGGACGACTCGCTCCACACGTGAAGAATGTCGATCGAATGATCGAGATCGCCAGGGGCTACCCCCCCGAGCAGACCGCGAGTGTCACCGGCGTTCCAGCCGCCACGGTGAAGCGCCTCGCGCGCGAGTTCCGCGCTGCGCCAAAGGCGGTCGCCTACGGTCGCGTGGGAGCGTGCACCCAGGAGTTTGGCGGCCAATGCATGTGGCTCATCAATGTGCTCAACGCGCTCACCGGCAACCTCGACGAGCCCGGCGGCTCGATGTTTGCGACCCCAGCGATCGATACCCTCAAGAAGATCGGCGGCTTCGGCCTCGGGCGGGGGTCCTACGGACGGTGGAAGAGCCGAGTGCGCGGCCTCCCCGAGTTCGGGGGCGAGCTTCCATCTTCGGTGATGGCTGAGGAAATGCTCACGGAGGGCCCGGGCCAGATCCGTGCGATGGTGACGCTAGCGGGCAATCCGATCCTCTCGACGCCAAACGGTGGGCGGCTCGACAAAGCCTTCGAATCGCTCGACTTCACGCTCGCCATCGACTTCTTCGTCAACGAGACGACTCGGCACGCCGACATCATCTTGCCACCGGTATCACCGATTCAACGAAGCCACTACGACTTAGCTCTCTACCTCGTCGCAGTGCGCAACAATGCGAACTATTCGCCACCGCTGTTCGAGCCCCAGGAAGGCGAGCTCGATGACTGGCAGATTCTAAGCGAGCTCAGCTGCCGGCTTGCGGGCAAGCGCCACGGGAAGCTCAGCAAGGAGTACCTGGCCGCGCGAGCCATGCAGAAGGCGGGCCCAGAACGGGTGCTAGACCTCGGCCTGCGACTCGGTCCCTACGGCCAGCGCCTCAAGCCCTTTGGCCCAGGGTTGTCGCTCTCGAAGCTCAAGAAGAAACCCCACGGCATCGACTTCGGGCCGCTACAGCCGACTTTCCCCGAAGGGCTTCCCGAGGAGCACGGGCCGATCGACATCGCTCCTGACCTCTTCGTCGGAGATCTGGACAGGCTGCACGCGAGGTTCGCCTCGGACACACCCGGGGGCGATGGTCAACTACTGCTGATCGGCCGGCGCCACCTCCGGAGCAACAACTCATGGATGCACAACACCTCGAGGCTCATGAAGGGCAAGTCGCGCTGCACGCTCATGATCAACCCTACCGACGCGGAACGTCTCGGCGTGAAATCTGGCGACAACGTGGTGGTTCGGTCACGCGTCGGCGAGGTTTCCGCGCCGGCCGAAGTAACAGACGACATGATGGTTGGCGTGGTGAGCCTGCCCCACGGCTTTGGGCACGGCCGCGAAGGCGTCCGGCTACGCGTGGCCGCGAGCCATCCCGGCGTCAGCGTGAACGACCTGACGGACGAGCAAATGATCGACGAGTTGAGCGGCAACGCGGCATTCTGCGGGGTGCCGGTAACCGTCAGAGCTATGGCAGCGGTCGCTGCAGCCGAATGAAGGTCAACGCCGCTTGACCGGCAAACGTGGCGGCCGCACGCGGACCGGGGCCCGTGCTGGCGGCGGGCTGAGCAAACCATCGAGCGCATCGGCGAGCGCGTCGAGCACCCCTCGTATCCGGTCGGAAAGCTTTTTCGTCTTTGCTGCCACCTACCTTCATAATGGGCTCACCGGGAGACGTGTCAACACCTACCCCGATTATGCGCGTCAATTGCCGAGGTGAGGGGGGCCAATGCACATTCATCTGATCGGCGTTGCGGGCACGGGAATGAGCGCTCTGGCAGGGCTGTTTCTGCAAGCCGGGCACCGAGTTAGTGGAAGCGACAAGGCCTTTGATCCGCCGATCGGGCCCTACCTGGGGGAGCTCGGTGTCGAGTGCATGGAGGGTTGGAGTGAATCCAATCTCGACGAACGGCCCGATCTCGTCGTCATTGGAAACGTCTGCCGCCCGGACAACCGAGAGGCCCGAGCCGCAATCGACCGTGGGCTCGCAACGGCCTCGATGCCCGCGGCGCTCGGCGAGCACGTGCTGTCGAAGCGAAAGCCTTGGGTTGTGGCCGGAACGCATGGGAAGACGACGACTTCTGCGTTGTTGGCGTATCTCGTGCGGAGGGTGGGCATCGATGCTGGTTTCTTCGTCGGGGGCCTGCCGCTCGATTTCGAGCAGAGCTCGCGCCTGGGCACCGAGGGCGCCCCATTCGTCATCGAAGGAGACGAGTACGACAGCGCTTTTTTCGAGAAGGTCCCGAAGTTCTGGAGCTACCTGCCCCAGGCAGCGATCTTGACCTCGATCGAGTACGACCACGTGGACATCTATCCGGACGAAGCTTCGTACGTCGATGCGTTTCGCCAGTTCGTGACACTCATTCCCAAAGAGGGCTGGCTCTTTGCGTGGGCTGGAAGCGAGACGGTACGGGAGGTCGCGGGCGGCGCCGCCTGCAAGGTGCGTTTCTACGCGCTCGACCAGGACGATTGCGGTGATGTCGAGCCGATGTGGCTCGGCGTGCGCGCGCCGGGCGGGGCGCTCGACCTGTTCGGCGGCGGATCCTTTTGCGGACGCGCCGGGTTGCCGTTCCTCGGCAAGCACAACGCGCGAAACGCGGTGGCGGCGCTCGCCATCGCAAGCGAAGCTGGTGGCGCGCCCCTCGACCGGCTGACCGCCGCCTTGCCGACCTTTCGAGGAACCAGGCGCCGCCAAGAGCTCGTCGGAGCTGCGAAGGGTGTGTCGGTGTTCGACGACTTCGCGCATCATCCAACCGAGGTGCTCGAAACCCTCACGGCTTTTCGTGAACATGTCGAAGGGCGGCTCATCGCCGTGTTCGAACCGCGGAGCGCCACCGCCTCGCGACGATTGCACCAAGACACGTATCCGGAGGCCTTCGAGCCCGCCGATGTCGTGATTCTGGCTCCGGTAGGAAGGCCCGAGGTACCAACCACGGAGAAGCTCGACACAAAGCGGCTCGCCGAACAACTCAGCGCTCGCGGAAAGAAAGCGCAGGCGTTTGAAACCGTCGAGGAGGCGGTCGCAGCGGCGGTTCGCTCGGCCCAAGCGAAGGACACGGTCGTCGTCATGTCCAACGGCCGCTTCGAGGACGCGCCAGACCGCATCCTTTTGGGGCTGGTCCGCAGGCCCTGACGCTGGCGCCATCCTCTCTTGAAGCGGGCGGCAGATAGGCTTATTCTCGCCTTCTTTTCGCGAAACGGGGTCTGTCATGCGTTGGATGGTCTTTTCACTTTTGGTCGGCACCTTGGCTGCGTTCGGATGCACTGACGACGATAGCTCGAGCGGTGCTGGTGGTGCCGGCGGTGCCGGTGGTGCCGGCGGATCGGGCGGCGTCGCTCTCGAATGGCCGCCAAACGCGACGGTCTATCTCGACCAATACGGGATCTTTCACGGCGATTGCGCGACCGACGACGACTGCGCGATGGCCCTCGGCTATTTCCACGCGCGTGACCGCTTCGTCCAGATGGGCCTCCAACGTAGATTGTCGACCGGTCGCCTCACCGATGTGGTCAACAAGCCGTTCCTCGAGCAGATAGACCTACTCGACGGAGTCATCAATGCGGCGGCGCGAAGTCGCGCGCTCTATTCGACGCGAGACGGCCGCCCTGCCGAAGAGGTGCTGGTCGACTTCACCAACGAAAAGGCTCTGAGGTCGCTCGATGCGTACTCGATCGGCGTGAACCAATGGCTGGCAGACGTGCGCAACGGCGACAACGGCGCGATCTGGCCAGCCGAGTTTCAGAGCCCCCTGCTCGATTACGACCCCGAGGACGCTCCTGAATGGGAGCCGACCGACTCGTTTGCGGTCTTCTTCACGCTGATTGGCAGCTTGACGATCGACGAGGGCACGCAGCTTCGAGCGGCCACGGCGCGCGAGCAGATCAACGACAACGCGCGCTACTTGGACCTTTGGAGCCTCGAGCCGATCAAGAAGTCCCCGATCCTCGAACTGGGCACCTATCCGCCCCCATCCGCCTCACTTGCCCCAAAGCGCCAACCCCAGGGTCGGCCCGATCTGTTCCGTCGTGCCAAGAACGCGATGGCGAGCTTGAGCGCCGAGCTCCAAGCGACCGAGCACTTACGCCGCATCTTCCCGGAGACTCAGGTAGTCACCGCCGATATCGGGTCGAACAATTGGGTGCTCGGGGGCTCGAGGACGGCCAGCGGCAATACGCTGCTGTCGAACGACCCGCACCTTCAGCTGTCGCAGCCGCCCATCTGGTACATCGCACACCTCGATGCCAAAACCAATGGCACTGGCGAGATCCACGCAGCCGGTGTGACGCTT
>JBFICQ010000161.1:0-8055 GCA_041581895.1 Polyangiales bacterium | reverse complement strand
GCGATGCACGCGTCGCCCTTCATCGAGCGGGTCTTGAGGCACGTCTTCGACCGCATCCGATCGGCCAACTCAGCCACGCTCTCAGCCATCGCCGTTTGCAGATCGATGTGTTCGTGGCCTCCGGCGCGCGAGGGACCGACTCGAAGAATGCGCAGTTGTTCACGCCCGAGTCGTTGCGGCAGGTGGGTGTCTCCACCCTTACCCAGAAGATCTTGCAACGCGCGAACGTTGGCTAGAGAAGCTTCGTCCCTCCGCGCCAACCGGATGATCGACGGCGGCCGAGGGCGCGTGATCTGGTCCGTATCCGTTTCACCGGATACACTGCACGTCGTGGGAATTCTCGCTTTTCGCGGAGTGTCCAAGCGATTCGGGGGGCAAATCGCGCTCGATCGAGTGACGCTCGAGGTGTCTCGCGGGGAGGTGTTCGGGTTGATGGGCCCCAATGGGGCGGGAAAGACCACACTCATTCGGATCGGGCTCGACATCCTTCGTCCCGATGAGGGCGAGGTGCTGCTGTTTGGCGCGCCGCTCGACCGCGCGGCGCTCGATCGGACGGCTTATCTTCCCGAAGAGCGAGGCGTCTACCGCCGGGCGAAAGTGCGCGAGCTGCTCACGTATCTAGGGCGACTCAAGGGCCTGAAACAGGCCGATGCGCGCAGGGCCGCGACCCATTGGCTCGAGCGGGTCGGTCTTCTGCACGTTGCTGCGCAGCGGGTCGAAAGCCTGTCGAAGGGAATGACTCAAAAGGTTCAAATCGCAGCGTGTCTGATGAGCGATCCCGAGCTCTGCGTACTGGACGAGCCGTTTTCCGGGCTGGACCCCGTCAACGTGGCTCTCGTGAAGGACCTGATCGAAGAGCGCCGAGCTAGAGGGCTCACCACCGTCTTGTCGACTCATCTCATGCATCAGGTCGAGGCGCTTTGCGATCGCGTGGCCCTAATTCACCAGGGACGCCTCGTGGTTTATGGCGACCTCGAAGAGATTCGGCGCCGCCACTCGCCGCACGAGGTAGTCGTCTGGACCTCAGCGGACCTCATCGAGCTAGGAGTCGACGCCATCCGGGACGCCAACGGCGCCTGGCGCGTCTCGCTTCCCCACGCCGAAACTGCGGCCGGATACTTGAACGAGCTCATTCGCAACGGTGTCTCGATCGATCGCTACGAGCCGCGGGTCGCGCGCATGGATGACATTTTCGTGAACCTGGTGAGCGGGGGAGCCCGGTGATGCGGCCAGATCGAATCATTGCCGTTGCGAGGTTTGAGCTCTTGTCGGTGGTCAAGCGGTGGTCGTATCTCATCACGACGTTCGGTCTCCCGCTTTTCCTCGCAGTGATCTCTGCCACGGTTTTCGGGGCGCAAACCTATTTTTTGAGCCAACGCGCAGCCGAGAGCTCGGCGTTCGGACTCATCGACGAAGCAAACGTGATCGATGAATCGGTGTTCGATTACGACGAGGGGGCGCGGGTCTGGAAGGTCAACGCCATCGAGGTCGAGCTGTACGCCTCGCTCGATGCTGCCAAAGACGATCTGCAAGCGGGTCGCATCCGCGCGCTGTATGTGATCCAGCCCGACTATCTGAAGACTGCAGAAGTGCGCGCAGTCCAGTCGGAGAAGACGCCGCTCTTGAGCATGGGTGGCACCACGGTCGAGCCGGTCCTGCGTTCGCTTCTTCGACGTTCGCTCATGGTCGACCATCTCGACGAGCAGGTGCAGGAGCGCGTGCTCGCGCCGGCCAATTTCGTCCGCACGCGCCTCGCGCCCGGCGGTGACGACGTGGTGGGCATCGACGAGACCATCGACCTACTCGTGCGCACCACCATTCCACTGTTTCTCGGCGTCTTATTACTGACAGCGCTTCTGAGCGCCTCGGGCTATTTGGTTCAAACGGTGTCGACGGACAAAGAGAGCAAGATCGTCGAGGTGCTTCTGGCATCGGTCACGCCGGAGGAAGTCCTTGCCGGTAAGCTCTTCGGTCTCGGTGCAGCCGGTCTTCTCCAATTCGCAGTTTGGTCGTCGATGGTCGTCTTCGTCGCGATGAGCGCCTCGGCTCTGCTTGCTTCGGTGGTGGCGATCCCTTGGCAGGCGATTGGGGTAGCCCCCGTGCTTTTCGTGCTCGGGTACCTCTTCATGGGTAGCTTGATGCTCGCGACCGCGGCCCTAGGCGCCAACGCCGCCGAAAGCCAAAAGCTCACCGTCGGCTGGGCCATGCTCGCGGTGCTGCCGTTGATGGTGATGGTGATCTTGCTCGACGAGCCCAATGGATTTCTCGGTCAGCTCATGACCTGGGTTCCGTTCACCTCTCCCTTGACCGTGATCCTCCGACTCGCCGTAGACCCGACCGGAATCGCTTGGTGGGAGGTGGTCGGCTCGATGCTGGTGTTGGTTCTGTCGACGTGGGTTGCAATTCGCCTCGGTGCGAAGCTTTTTCGCGTGGGGTTCCTGCTCACCGGCTCTCGCCCTTCATTGGCCGAGCTTTGGCGACAGGCGAGGTAGCCGCGTCAATCGGTGCCGCGGCGGACCGACTCAACTTCTCCTCGAGGAGAAGGTGTTGCGTGCTGCGCCGGGCTGGGATGGGAAGCACAGCGAGTGGGGGGAGCCCTCGTCCGGATCCGTAAAGAGACGCCAGGGCGACCGGGGCCCGCTCGCGAGCACGCCCGTCCCAGACGGCGCCGCGTTCAATGTCGGTGACGCAGAGCGAGCCGTCCGCCGCGGAGCTGCGTGCCGGGCCCGCCAGGCAAGACAGCACGCCCGTCCCAGACGGCGTAGCGCGCAATATCGAAGACGCGCGCTACGCGAGCGGCGGTGGCATGGGCAGTGGAAGCTCCTCGAGAAGCTTTCCGGTGCTTCCGGCGGCGGCTGAATGGTGGGCGACACGCATTTGACCGAAGTCAATGATCGCAAATGTCTGCTCATCGCCCCGGTAGATCGTGCCTACGTTGATCACGGTGAGGCCAGGGAATACTCGCACCATTCGTTCGTGCGTATGGCCTCCAATCATGAACTTCAGGTCCTCGTCGAGCATCAGGTCTCGCAACGTGGGGATGTCCTGAAGCGCGTAGCCTTTGGTATCGGGCAGCAGCCACGCTTCATCGGCGTCACCGACGCCGTGGCAGAGGAGCGCGTTACCGCGTGGAGTTTGGTAGTAGCGCATCTTCGGAAGAGACTCGATGAACGCTCTCGACTTGTCGTTGATCCGCAAGGTCGCGTTGTCCAGGGTTCGCTGCTCACCCGTCAGAAACCAACGCTCGTGGTTTCCGGCGACGCACTGCACTCGGCGTGATTCGAGTAGATCGAGCGTCGCGTCGACATCGCCATAACCGTCGACGAGGTCGCCGACGCACAAAACCGGCTCGACATTCATCGACTCGAGCGTGTTGAGCACTCGCTCGAGCGTTTCGGATTCGCAATGGACGTCTCCGATTACGCCGCAGGATCTCAGACTTGGAAGAGTGCTCACTACTTCAAATCTAGGGGCTTTTCGTACCGTCGCCAAGAAGTGCGCGACTGGTGCTCCGACGCTGCGTGTTGTAGAGACGCTTCCATGCTCGATCTCCGCTACGTGAGCGAGAACCTGACCGGCGTGAAAGCGGCGTTGATGCGTCGCGGGTTCGATGATGCTGCGCTTCTGGATCGGCTCGGTTCGCTTGCCGACGAACGACGGGAGGTAATCACGCAGGTCGAAGCGCTTCGTCAAAAGCGAAACGACGCCAGTGAAGCGATGGCGAAGGTCGCCGACAAGAAATCCGACGAGTTTCGAGCAAAGCGTGAGAAGCTGCGCGCGCTTGGCGACGAGATCAAGGCTGCAGAGGTTCGCCAAGCCGAGGTTGCCGACGAGCTCGAGCAGATTCTCCTGAACCTACCGAATCTTCCGCATCCTGAGACCCCAGACGGTCGCAGCGAGCACGACAACGTCGAGGTGCGCGTCTGGGGCGACAAGCCGTCGTTCGATTTCGAGCTACGCGATCACGTCCAGATCGGGGTTGGGCTCGGCATCCTCGACTTCGAGCGCGCCGCAAGGCTCAGTGGCGCGCGCTTCGTCGTCCTGTTCGGGGCCGGGGCGCGGCTCGAGCGCGCGTTGATGCAATTCATGCTCGACGTGCACACGATCGAGCACGGCTATCGAGAGGTTTGGCCGCCGGTTCTCGTCAAAGACAGCGCAATGCTCGGGACGGGCCAACTCCCGAAGTTTGCCAAAGATTCCTTCCGAATCGCCAAAGAGGAGGAATGGGAGGCTCAGGCCGAGGCGCAGGGGCACGATCTCTATCTCGTGCCGACCGCCGAAGTTCCGATCACCAACCTTCACGCCGACGAAATTCTGCCCGAAGCAGATCTACCGGTCGCCTACACGAGCTACACAGCCTGCTTTAGGAGCGAAGCCGGCAGTTACGGCAAGGACACACGGGGCATGATCCGCGTGCATCAGTTCGACAAAGTCGAGCTCGTGCGGTTCTGCCATCCCGACCACGGCGACCGCGAGCTCAACATACTCACCGAGCATGCCGAGTCGATCCTGAAAAAACTCGACCTCCACTACCGAGTCGTCCAACTCTGCGCCGGAGACATGGGCTTTGCTGCGCAGAAGACCTACGACCTGGAAGTTTGGCTCCCTGCCCAGGATACCTACCGCGAGATCTCGAGCTGCTCCTGGTTCGGCGACTTTCAGGCTCGCCGCATGAAGGCACGCTTTCGCCCCGATCCAAAGGGCAAGCCTCGGCTTCTGCACACGCTGAACGGCTCGGGGCTTGCGATCGGCCGAACGCTCGTCGCAATTCTCGAACAGAATCAGCAGGCCGATGGAAGTGTCTTGGTGCCAGAGGCCCTCCGGCCGTACATGGGCGGGATCGAGCGAATCACCGCTGCCTAAATGACCGACCTCGAGATTCAACGAGATGTCCCACTCGCTCCGCTCACCACGTTCGAGCTCGGCGGTCCGGCGCGATTCTTCGCTCGTGTGGGAGATACCGAAACCCTTCTTGCTGCGCTTCGCTGGGCTCGCGAAGAGGGTCACGAGATCGCCATTCTCGGTGGCGGGTCGAATCTGATCGTGCCCGACGAGGGCTACTCGGGGCTGGTTATCCATATGGCGATCGGCGATGTCGATTTCAAAGAGGCGGGGAGAATCGAAGTTGGTGCGGGCGTACCTTGGGAGGTCGTCGTCGACGGCGCGGTGACCCGCGGTTGGGCCGGGCTCGAGTGTCTCACGGGGATTCCCGGCTCGACAGGCGCCGCGCCGATTCAGAACGTCGGCGCCTACGGCCAAGAGGTCGCCGAGGTGATCGAGCGGGTCCTGGTGGTCGACCGCGAGAGCTTTGCGCTTGGGGACCTGGCTCCCGAAGCCTGCGGTTTCGGCTATCGAGACAGCATGTTCAAGCGGGAGCCCAATCGGTACGTCGTTTCGGCGGTCCACTTCGCGCTTCGGCCCGATGGCGCCGGAACGGTTCGTTATGAAGAGCTCGAGAAATACGTCTCCCGGGCCGCATCCCTCGGCGAAATCCGAAGCGCAGTCTTGGACCTCCGACGCCGTAAGTCGATGGTGATCGATCATGACGACCCGAATCGAAGGAGCGCGGGGTCCTTCTTCTTGAACCCCGTGGTGTCGAGCGCCGAAGCCGACCGTCTCGTGGGGCTTGCCGTGGCCGAGGGATTGGCCCCAAACGCCGGAGCCGTCCCCCGCTACGCGACGCCAAGCGGCGAGGTGAAGCTTGCCGCGGGCTGGCTCATCGAGAAGTCGGGCATCGTCCGGGGCACGCGGCGCGGCGCGGTCGGAGTGTCGAGCAATCATGCGCTGGCTCTGGTACATCACGGTGGCGGCACGACCGCCGAGCTCCTTGCCTTTGGCGACGAGGTGCGTCAGCGCGTGGAAGACCGTTTTGGCGTGCGTCTCGAGCGCGAGCCACGGCTCTTGCGCTAGCTATAGCGCAAACGGGTCGCTGAAGGCGGGGTTGTTCAGGAAGTCGTCGTCGGTCAGGGCGTTCAGAAACGCCTTCAGGTCTTCCCGCTCCTGCTCCGTGATCTCAAACCCGTTCAAGAACGAGCTCTTGTTGGGATTGTCGAAACCGTCGCCTGCGTTCGGGCCCGTTTCCGTCAGCGTGCCGCCGCGGGCGTAGTGGTCGATTACGTCGTCGAGGGTCTCGAGCGAGCCATCGTGCATGTAGGGTGCTGTCACGGCGATGTTTCGAAGGCTCGGTGGTTTGAATTTCCCCTTGTCGGCGGGATCGCCTGTCATGTCGAAGATGCCCTCGTTGCCCGGCGGGTAGCTCCCTTGTTCATCGAGGTTGTAAAGCCCGTTATTCATGAAGAACTTCTGATCGAAGACTTGAAAGGCGTCGTCGGACGATTGCGAGTAAAGGAAGCCACCGTGGCAATGGAAGCACTCGAATGCGTCGTCGACGCCAGCGGCATTGGTCCCCCCGAAGAACAGGGCAAGGCCGCGCTGCTCTGATTCGTCGAGGGCAGTCCTATCGCCGTCCACCCAGCGATCGACTCTGGATCCAAAGCTCGTCAGATTGCGTTGAAACGCGGCAAGCGCCTTGGTTATGCTGTCGACGCTGATCGGATCGGTCTCCTCGGGAAACGCCGCCGCGAACATTTCCGGATACCGCTCGTCCTCGCGCATCCGTCGAAGGAGCTCGTCCTCGAGGTTGGCGAGCCCGAGCTCGACCGGTTCCTCGCCAAACATCGGGATGAGGGCTTGCCGCTCGAGGCGAACCAAGACCTCGTTGGCCCAGGTCAGCGAGGCCTGGTAGCCCGCATTCGCCAACGACATCGAGCTTCGGGGGTGCAGTTGCCCGGTCGAGCCCTCCGCTACTGGCAGCCCATCGGTGAAGGCGAGCTCTTGCCGATGGCAGGTCGCGCAGCTTTGGGTCTGATTGCCGGAAAGTTTCTTGTCGTAGAACAGGAACCTCCCGAGCTCCACCTTCTCGACCGTCATCGGGTTGTCGTCGGGGACCCGGGGCGGAGGCACGGTCTCGGGCAGGTCCCACACCCATGGCGTACCGGCATTGCCATCGCTGCCGCATCCCGCCAGCAATACAGCGAATCCTAGACCTGTCAGGATTGCTCTCATCGAGTCGTAAAGAAAGATTGGGCACCCGGCGGTGGATCGCCACCAAAAGCGAGCCCAAGATTCCCAAAGAACGGCGCGCAGTCGGTATCGGTCGGCCCGGCCATGCAACCAACTGGGGTCATGGGCTGATTGTCAACAAGGGGAGCCCCTGCCACGAGCGCGGAGAAGTCAGCGACGACGGTGCTGGTCGCTGGGTCGAACGAACCGAGATTGTTCACGACTACGAGGTTGGGGGTTGTGCATTCGGTCGTCCCACCGGCGACTGGATCACCGTCGCATCCCGTGCTTCCGAGGTGCAGGCGCCAGTCCTGCATGCTGAAGGTCCCGGAATCGATCCGAAGGAACTTGTAGCCACCTTGCCAGTCCCATTGCAGCGTCGTCAGGTTCAGGGGGGCCGGGGCGGTCGCTGGGTTCTCGTGGTTCAGCTCGAAGGGGACGCCCATTTCGAAACGAAGGCCGTCGTACGTTCCCTCGGGCACCACGCCGGCCACGCGGGTGTTGGTTGGCGCATTGCCGCTCTCGTCGTTGCAACCATCCTCGAAGTCGAGAAGCGCCACGTCTTCGACCTGGAAGTTGGTTTGATCGAGCGTCACAGCGACCCAGTCGCCATTGCCGTTTTGGAGCTCGAGGCCCGACACGTAGAACCGAAAGTCGCTCAATATCAAAGACGTGTCGTCAGCACCGAGGTTGTCGTATTGCTGACCGCAGACGAAGTCTTCGGTGCCCACTTTCGCTGCAAACTCGATCGACACTTCTTGTGTACCGGCGTCCTCACTAGCGCCGCAGCCCAAAACGCCGACACCGAGCGCGGCAAGCACAATTGATCGATAGTTCATCCTTTGCTCCCTGTGCCCTCACAGGCGCTTTGCAACCAGTGAAGACCGTATATGACCTTGATGACCGAGCTCCTCCGCAGGGGCGTGCACGGCCTGAATTCCGAGGGCGCCCCAACGCATGCGGGCAAGCCATTGGGCGTTCGTCACCCGAGTC
>JBFICQ010000160.1:0-8076 GCA_041581895.1 Polyangiales bacterium | reverse complement strand
GTACCCTCTCCTCGAGACAGGGCTCCCCCCACTCGCTGTGCTTCCCATCCCAGCCCGGCGCCGCACACAACACCCTCTCCTCGAAAACACGTCGGTTGTCCTCGAGCAGAAGGGACACCTGGGTCGCGCCAGAGGCGCGGCCGTGTCCCGCGCTATGCCGCGCGCGAAGCGGGGTACCAACGACGCAGAGTCGAGGGCGTGCCTGTGACGCGGGCCGAATTAAGGCGGGGCGGTAACCGATCGGCTATCGTGAGAAGCAGGGTGTGGCGCTTCGCCTGGGCGGCACTCTGGAGCACGTAGGGGGAACGATGGACAGAGGCTTGAAGCAGCTATTGGGTTTCGCAGTGCTCGGGGGCATCGTGTATCTCCTGTTCTTCGTACCCTTCAAGGGTCAGACGCCCTATGAGCACGCGGCGGACTTCGTAAAGGATGGCGTCGCATCGGCCAAAGAAAGCGTCCAAATCGACGACGGGCGCAGCGCGTTTCCGCACGCCGATGAGACACTGCGACTCGAGGATGCGGAGAAGGGGGTAACGTCCGCTCCGAACCGCGGAGAGAACAACCCGGCGCGCAACCTCAATCAGAAGATCTACGACTCTGCCCAAAGGCGCGAACAGCGCAGGCAGCGTAGACAAGACGGCTGGCAGTAGTCAGGCTTCTGCCGCACAACTCGAGAATCGTCGGGAAACATCCATCACGAACGCGTTTCCCCTACGTCGCACCATTAAGTCGGCGTGAGTCAGAGCCATTCGTACGCTCGGCGCAGCACCGCTTCTCCATCGCGCTCGATGCACTTGCCGTGTGCGAGGAGGATTCGCTCGGGCTTCCACGCAAGCATCCGACCGACCTGCTCCCGTGCGGAGGCGCGATCACGAATCATGATGCGTTCGAGCCATGTGACACCGGGCTTGCGATTCCCAAGGAGTACCGCTGCAGCGCGTGTCAACCGGTTGGGATGCTCGGACAGGTTGAAGATCGCATCTGCGCAGATCATCGTGCGCGTCTTTCGATGAAAGAAGACCACTTCGTTCTCCATGGTGCGTGCGGAAAACAACACTTGGTCGAGGTCAACTGCCCATTCCGGTTCCGGCCGATCGGAGAGGACGCAGTCCCACGGGAAGTCGGCCCGTTTCTTTTCGAGCCCCGGGCAGCAGGCGAAAACCGCTTCTGGATACACTTCCTTCCACTCGCCTACCGAGAGGTGATGAAACAGGGACGGCGCGACTACGAACCGCACCGGCCCGAGCGCGTCGACCTCCGTCTTCAATCCCGCCGCGAGGGGCAACGGCGAGTGCACGAACAAGGCGCCTTTCTCCAACCGTATGATCGTCATGCGCGCTCCGGTTTCGACACCCCAAAAACGCAGCGGCCGCGTCATGCTCCACACCCCATTGGCGATCGGCGTCAACTGCTCCACATCGAAAGCGTACCACCGCCCCCCGGTGCCAGCAGCGCGTAAACTGCCAGCAGCATTGAAGCCAGTCGAGTCGGATAGCCAGCGGAAGCGCGCACTACCAAGTGCCGGTGTTGCCCATGGACGCCCACGGCTCGGCGGGCTCGAGGGCACGGCCCTTTTGCAGGAGCTCGATCGAGATCTGATCGGGGGAGCGGACGAAGGCCATACGGCCGTCTCGGGGGGGCCGGTTGATCGTGACCCCTGCATCCATCAGGCGCTGGCAAAGGGCGTAGATGTCTTCCGTCTCGAACGCCAAGTGACCGAAGTTGCGTCCGCCCTGGTACTCCTCGGGATCCCAGTTGTAAGTGAGCTCGATCAGCGGCGACGCTTCTTGCTCGGCTCGCGCTCGGTCTTCGGGGCTCGTCAGAAAGACGAGGGTGTACCGCCCCTTTTCGTTTTCGGACCTCCGATGCTCCACGAGCCCGAGCTTGTTGCAGTAGAAGTCGAGCGAAGCCTCGAGGTCGCTCACCCGAATCATCGTATGGAGATATCGCATCAGGCGCTGAGTATAACACTGGCGCTGGCCTGCACGCTGATGCAGACTCCGCTCCGATGGCCAACGAATATGAAGCGATCGTGATTGGGGGAGGCCCCGGGGGCTACGTGGCTGCCATTCGTCTCGGGCAGCTCGGCGTGAAAACGCTCTGCGTCGAGAAGGAAGCCATGGGTGGGGTGTGCCTCAACTGGGGATGCATCCCCTCGAAGGCTCTCATCGCCGCAGCGAACCTAGCGAACAAAGTTCGAAATGCGCAGCACATGGGCATCACGGTCAAAGACCTCGAGGTTGACGTCGCCAAGATGCAGGAATGGAAAGAAGGCATCGTCAAGAAGCTCACCGGCGGAGTGACGAGCTTGGTCAAGGGCAACGGCGGCGACATCGCGATGGGAGCCGCGGTGATCACCGACCCAAACACCGTCGAGGTGACCGGCGCGGACGGAAAGAAGCAAACCTACAAGGCGACCAAAGGGATCATCGTCGCGACGGGCACACAGATGATTCAAATCCCGGGGTTCGAGCCGGATGGCGATGTCGTGATCACGGCCCGCGAAGCCGTCAGCCTTCAAAAGGCCCCGCAGAGCATGCTTCTGATCGGGGGCGGGGTGATCGGACTCGAGCTCGGGATGGTCTACCAAAAGCTCGGCACCAAGATCACGGTCGTCGAGCTCTTGGACCAGCTTCTTCCCGGCACCGACGCCGACCTGGTCCGCGTCGTTCAGAAACACCTGAAGAAAGACGCGCCTGCCGACATTCATTTGAGCAGCAAAGCCGTCAGCCTCGACAAGTCCGGTGCAAAAGCAAAGGTGACCATCGAAACCGACGGCAAGCAGCAAGTGGTCGAGGTGGAAAAAGTCCTGGTCGCAGTGGGGTTCAAACCAAACTCGGAAGGCCTCGGGCTCGATAAGGTTGGTGTCAAGCTCGACGAGCGTGGTCACATCCTCGTGGACGACCAGCTTCGCACCAATGTGCCGACGATCTTCGCGATCGGCGACGTCATCGGACAGCCTTACCTCGCTCACAAAGCGTCGAAGGAGGGCGAAATCGCCGCTGAAGTGATCGCCGGTCGCAAGGCTGCTCGCGATTGGCGCGGGATGCCAGCCGCAATTTTCACCGACCCCGAAATTGCAACCGTCGGACTCACGGAAACGGAAGCGAAAGCCCAAGGCAAGCAGGTCAAGATCGGCAAGTTCCCGTTCGCCGCGTCCGGCCGCGCCATGGCCGTCAGCGAGACCGATGGCTTCGTCAAAGTGATCATCGACGAGAGCGACCACCAACTCCTCGGCGTAGCCATCGTCGGTCCCGAGGCGAGCGACCTGATCAGCGAGTCGGCGCTCGCAATGGAGATGTGCGCATTCGCCGAAGACGTGGCTCTCACGGTTCACCCGCACCCTACCCTTGGCGAAGGCGTCATGGAGGCGTTCAAACACGCCCTTGGTGAGGCGATCCACATCATGAATCGGTAGGAGGGCCGAGCGCACATGCTCTTCTGCAAGCTTGGGACCATCGGCTACGACGAAGCACACGCGCTGCAAAAAGAGCTCCAAGCCAAACGGATCGCGGGTGACATCACCGACACCGTGCTCCTGCTCGAGCACGACCCCGTGATCACCTTGGGGCGTTCGGCCAAAGAGCAACACCTGTTGGCACCACTCGAGACGCTCCGAGCGCGAGGGGTTTCGGTGCGGGAGGTCGGCCGTGGAGGGGACGTCACGTATCATGGGCCGGGCCAGTTGGTGGCGTACCCGATCATCGATCTCAATCCGAATCGTCGCGATGTCCGCAAGTACGTGTGGTCCCTCGAAGAGGCGATGATCTGCGCGTGCGGCGACTTCGGCCTCGACGCGTCGCGCATCGCAGGGCTCAATGGCGCGTGGGTAAGGAACCGAAAGATCGGCGCTGTCGGCGTTCGAATCAGCCGCTGGGTCACGATGCACGGCCTCGCGCTCAACGTGAGCACCGATCTCTCTCACTTCGACCTCATCGTGCCCTGTGGAATTGAGGATAAAGACGTGACCTCGATTTCAAAGGAGCTCGACCGGGAGGTGGCCCTCGACGAGGTCATCGAGCCGCTCGCCCAGCACTTGGCGACGCTCTACGAGGCCGACGTCGTCTGGCAAGACGGGCCACCGAGCTAGTCAATCACGCAAGAAGTATTTGATCGCGCTCTGACCCATCGCGGTGGTACCCGCGCCTGCCACGCCAGCCGATACTGCATTGCCTGCGCCGGGCACGAACTTGGCGATCGTCTGCGCGGAATAGCGAAGCCCCATTCCGATGGTCCCGACGACACCGAGGCTGGCCAGCCACTCGGCAACCGTTTTTCGGCCCCAGGTGCGTCCGCTCAAATAGGCGAGCGAGCTGACCATCATCGCCTGTAGCGGGCCGAGGACCACCATGTCGGAGAATGGAATCGGCGTGACGCCGACGGTTACCGACACGGCGGTGCAGGCCTGCACGATCTCGTTGCCGATGCGGATCCGCGCCTGGCGCGCGCGGGTCAGCGAACGGGCCGCTTCGAGCTGCCCCTCCTCCGGGAGCGCCGACACGATCGCTTCGGACAATCCTTCCAAGCCGTGACCCGAGATGGCGGACACCGCTCGAGGTGGGTCCACGCGAAGCGACGCTGCGCGGAGTTTTTCGGCGAGCTGCTGGCGCATGGCCTCGACATCCTTTGGGCCATCGCCGATCAGATCGGAGTGGGTGAGCAACGGAAACACCCGTAGGGCTCCCTCCGTGTCAGGGATGCTACGCAGCAAGCTCTTGCAGCGCTCGAGGACCGTCGTGACGTGGTCCATACTCTTGGGCTCCACGGTGATCAGCACCAAATCAGGCTTTTGTTGGTCGAGGGCGGCTTCCCACTGAGACCGCGCGTCGGGGTCGTCGACATCGAGCTCGATCCAATCCACTTTCGCGCCCAGGTGCTCGATGTGCACCCATTGGCCATGGTCCGCATCAAGGGCTCGCTGGCCTGCACCGCGCTGGATCAACGCGCGCAAGAGCGAGGACCGTCCGCTACTTGGGAGTCCGAGAGCGGCAACCCGAGGCGGGCGACGGTTGTAAAGGAGCGCGCGAAGCCCGACCAGGTCGGTCTTGACGTTCGACACGATCGGCACCCGGTCGAGTACCTTGACCAATTGATCGAGCGCGACTTTCTTAGCCGGAGGGGCCATTGTCGAATTCATTCGCCGTACGGCCTATTCGTGCAACCCGAGTCATGTTAGCGTTCCGCGGGGTTGAGTGTGGGGGTGAGCTGGGTCGAAGCGATGAAGGAGGTCGGTGGCCGTCTAGTGCCCGCCGCGCTGGGTTTCGTCGGAGCGCAGAGATCCGCAATTCCAGGTCCTGGTCCGACGGGCGTCCGATGGCTTGCCGAACAGATCGAGCGTTTTCTCGAGCACGAAGGCGACCCGATCGCGGACGATCGGTTCGTCGAGGGAGCCGGCGCGCTCCTCGGGCTCTTGTTGATCGAACACTTCGGCGGCTGCGCGCGGGAGCGTGAGGGGTCGCATCGAGTTCAGCTCGGCCGTTATGGTTGGCTCGACCCGTTCGGCGCGATCGCGGAAGCGCTCGATGCCGAAGACCCGCGGCATCGCTTGTCCGAGTCCCTCGCCCTCGCCGAACGAGAGGCGAGTGGCGTGGGCCCGGTCTCGCGCGTCGTGTCGATCTTCGCAGAGGTGCTCGGCGAGCAACGTCCGGACCTCCAGATCGAGTCCCAATGCGATCTGACCGTCGAGCTGAACAACGGCGCTATCGTCGACCTTTCTAGGGTGGAGAAAGTCGCCCGCAGCCAAGACCACGCGGCTACCGCAGAGGCTGCGCTCCGTATCGTTCGTATGTTGCCCGGCGATGATCGGCAGCGCCAGACGCAATGGGGAGAAGCCATGGCCCGCCTGTTTCCACGGCTCGTCTCCGAGCGGTTCCTCGGTTCGCTGCCAGACGAGGCCCTTTACCGTGAAGAGGTCGGGCACGACGTGCACCTCACGCTGCAGTTGCGCTATGGGCCTCGGGCCCGCTACGTGCGGCAGGCTGAAGTCGAGCAGTGGCTCGACAGCGGCAACGCCTTTCATCAGTCGATCCGCAACCTCGTCTCCCATTCGCGCAAGCTGAGGCTCGAGCCGATTGAAGACGGCCTTCTGCGCGTGCGGCAAGGAGATGGGCTCGATGCCGCGCGATTGGTTCTCCCCGACCTCGCCGTGCGGCTGAGACGGCTCTCGAACGAATGCTGGTTCGCAGCAGCGCCGCACCGAGACGTGCTGCTCGTTGCGCCCTCCAACGGTGCGCCTCTACTCGCCAGACACGCCAACGACGCCGCCGAGCGCGCGCCCCACCCGATTTCGGTGTCGCTCTTTTCCGTGACCGAAGAAGGGCTTTTTCCGGTTCAGCCCTAAAAAGACGAGCGTTCAACGCTCGTCTGGGCGTCACGCACCCGAGCGTGCAAACTCGTTGGAACGCGTCAAACTAGCTCGTGGTCGCAACGCGCCCCATACAAGAACACCCTTACGCGCGGTTCATCGACCGCGTGCACAAACCCGCCCAGTACCTCGGCGGCGAGCAGGGTGAGATTCGAAAGCCATGGGATCAGGTTCGGTGCCGGATCTGCCTTGCATTCCCCGACCTCTACGAGATCGGCATGAGCCACCTCGGCTACAAGATCTTGTACGACATCGTCAATCAAAGCCCGGACCTTCTCGCCGAACGCGCGTACGCGGCCTGGCCGGACATGGAGTCGGAGCTTCGCGCGCACCAGGAGCCTCTTCGCTCGCTCGAAAGCGCTCGGGGCTTGAACGAGTTCGACATCGTAGGGTTCTCCCTTCAGTACGAGCTCACCTACACCAACGTCCTCCAAATGCTCGAGCTCGGGCACATTCCGCTTTTCGCCGATCAGCGCGATGACGACGACCCGCTGATCGTTGCCGGCGGTCCCACGGCAACACACGCAGAGCCGATGTCCCCCTTCATCGACGCATTCCTCATTGGAGACGGGGAGCGAAAGGTACCCGAGCTCATGAACGCGTGGGCCACCATGAAGGAAGAGGGGCTTCCGCGCGACGAGCGGCTTTGCCGAATTGCAGGGCTCGGGGCCTTCTACGTGCCATCGCTCTACCAAACCGCTCTGTGTCCGGACACCCAAATGCAGGTGGTGGAGCAGAAAGATCCGGGCGCTCCGTTTCCCGTGCGACGCGAGATCGTCGAAAACCTCGACGAGTATCCGTTCCCAGTGGACGGTCCGATTGCAAACTGCCAAACCGTTTTCGATAGGGCCTCGATCGAGATCGCACGCGGCTGCACCGAGGGTTGCCGGTTCTGTCAGGCCGGCATGATTTACCGCCCGGTTCGCGAGCGCGATCCGAACGACATAGTCGAAGCCATGATGCGCTCTGTCTCGGAGGGAGGATACGACGAAGCTTCCTTGACTTCTCTCTCGACAGCGGACTACAGCGCAATCGCACCCCTGGTGCAGAAGTCGGTCGAGGCGTTGGCCTCGCACCAGGTTTCCCTGAGCGTCTCCTCGCTTCGCGCGTACGGGCTCAGCGAAGACGTGCTCGATGACATGAAGACGCAGCGCGCTGGCGGGCTGACTTTCGCCCCGGAAGCCGGCAGCCAGCGAATGCGCGACGTAGTCAACAAGAATGTAACCGACGCCCAACTGATGGAAACGGCGGGGCGGGTCTTTTCTCGTGGGTGGAGCAAAATGAAGCTCTACTTCATGATCGGGCTTCCAACGGAGGAAGATGAAGACGTCCGGGACATCGTGCGCACCGGGGCTCGCGCGCTCGAAGTTGCACGCAAAGTACAGGGCAACAAGCGGGCTCGCGTCACGATCAGTGTGTCGACGCACGTGCCGAAACCGCACACCCCTTTTCAATGGTGCGCAATGGATGTCCACGAGGAGATCGTGCGAAAGCAATCCATCCTCCGCGACGAAGCCGCGACTACTCGCGTCAAGCTCAAGATGCACGACTCGAACGGGTCTTGGCTGGAGGGAATGCTGGCTCGAGGCGATCGACGGCTGAGCGAGGTCATTTACGGCGCATATAGGCGCGGCGCGCGTTTCGACTCGTGGGATGAGCGCCTCGATCTGGATGCTTGGTCGGCATCGCTGGCGGAGGCCGGCGTCGATCCC
>JBFICQ010000159.1:0-8076 GCA_041581895.1 Polyangiales bacterium | reverse complement strand
GGCTGCACCTCAAACGCCCTGGCGGGCGCTCATCGCTGCACGTCGCAGTTCATGCTCGCGAGGGTTATGTGCCCGACTCGGACGGGCACTTTCACGCGATTCGGTGCGTCCCCCGGCCAGCCGAGTGTTGCAGTGCAGTTGGTGGCAGCTCCGCCGAACTCAATCTGACGCTCGCCAGGAGCCATCTCGAAGAAGCCGCCGAATCCGTTGACCGTCGTTTCGGTGAGGTCAAACCTGAAGAACCCGTCCTCATCCGCGTAGTACGCCAACGCACCGCCGTCATCGATGAGTGTGAACGTGACGCCTTCCGTCGTCGTCGGGTTCATATGGAGCAACACGGCCCCGCCCGTAAGCGGGTAGGGAATCATGTTGGCTTGGGCAAATTCCTCGATCTCCTCGTCAAGCCACATCGCGTAGCGGGGCTCGAGTACGATGGTCAGTTCTTCGGGCACCTCCGCGGCCATCCACGGGATGCGGCCGTCTGTCGAGACGATGTAGCTAACCTCCTGGTTGGCTGGCAGCATGAGCTGCGCCCTACCATCCGCGCCGCTTATCGCGCAGTTGGTAGTATCTGTTTCACAAGCCTCGACACCCGGGAGCACCGGACCAAGCCCCACCTTCACGCCTTCGGGTGCACCCTCGTACGTCCTCAGAAATTGCGGTACGGTGACCGTGCCTCCCTGACCACCGACGCCAGCAGAGCCGCCCTCGCCTCCGTCGCCGCCGTTACCACCCGTGCCCGACGTTTCACTGCAGCCCATCAGGCCCAATGCGAGCACGAAAACCAAATTCAACAAGTAACGCATGACAACCTCCCCGGTTTGCGAACAACGTGAGTCCGGGGGCTGCGCCTCGCTATACGTATTTCTTCACTGCGAAGCCGATTCAGTGCGCAGCTTTTGCGTTTGGGGCGTGGGGCCGCAGCGGGTGCGTGGCTACGGCTTTCGCTGATTGAGATCGATCACAACAACCGCGGGATTCGGCACCGTGAGCAGTCGTCCAGCCGCCGGACACGGCACTCACTCACGGGGGTAGCAGAGTGTACGGGGGGTATCAGACGGGAAGAAGAAGTGCGCTTCTTTGTGCCTTTGGCTCGTGCCTTGCCCCGGACTCCATTCGGAGCGTGGCCAATGAAGCGGTCGAGCAGTGGTCAGACGACTCGAAAGTAGCTCCCGGATTGGTCAACGATTGGTCAATTTCCGACCCCGCGCTGCGTCGTTGGGCCGGAGACGCCTTCGGCGCGGCAATTGGGCCCGCCCCACCACCCCCACACTATCGCCTAGAGCCACCGATCAGAGTCGAACTGATGACCTACGGTTTACGAAACCGTTGCTCTACCAACTGAGCTACGGTGACCAAAGAGTTTAGGTTTTCAAGGTTGCCAGCGGAGCCGGGGACTGGTTTACGAAACGCGCTACGCGCAGCCCCTACGGGGCCTCTACCAACTGAGCTACGGTGGCCAAAGAGTTTAGGTTTTCTCGCGGCGAGGCTGGTAGCGTGACGGGCAACGGCTGTCAATCCGCCGGTGCGGTCCGTGGCGCTTCGGTTTAGTGCGAACTGCCGGCGCCTTCCTTACAGGTCGTCGTCATCCTCGTCGACGATGAGCTCCTCTTCGTCTTCGTCTTCGTCGTGCTCGCCTTCGTCGTCCTCATCGCTTTCGGGGGCAGTGTATTTGAGGTCAACATCCGCGTCCGAAAGTTGGGCCTCGAGCAGCTCGAGCAGCTCGTCGAAGTCTTCGCCTGACCATTCGTCGAGGATTTCCGAGATGAAGTCGTAGAAGTCGCCGCTATCGATGCGCCGTTCGATTTCCTCGACGTCGTCGTCGGAAAATAGGCTGACTAGATCCTCGCGCAATGAATCGATCTCGCCGTCCTCAATGGCGTCGGCGACCGAAAGGCGCAGCTGCCGCATCACGCGTTTGCTGAAAAAGATCTCCATCAGAAACCTCTAAGCGGTTCGAGTCGGCGCTACTATAAGAGAGGCCTCAGGACTGTCAATCTTGTCTACAGCCATCGTCCCCCTCTATGCTACGGCCGTGCCAATCCGAGCCTTCGTCGCATGCGTATGGGCCTTATGCCTCGTGTCACCCGGGGCCGTCCATGCGGATTCGACCGAAATCACGGGGGCGGCTCCAGAGGGTGCGCGTTCTTTTGCCCTCGGGGTGGAGACCGGTTTGGTCATCCCGGTGGCCGACGAGCCACTCTGTCCCGATGGCTTCGAGTGTCTGTTCGGGGTCGGATGGGCCATCGGGTTTCCGTTCTCCCATCGATGGCCCAAAGGCACGGGGCTCGGCGTCGGTTACGAGTTCTGGGTTCAAAACGGCAACGGCGTCTACGAGGCCACGGTCACTCAGGCGTTCACTGCGCTCCTACAGCAGAGTTTCCTGCTGGATCGGTCGGTCCACCCCGTGCTTCGAGTGCGTGGGGGCTTTCTGATGCTCGGTCCGTCGTTCCGGGTTGCGACGATCGGCGGCACCGCTGAGATCGCTCTTGGTGGCGAGGCAGAGCTCACGCCGACGACGCTTTTCACCTTCCTGCTCGGGGGTCAGATCCTTCGCACCCGGGCTTTCGACACTCGAGCCGACGGGGCTAGGCGGTCGGTGACAGGCGGTGTGGACGCGGCCCTCGTCTTGCGCGTCGGCATCGCGTTCTTGCTCTAAACTCCCCCGATCTTGGGGAATTCTTCGCCTGAGGCGGTGGAGTTTTCGACAGCGCCGCTGTAGGCTGTATCGTTATAGTGTCTTTGTGGGGTCGAGGGATGCGCAGGCGGGGAATGGATGAGCGGCGACGCACACCGTAACGGGGACGGCCAGGCCGAGGCCGGGAACGGGCCCGAAACGCTGGCTCCTGCTGCAGGCGAAGAGAGCTGGAATCGCCCACGGCGGACTACACCAGGGCCAACCCCCGAGGGAATTCAGTTCAAGGTGTTCGGCAAGACCAATGTCGGGCTGATCCGCGAGCACAACGAAGACAACTTCATGGTGGCGGACCTGAGCTCCGAAGAGGGGCCGCTCGAGGGAGACGACGAGTTTGCAGGGTCCGTCACCGATCGTGGCATCGCGCTCGCGGTTTGCGATGGCATGGGCGGTGCCGCGGCGGGCGAGGTCGCGAGCCACATGGCGGTCGACGCGCTGTTCGAGGTGCTTCGTGGTGATAGCCCAGCCGAAGACCGCGATTCCTTTGCACGTCGGCTAGTGACGGCGATCGAAGAGGCCGGGGCCAGGATCTACCTTTCGGCCAAGAAGGATCGCACGCGCCGGGGGATGGGAACGACCGCGACGGTCGCGGGCATGATCGACAAAGTCTTATTCGTGGGCCAGGTCGGTGACAGTCGGTGTTACGTTCTCAGAAACGGCCAACTCAGTCTCATCACAAAAGACCAATCCCTGGTGAACCAGTTGATCGAGGCCGGGCAGCTCACCGAAGACGAAGCAGAAGCGTTCGAGCACTCCAATATCATCTTGCAAGCGCTCGGTACGACCGAGCGCGTTGTGGTTGACCTCACCTTCATCGAGCTTCGCCAGGGCGATCGGCTCTTGCTTTGCTCCGATGGCCTGAGTGCCCTCGTTCACGATGACGCGATTCGCGAGGAAATGGCCTGCATCGGGCCGCTCCCCCAGCTTACGGACCGCTTGATCGAGCTCGCCAACGCGGCGGGCGGCCATGACAACGTGACCTGCATCGTGGCGGATTTCGATGGCGATGCGCTGGAGCCACCCGAGGAAGGTGCTGTTCCGTTCTACCAACAGTACCCGTTGCCCACGGGTGGCGAACGTCCCAGCTCCGGTCCCAGTTTGCCGACCGTCGTGAAGAGTATGGTGCCACGCGCGATGAGCGCCCCTCGGCTCGACCGGGTGTCGAAACCCGAACCGCCCTCGTCGTTTTCGTGGCCGACAGCCGCATCCGTGGTGGTGCTTCTCGGCTTGGCCGCGGCGATCACAGTCGTCGGCGCGGGCCGTCGTTCCTCGGAGATTGCCGAGCCGCCTCCACCACCGCCGGCCTACGCAGATGCGCAGACCCCGGTCGAGGTTCGCGTGCAATCGAGCGTCAAGGAGGGAGAGCTCTACGTGAATGGGCGAAGCTACGGGCCGTTACGGTTTGACCAAGCGGTGTTGCTCCGGCTGATTCCCGGCTCCTATCGCATCGAGGCTCGTGAGGTAGACGGGACTCAGGTGGGTGAAGACGTGCTAATCGAGGCTGGAAAACCGACCGAAGTCCAACTAACTCCGCCCACCGATTGAGGCCGATCGTGATCCGCCTCCGCCAAACCAAAGGCGCCGACGCTGGACGGGAGCTCGAGTTCGAACAGGACTTGATCCGTATCGGTCGCATGCCCGACAGTGATCTGAATTTCGATCCCGAGGTCGACCTCGATGCGTCCGGGCGACATGCCGAGATTCGCAACCAAGACGGTAGGTACCTGCTCGTCGATGCCGGTAGTCGCAACGGGACCTGGCTGAACGGGCAACGAATCAAGCACGCGTCTCTGGACGATGGCGACGAAATCGAGTTCGGTCGCGGCGGTCCGAAAATCCTGATCGCCAAGGTGCAAACCCGACCTAGCCATCGTGAGCCCACGGTGCGCCATCGATCCGGGGCCGCACGACGCAACCCGAGGTTTGATCCGCTCGCCATGCCCGTCACGACGGCTACTCGCCTCGAAGACCTGCCATCTAACTCGCAAGCTCCCGAGCGCGAGCAATCGCAGCCACAAAGAAGGGCTCCGAGTCGATCACGACGACGGTCGCGGAGCTCGGCGATCCTTTGGGCGGCAGCCGGTGTCGTGTTGCTGGCCGCGCTCGGCCTGATCGTCTCCCGGACCCTTCATTGAGACGAAGTCCCGCGGAGGTCTTCAGCCATTCGCTCGAGCACGGCAGCCGCTCGCCTGCGTGCTTCGGACAGACCCAATTGGGAGCTCGCATACGCATACAGGTACCACTTGAGCTTGGGCTCGGTGCCACTCGGACGGACCATTACCCGATGACCACCGTCGAGCTCGAAGATCAATACCTCGCTTCTCGCCAGCCGATCATGCGGCGTCTCAGCGGTCGGCGTCCATTTCACCTGTCGGCCGAGGTCGATCATGGCCGTTACCGTGCGACCGCCGATCTCAGTAGGAGGTTTCTGGCGCAGTGCTTCGATCAAGCTTGCCATTTGTTTCTGCGCGTCCGGACCTTCGAATCTTCGTGTCAGCTGCATGCTTTGGAACGTCCCATGTGCCTCCCAAAGCGATTCGAGTTCGTCGATCAGCGTCTTGCCGCGGGCTTTCGCCCTCGACGCTAGGTCGATGATGAAGAGGGCCGAGCTCATTCCGTCCTTGTCGCGAATCGAGGACAAAGGCGCGTAGCCGAGCGCCTCTTCGTACCCAAACACGTATTGGTAGCCCTCGGCTTCGAGCTCGAGCGCGCGGTTTTGGATCCACTTGTGGCCGGTGAGCGTTTGTTCCCACGTCGCCCCATGGCTCGCTGCGACAGGCCCCAGCATCGGGCTGCTGACCACCGTAGAGATCACCAGCGGCTTGCCGAGCTCGGCATGGCCTTCGAGTAGATCGTCGGCCAGAAGGATACCGATGTCGTTGCCTGAGAGCGGTTCAAAAGCTCCTCCGTGCAGAACTGAAACCGCCAATCTGTCCCCGTCTGGGTCGTTGGCGATGACGAGGTCGGCGTCGATCGCCTGTCCGAGGGCGAGCACCTCATCCATCGCTCCGGGCTCTTCGGGGTTTGGGAACGCCACCGTCGGAAAACGACCATCCGGAGTCGCTTGCTCGATGACGCTTTGAAGCTCGCAGAAATCGAATCGCGATAAGAGGTCCCGCGTGGTGGCTTCGGCCACCCCGTGAAGCGCAGTGTATGCGACCCTTACCCCACTACGTTCGCCCGACCGTCGCGCGGCAGCTGCGACGAGCTCGACATACGCAGCCACGAGGTGGTCGATGTCGCGCAGAAGCCCGCATTGGCGCCCCTCGGTCATCGAGGTCCGGGGCAATTGGTGCGCAGGGAGGGCGAGCTCGATCTCGCGGGCGATCCCCACATCGTTCGGGGGAATGATTTGGGCTCCGTTCTCCCAGAACACTTTGTAGCCGTTGTACTCCGGTGGGTTGTGGCTTGCCGTGATCATGACGCCCCCGCCCGCGCCGAGCTGAAGCACCGAAAAGGCCAGCACGGGGGTCGGAACCACGCTGGAGAACGTCCACACGGGGATTCCGGCTCCGAGCGCGATCTCGATCGCGTCCTCCGCGAAAACGTCGCTTTGAACGCGAGCGTCGCGCCCGATGCAGATACCTCGCGCGGCCACATCTGGGACTTGTCGCTCGAGCCAGGCGCACAGCCCAGCTGTCGTGCGCATGACGGTCACCCGATTCATGCGTGCGGGCCCAGCTCCCATCAGACCGCGTAGGCCAGCGGTGCCAAACTCCAAAGTTCCTGCGAACCGCGCCTCGAGGGCGGCCTGGTCATCGCGCGCGATCAGATCCTCGAGCTCTCGCCTGGTCTCGGGATCGGGATCTTGGGCGATCCACGCTCGTGCTTCGTCGATTACGCTCACTGGGGAATCTCACTCGGAGCTTCGTCCTGAATGTAGGTTCGCTCCTTGTACCAGACGGCAACTGGGACGAAGAGGATTGCGGTCACAGCCATCGCGCCTGCGAAGAACAAATAATACGAGGGACCGTCGAGCTTGCTGGTCCCGTCAGGGTTTTGAATGAAGTAGTTCACGCCGGCGGTGAATAGATTCCCGATCGACACACTCATCAAGAACGCGCCCATGACCAGCGACTTCATCTTCTTGGGCGCCTGCGTGTACGAAAACTCGAGTGCCGTAATGGATACGAGAATTTCTGCCGCGGTGATCAGAACGTACCCGCCGAGCTGCCACGAGATATTGACGCTTTCTCCAGCATCGAGCCTTGCCTCCAACCAGGCCGGCATCAAGAACGCGAATACCGTCAAAAAGAGCCCCATCGAGATCTTGCGAAGCGGCGTCAGTGGCCAGAATCGATCAAATGCGGGGTAGACCACTCGATTGAAAAGCGGAATGAAGAGCAGCACCAACGCCGGATTGAGCCACTGTGCCTGAGAAGGGTCCCACTCGATGCCGAAGCGCCGATCCATGCGTGTGGCTTGAAGCACCCAAGCGGACCCCTGTTGGTCGAAGAGCGCCCAGAACATCGCGATGAACGCATAAATGATGAATAGTTTGCCGAGCGCTTTGAGCCCTTCGGAGCTGAAGACTTCGCGCAAGAAGGCCGTTCCACCTGGAGGAATGTGGACGAACTTGTGGCGACCCATCCAAAACACGAGCGTCGCGATCGCCATGAGCACTCCCGGGACACCGAACGCAACCGAAGGTCCGAATCGATGGAGTAGCGGCTCGGCAAACAGGATCGACGCCAGCGCGCCCACGTTGATCGCGAAATAGAACCATCCAAACACTTTGGGCAGCAGATGGCTGTTGGTCTGACCGAACTGGTCGCCCACGTGAGCGGAAACACAGGGTTTGATTCCCCCGGAACCAACTGCGATGAGGCCCAAACCGAGTCCGAGGCCCACGCGGGTGTCGTCGATCGCAAGCGTCAGGTGACCCAGGCAGTACACGATTGAGAGCGTCATGATCGTGCGATACTTCCCGAGAAACGCATCGGAGAGGATCGCACCCAGGATCGGAAAGAAATAGACCGCCGTGACGAAACCGTGGAACCAGGTCTTGGCTTCCTCGTCGGTCATGACGTCGAGGTCACCCTGCGCGTTCATCAGGAACCGGGTCATGAAGATGACCAGGATCGCGCGCATACCGTAGTAGCTGTACCGCTCAGCTCCCTCGTTCCCAACGATGTAGGGGATGCCGGGTGGCATCCCGCGCATCGGCGCGGGCGCCGTGCGGTACCGACCCGTAATGGACATGGGTGCGATGTTAGCGGATTATTTGCTCAAGAGCGGCTTTCCGACTCAAACTCGCGCTGGGTTTTTGTCGGTTTTCTGGTCGGCAAGTGATACTAGAGGGCAGGCGGGGAAGTAGATGAGGGGCCCCGGTGCGCTGCTGCGATGCAATGGAGGATGGCGTGACACAGAGCTATGACCAG
>JBFICQ010000158.1:0-8176 GCA_041581895.1 Polyangiales bacterium | reverse complement strand
TTCGCCGTACCCGCACTCGCAATCGTCGTGGTCGCGATCGCACTCGCAGTCATCGTAGTCGTAGTCGCACTTGCAGTCTTCGCCGTACCCGCACTCGCAATCGTCGTGGTCGCGATCGCACTCGCAGTCATCGTAGTCGTAGTCGCACTTGCAGTCTTCGCCGTACCCGCACTCGCAGTCGTCGTGGTCGCGATCGCACTCGCAGTCATCGTAGTCGTAGTCGCACTTGCAGTCTTCGCCGTAGCAGTCACGACCGCCGGTGCCGCCGGTGCCACCCGTCGCCCCCGTGCCGCCCGTGCCACCCGTCGCCCCAGTGCCACCGGTGCCGCCAGTTCCACCGTTGTCGTCGCAGTCCGCGTCGGACTCGAATCGCTCCCCGTAGCCCGGACCGTCGCCGCTTGCATTGTTGCCCGCCTTAACCCAGACGGTCACGATCTCCCGTTCGCCGGCGCCGAAAGTCCCGTGATGACCTTTCAGCCCGTCGTACTTCATGTGCTTGCCGTCGGCGAACTCGAGAACAACATTCGAGAGCTCCTTGCAGGAGACGATATGCACCTCATGGCACTCAAAGCGCACGGCAATGGGGGCGGTCGGGCCACCGCGGGGGCAATCCAAGACGCAGCCGTAGGACTCGGCGTATTCGCCCATTTGCCAGTCGCCGCAGTCGTCGGCGCAGTCGTCGCTGCAGTCGCCGTAGGTGCGGGGCAGGATGTCGAGGCCATCGCCGGTCAGCGTGCCGTCGCCGCTGTCCGAAGAGCAGCTGAGAATCAACCCAAGGGATAAAAGGAATGCGAGTTTGGATTTTGACATGGCAGCGAGTCTACGACGCGTCGAGGTCCCGGTTAACCCAAAAAACGCGTTGGTTATGCGGATGTACCTCACATGATCAGGGCGTAGCAATTCGATGCGGGTGAACCCCGAAAGCAGGGGCTCGTGCGGCGTCCCGTTACAAAGTACAGCCGGATGGTATAGCCTCGGCCTGCCGCGGGACTCCAACCTCTAATTGTAAGGAGCCTCACGGAGAGGGAGGATGTTGTGGAGGTATTCGAGCAAATCTCGGAGCAGTTTGGCGCATACAAAGACTACGCCCTGCCCGTTCTGATTCTTTTCGTCGGTTGGGTATTGTCGCATGTCCTCGGCTGGGCGGTGACCAGTCTCATTAGGCGCACCGGGGCGGATACGCGTATCTCGGATCTGCTGGCACGAGAGGACGAGGTACTCGAGCTCAACCTCGCCAAGACTGCCGGGACGGTTGCATATTGGATCGGCCTCCTAATCACCTTGGTCGCCGTTCTTCATTACGTGCAGCTCGGAGGCGTTGCAGAGCCCCTCAACGAGCTCGTCGGGAAGATTCTTGTTTATCTTCCAAACGCGGCCGGCGCTGCCATCATCATGGTGGCGGCGTGGATCGTGGCTCGAATTCTCCGCTACCTGGTTGCTACGGCACTGAGCAAGACGTCGCTCGACGCCACGATCAACAAAGAGCTCCGCGAGGCCGAGATGCCCGAGCGCGCACCTCCGTCGAAGACCTTCGGGGATGCAGTCTACTGGCTGGTGCTTCTTCTTTTCCTTCCAGCAGCGCTCGGTGCCTTGAAGCTCGAAGGCTTGCTCGCGCCGGTCGAAGTAATGTTCGCCAAGATCCTCGGGTTCCTTCCGAACTTGCTCGCAGCGGTCGCGATATTCCTGATCGGTTGGTTTGTCGCGAGGCTCCTGCAGCGGATCGTGGCCAACTTGCTGTCGGCTGCAGGCATCGACCGTCTCAGCGACCGAGTCGGCGTCCAAAAAGCCCTCGGAACGAACAAGCTGAGCGACCTTCTGGGCGTCGTCGTTCACATCTTGATTGTGATCCCCGTCGCGATCATGGCGCTCGATGCGCTTGGCGTTGAGGCGATTACGAGACCTGCCAGCCAGATGCTGGCGACGTTGCTCGACGCCCTGCCCGCAGTGTTTGGCGCGGGCGTGGTCTTGGTGATTTCGTACTTCATCGGCCGCGTCTTGGCGGAGCTGGTCACCAACCTCCTTGAGAGCGCAGGCTTTGACAATATCCTGGTCAAGCTCGGCGTCGCCCAAGAGGGCGTTGAGGAAGCGAAGCGCAAGCCTTCGGCGGTCGGTGGCGACATCGTCATGATCGCGATCATGCTGTTCGCCTTCATCGAGGCGTCCCGGCTTCTCGGATTTGCGAGCCTGGCGGACCTCACGGCCGAGCTCTTGGTTCTCGGCGGGCGCATTCTGCTGGGCTTGGCGATCTTCGCCCTAGGCCTCTACCTCAGCAAGGCAGCAGCCAATGCCATCGAGGGAACGCAGATCCAGCAAAACCGTCTCATTGCGGTCATCGCTCGAATTGCGATCCTGATCCTCGCCGGTGCGATGGGCCTTCGGCAGTTTGGGCTCGCAAACGAGATCATCACCACCGGGTTTGCGGTAACTCTGGGCGCACTGGGCGTCACGTTTGCTTTGGCCTTCGGGCTCGGCGGTCGTGAAGCAGCCGCAGACCAAGTCCGCGAATGGCGGGACAAGCTAAAGTCCGGCCGAGACGACTAACGGCCTAGAAGGCTTCCTGACGTCGACGCCGATCGCGGGCCGACGCTACTGACCCATGTATTGGATGTAGGCCATTTTCTGATCGTAGTGGTCGCTGTTCTCCATGAACATCCCGCAAAAGGCGATGGCGTGGCCCTGATACATCGTGCCGTAGTTGGCGCTGCACAGGTTCTCGTCGGTACACCAGTAGCCGAAATAATCCCAGTCCCACGACAGATTGTTTCCGTCCCCGCACCATTCGATGGTGTCATTTCGGGCACCTGCGGAGTGGTACGCAACCGCCCCATCGCTATGCCACGGTAGAAGCCACCAGCCCGCGTCCAAGGTAATATTGTCGCTGCCTGTGACTTGATCGAGAAAACCACCCATGTGGTAGACAGGCACGCCCTGGGTATTGTTGTGGTCGTAGAGACTCCGAACTTGGCTAGGACCGATCTGCGAGGAGAGCGAACAACCAAAGAGGTCTGCCAAAGAGCCCCAACCCGAAAGCTCGCTGCCTCCGCCGTTGCCTGCGCTCGTGCGTACTTCCAAAAGATTCCATTCGAGCTCATCGACACAGGTCTTGTTCTTGCCTTTGCCGGTGCATGTCTGGGTTGTCGTTGCAAGCTGGTCGAGGGCGAAGCCGACGACATTGTCGCCATTGGAGTAGTTGTAGATGATGCAACTGTTGCTATCCGTGCAGCACTCGTCCAGGTACCGGGCGAGTGTCTTCGCTGCAACTTGGGTGCCGGTGGGGTCGGTTTGCACGGCAAAGAGCTCGACCGACACGGCATTGGTGATGCTGCTCACGTCGGCGAGCGCGTCGGGATCATTCGCATAGTCCCATTTGGTCGAACACATCCCGCCTACGTGGAGGAACACGATCTGCCCTGAATCCGGGTCGCACTGAAAGTTGCCTGCGCACACCGGTTGGTAGTCCTCACAGCAGTTGCCGCCGGCTTCACAGCCGGCCTCGCAGGAACAGCTTCCATCGTTACCCGGACCCCCACAGTACGTGTCGTTGGTGACGCACGTGCGGTTCTTGCCCTTCCCGGTGCACACGGTTTCCGACTCGCTGTCCAAGCGCTCACAGCGTCCTTGGTCCCCACCCCCAATGAGACCTGCCTGAGCAGTCGCCGGGACGAACAAACCGATTGCAGCGAATGAGGCGAGAGCGATGAGCCTGCGGCCGGTTAAGGCGGTGGTCGGTCGTTCCTGTTCCATTGCTTCTCCTTTGGGTCGCGCGGATCGCACGAGCTTATTCATTGGCTTTTGCGCCAGTGTATTCCGGGTTGGTGAGCTCGACGCCGCGTTGCAGAGCATCTCGATAATGCTCCAGCATCCGCTGCTTTCTCGGGCTCTCATACTCTTCTTGGCGAAAATCCGAAAGAGCATAGTGGCCGCCGGTATTGTATTCCCCCCCAAACGGGGGGATGTCCTCACGATGCGGGGAATCGCCGTGTCGCAACCGATACCCCCGGAGTTGCCGCAAGACGAACGGCGCCGCAGCGTTCGCGTCGTGGAAGATCAGGCCGTAAAAGACCAGCGGGATGCTGTGGGTGCCCTCGGTAAGCTCTCCTTGGTAGCGCGCCCATCCGATTGGCCCGGACTCGCCGAAGAGGTTGCCTTCGACGCGGAAGGTCCCGGCGGCTGCGACTTCGATACCCACGTCGATTGCGAGGTCACCATTGACGAGACGCTCACCAAACTCGCCGGTGAACTGGGCCGGGATGCGATCGGCGCCGGTGAAATAGAAAGTCAGCGTGCCTGTTTGTTGTCGAAGGCCCACGGCAGAGAAGGTCGTCGTGACCCGAATCTCTCCTACGTGCTCGGGCCAATGCTCGTTGGGCAGGAATCGGGCCAACACCGTGAGGTCCGCGGGCTCTGTGAGTACTTGCACAGGTTCGCTGCGACCCGAAGCGCTTTGCGGGACCGAGACCATCGAGACGATGCTCGGCAATACCGGCTCACCATCACGCCAAAGGGCGAGTGAAATCTGGATCGGCTCATCGCCTCGAACGAAATATCGATCCGCCGTGTATAGGACCTCCCAGGCTAGGTCCGCGTTCCCTTGGGGATCGGGAACGGACCGACGACGCTCGTGCCGCTTGTTTGGATTCAGCAAGTCGACCGAGCTTTCGCTCAGCCGGCGACTAGATACGGGGTAGCGCGTGAGTGATTTGTAGTGGCGAATCCCGCCGTGCGTATCCTCAGACTCGGTTTCTTGCTCGGGCTCCGCAAGCACTACACCGGCATCTTCGAAACTGGGCACGGGTGAAACGGGCATCGGGCTTGGCTTTGCTTTCGAGCTTTCGGTTTCGACTCGAGACACACTCGTGGGCGTTCGCTCCGATTTCGGGCGACTCGAATATCGAGTCCACAACAGGATCAGCGCTATTGCCAAAAGACCGAGTAGAAGAAGCTTTTTCCAGGTCAACTCGAGCACGCCTCCTGCGCCGCGCGACCGTATCGTTTCGCTTAGAAGCCAGTCAAGACACGAACGGATGAGCTAGAGCGAGGCTCGAGCAAGGCTAGAACCGAGCCCAGCCGTGGTTCCATCGCGGCCGTAATTCCCCTAGTCTCGCGCCCTCATGGAGGGACGATGTCGCAGTTGATTGTGATCACGCTCGGCGTGGCCATCGCGCTCGGCGGGTGTGGCAAACAGCAACGAGCTCCGACGTTTGAGGGCGAGGACCTTCCGCCTGACATCGCCGGAAACACCGCGGCGAGCGCAGCTACCGCGGCGCTCAATGCAGCGGTGAAAGAGAGCCTGCCCCTTTCGGACTTGCGGGACTTCGAGGATGCGAAGCGCGGATTGATCGCAAGCGATGCCGCGCTCCGTGTTTCCACCGTCGAGGGCAAAACGATCTGGAACATGCCGGCCTACGAGTTCATCGAGGGCGACGCACCGGCCAGCGTGAACCCGAGCCTCTGGCGGCAGGCCCGCTTGAACAACATTCACGGCTTGTTCGAGGTAACCAAGGGGGTGTACCAGCTTCGAGGGTACGACCTCGCCAATATGTCGCTTATCGAGGGTACGACCGGTTGGATCGTCGTCGATCCGCTAACCGCCAAAGAAACTGCCGCGAGAGCGATGGCGTTTGTCCGGGAGCACCTGGGCGACAAGCAGGTCGCTGCCGTGATCTACACCCATAGCCACGTCGATCACTTCGGGGGCGTGCTCGGCATCGTTTCCCCCGAGGAAGTCAAGGAGCGCAATGTACCGATCATCGCGCCTGAGTTCTTTCTCGAGGAGGCGACGAGCGAGAACGTCATCGCCGGCGTCGCGATGGCACGGCGGTCGCTCTTCATGTTTGGACCGCGCCTCCCACGTGGCGAGCGCGGCCACGTGGGTTCCGGGCTCGGAAAGGAGCCCGCGTACGGCACGTTCGGGCTGCTCCCACCGAGCGAGATCATCACCGAGACAGGAACGGAAATGACGATCGACGGGGTGAGATTCATCTTTCAGAATGCGCCTGGCTCGGAGGCTCCGGCGGAGCTGACGTTCTACTTACCCGACCTCAAGACCTTCTGTGGGGCCGAAGTGGTGTCGCACACCATGCACAACCTCTACACGCTCCGCGGCGCGAAGGTTCGCGACGCCTTGAAGTGGAGCGGCTACATCGACGAGGTCATCGAGATGTTCCCGGAAGTCGAGGTGTACTTTGGCAGCCATCATTGGCCGATTTGGGGCAATGATCGAATCATCGACTTTTTGGAAAAGCAGCGCGATACGTACAAATACATCAATGACCAAACGCTTCGGCTCGCCCTACACGGCGCCACGCCGCGTGAAATCGCCGAGGAGCTCGAGCTCCCCGAGTCACTGCAAACCTCATTTGCAAACCGCGGCTACTACGGGACGCTCAAGCACAACGTCAAAGCGGTGTATCAGCGCTACTTCGGCTGGTACGACGGCAATCCTGCCAATCTGGATCCGCTTCCGCCCTCCGAGGCCGGCGCGAAGTACGTCGAGCTCGCGGGCGGAGCAGCGAACCTGTTGGAAAAGGCGCAAGCCGCCTACGACAACGGCGAGTACCGATGGGTAGCCGAGCTGCTCGACCATCTTGTGTTTGCAGACCCCGACAACCAAGAGGCACGCGAGCTGCTCGCCAAGGCCTATGACCAACTCGGCTACCAGGCAGAGTCGGGGCCCTGGCGTGATGTCTATCTCACGGGCGCCTTCGAGCTTCGCCACGGCGGCCCCACCGAGGGGATCGATTTGGCGGCCTCGATGGACATGATCAAGTACGCGCCCTTGGAAAGCTTCCTCACCGCCATGGCCGCCCGCCTCAATGCGCCGAAGGCCGAGGGCAAAGACATGATTGTGAACCTGATCTTTACCGACCTCGAGGAGACCTACGTACTCGAGCTGAAGAACTCGGTGCTGCGCCACTACAAACGCGACCCCCATCCCGACGCCAACGTGTCGATGAAGATCACGCACGACCTCTATCTCAAGATGCTCACGGGCCAGGCAGGGCTCAAGGACACGCTGTTCTCCGACGACTTGGACATCGACGGAAGCCGGCTCGACCTCGTGTCGTTCTTTCGGTTGATCGATAAGCCAACGGGCACTTTCAACATCGTCACCCCGTGAGGCGTAGGGATGTCTGTTGAAGCCCTGATACGTCCGCTGACGGTGATCACGATTGTCGGCTTGGTTCTGGCAGTAGGTTTCCGAGTCAACTTCAGCGAGATCGTCGCTGCGACGCGCAATCCCGGGATGATCGCCCGCTCGCTTCTGGCGAACTTCGTCCTCGCTCCACTCGCGATCCTCGGCGTCACGCTCTTGTTCGAGCTCCCGAATGATTTGTCGATCGGCGTGGTGCTGATGGCGGCAGCCCCGTTCGCCCCGATGGCGCCTGCGTTCGTCGGCGTCGGCAAAGGCAACGTGCACGTGGCCGCCGGCCACATGGTGATCTATTGCGTTTTGGCGGTCTTCTTGACGCCGCCGCTCTGCCAGCTGCTCTTCACGTTCTTGCCCGAGGCGGGTGACGTCGAGTTCAACGTCGGGGCGATCATTCTCTCTCTCCTGATTACGGTGTTCGCGCCGTTGGCCGCCGGGCTTGCGATTCACGAGTTCGCGCCCAAGGTCGCGGCGCGGCTCTCGCGGGCCGTGAATTTGAGCTCTCTGGCCATCCTGGTGGCAGTGGTCGTGCTGATCTTCGTCGATCAATACGAAGAGCTGGCCGGGCTCGGCCTCATGGTGTTTCTCGCGATGATCCTGAGCACCGAGATCGCGTTGGCCATCGGCTATCTGCTCGGCGGCCCGAAAACCGCGACCCGCCGCGCGATCGGAATGGGGACCGCGGTGCGAAACATCGGGATCGCCATCCTGATCGCTACCGACAGCTTTGCCGGCACTCCCGTGGTGCTCTCGGTGATCGCCTATTCGCTGGTGGTCATCCTGCTCGGGCTCGCGCATGCCGCGTACTGGAGTCGCCGCGCACCGGAATAGAAGACGTCAACGTCTTTTCGCCGCCTGTTGCTCGCACCATTGACGCAACGTCGTCGTAGGCGCCCGCGCGGAGCGCGACGACTGGCGCAAATTTTTTCTGCGAAGCAAGCGTTGGCGCAAGAGGGGAACGTTGGCGTTCCACTCGCGCCCCGAGTGTTACAAAGTGCCCCTCGCCGAGGGTCGCTAAACGGCAAT
>JBFICQ010000157.1:0-8242 GCA_041581895.1 Polyangiales bacterium | reverse complement strand
GGCGACCGGAGCGATCAGCAACCGGTAGTAATCGAGCGGCATGCCCACCCAGCCCATGCCGCCGAGGACGAGAAGCACCGGTGAGAGATTCGGAATCATCGACAGGAGACCGATCTTCAACGACCGGAAGACGAGGATCATCATCAGGCTGACCACGGTGAAAGCGAGAAGGGCACCCTGGATCTGGCTCCACGTGATGTAGTCAACGACCTTGAGCCACAACGCGCCGACGCCCGTCTTGCTGACCGTCGTGCTGTTCAAAGGCTGTGCTTCGAGGTGGGCGTTGATGCCATCAACCACCCCCTGAAGGCGACTCGTCTCTACCAGCTTGCAACGGAGCTCGAGGCTCGTACGAGCGTAGTCCATCGAGACATAGTCTTTGACTTCCGCACCCCCCGACATTTCGTAGACGAGTAGGTACTGCGCAATCAGATCGCGACTCTCCGGTATCTTGTAATACGCCGGATCTCCGTTGTGAAAGCTCTGATTGATTTCCTTGATGAAATCCACCACCGAGTACGTCTTAGTCACCAAGGGCTGTTGCTCGGCCGCCTGTTGCACTCGTTCGATCTCGCGCAGTACGGCTGGGTCTTTGATCCCGTCAGGCTCGCCGCTATCGAACAAGTAGATGATCGACGCTGCACCCGACATGTGGTCGTCGACGAATCTCGTCGTTTGGCGTACCGGTACACGTTCGGAGAATTCGTTCAAGAAATTCGAATCCACCGTCAGCATCGCGATACCCCATGCAGAGGCGGCGAACATGAGCGCAAACGCAATGAGAATCGCGTTGCGAAAACGGATCACGAAAGACGCAACGCTGCTCAACGCCTCGGTAAACAAGCGGCTTTCTTTGCCGCGAGCTCGCTTGTTTCGGGAAGAATCCTTATCTGGCGCGCGGCGTCCGAATGAAAGAAAGGCTACCAAAATTGTGATCGAAGCAACGAACGCCGCAAGAACGCCAGCGGAGCTGTACACCGCCAGGTGCGATACCGACTTGACTGGAGAGAACGAAAGCGAAAGGAACCCCGCAGCCGTGGTGAGGCTGGTGAGCAGACATGGTGGGCCCACCAAATACAGTGTCTTCTGGATTGCTTCACGACGGTCCTGCAAGAGTCGTCGGTGGAGGTCGAACTCCGAAAGGATGTGCACAGAGTCCGCTACGCCGACCGTGATCAAGAGCGCCGGCATCAAGCCAAACATGAAATCGACGCGCCAGCCGAGGATCCCGATGACGGCGACGGAAATCGCCATCGCAAAGGCAATGACCATGAAGGGACCGATCACGCCAATCGGTCGCCGAAACACGAGCGCCAGGCTGAGGGCGATCACGAGGACGGTGAGACTCAAGATCCGAGGGAGGTCTTTTTCGATGAACACTCGGTTGTATGTGGCGTTGATCGCGACGTCTCCGGTATGAAAGAACTCGATGCCGGAGTATTCCGGGCGCTGAAGCACCGCTTCGATCGCGTCAAAGCTCACCTGCGGGTAGAGATTGTCGAGGCCATCGCCGCCGTCTGGGTCGAGCTTGATGTCTTCCACGGAGTCGATGCTCGAACGGCTCATTTCGATGATGATGGCGCCGAGCTCCGCGTCGGCGCTGACGAGCCCACCTAAGTAGAGAGGCTTCTTCATCACTTTGTCTCGAATCGTGAGCAGCTCCTCCTGGCTCTCGGGAAACTCGGCCAATAGGTCGTAGACCAGGATGTCGTCCGGGGGTGCCCCTTCCATGAACTCGGCGTTGGAAAGGCTCGTGACTTCCTCGGCGAAAGGAACCTCTTCCTCGAGCGCTCGGGTGAGCTGCTCGATCTTGCGCATCACGTCGATGTCCCACGGCCCCTCGGCGACTCGATAAACGATGTATGCAATCTCGTCCGATTCGAAGTCCTCTCGGAATCGTTGATAGGCGGCGTATGTCGGATCGTCCGTATCGAAGAAGGAGGCGAAGCTGTTATCGATGCGTGCGCCGAATGCCAGGTACGCGCCGAGTCCCCAAGCGGCAAAGCTCGCGATCAGAACGAGCCATCGGTGGTCGTATGACCAGGCGGATATCGCCTGAAAGCCCTTGCTCAGGCCCTCGATGCCACGGCCCCTCTCCTGCATTATAGGTGCACCTTCCGCGGGACCGCTTCTACCGAACGATGAGCATCACCTCGTTGCTGACGGCCGGACGCTACTACGGAGAGCGCCTCCGTACAACGAGGGCCCTATGACCTGAAGTCGATGCGGCCAAGCGGCGCCCTTCTACCGCGTTGCGACGTGTCGTTCCATCAGCTCTTGGAGCTCTGATGGCTTGTCGTCGGGGTCCTGCCCCTGGCGTCGCTTGTCGATGTCTTCGAGGAGCTCTCGGCACTCGGGCTTGTCCCTCAGGTGGTCGAGCAGCAGATCGGAGGCTTCCCCAAACGCATTTTCGTATTCGAGCGCCTCACGAACTCGGCTTGCGATTCGTTCTCGACCCGTCTGCAGGTCGTTTTCTAGCGCTTCGCTGTAACGCTTGAGTTGTGCGCGAAGCTGTTCGATCTGCTTCCTGCGCTCGGCGGCCGCGTCTTCTTTGCTCCGAGCACGCACCTCGTAGTCTCGGGTCACTCCATCGAGCACGTCGACTTCGGCACGGGCCGCACCGAGTGACTCGTAGGCCTTGCGCACGGCTTTGATGTCATTCCCGGCCGCTTGGACCGCCGCCTGCGCAGTCTTGAGCTCGCGCTGCGCCTTTTTTCGCTTCAAGACGAACTGGCTCAGCACGTCCCGCTCAGCAGAAGCATCTCGGAGGGCACGCGACTCTTCGCCCGCCAGGTCCTCGACCTTACGACCGATTTCCGCGCGAAGGGCGCGTCCCCGTTTTTCGATGCTTTCGAGCTTCTTTGAATGGCTTTCGAGCTCTCCCTCGAGCCGGGATGCGCGCGAGGCCATCTCCCAAATCTCATCGGCAGCATGTTGAACCTTCTTCGGTGCGTCGCCGTCCGGGTAGGCTCGCGCGACGGCGCGCAAGAAGTTGGCTGCCGTTCGGCTCCACTCGACGACACCAGGCGCCTTTGCGGGAGGCGGCAGTGGTGGCGCCGCGGGGGCCAAGTCTGTTGGGGAATCCCAAGTGCGAGCGGGGAGGGCGCGCTGCATCTCCTTCAGCTCTTCCTTGAGATGGTGACCATCGCGGAACCGATCCGCCGGGTCCTTCTCGAGCAGCTTTATGATGATCCGCTCAGCCTGTTCCGGAATCTCGGAGCGGTACTTTCTCGGGCTTGGCGGTCGCGCTTTGCGCTGCATCTCGAGGAGCTCGTCACGATCACCCGAACGAAATGGAAGTCGTCCAGTGAGCATCTCGAAGAACAGAACACCGAGGGCATAGAGGTCACTCGACGCGATTGCATCTTCGCCCCGAGCTTGCTCCGGCGACATGTATTCAGGTGTTCCAAAGACGGCGCCCTTCGGTGCCAACCGCGGATCGCGCGTTAGCGCGGCGAGCCCAAAGTCTAGAATCTTCACGAAGTCCTTCCGACCGCCACGTCCGGTGATCATGATGTTGTCGCTCTTGAGATCGCGGTGCACGACTCCGAGGTCGTGTGCGCGTGCAAGCGCCGCCGTCATCTGCTCGAGAATGTCGACTGCGCGCGCGATCGGCATCGGACCTTTGGCGATCTGTGACGAAAGCGAGTCTCCGATGAGATACTCCATCACTAGATAGAGCTCACCATCTTCGGTTTCGCCGACGTCGTGTATGTCGACGATGTGTGCGTGGTCGACTCGGTTGGCTGCACGCGCTTCGCGAACCATCCAAGCGCGCAAGTGGGTCTCGCCTCGCAGGTCCGGTCGAATGAGCTTCAGTGCAACGACCCGGTCGATCAATACGTGTCGTGCTCGATAGACGACACCCATTCCGCCTTCCCCGAGCTGCGACTCCAGCCGATATCGGCCGGCCACGACCTTCCCGAGAAGCGGGTCTTTCGATTTTTTCGAGCCCGCAGATTTCCGAACAATCCCCATGGTTCCCCCGTACCGAGTGGACATTGGTATGATAAACAGAGACGAAGCGGGGCCCCAAGTGTTCCGCTCTCGCTGAAACAGCGGTCTGCGGCCAGCGAGGGAGTAATCTGACAGCCGGTGCCCGACGCGCTTATATTGATTGCATCGGTCACCAACGGAGGGATGTGTGAGCGAAGAACGGCCGCTGCTCGGGCCGTACCACATCGAGCGTCGCCTAGCGACGGGGGGAATGGCCGAGGTTTTCGTTGCGCGCCGTGAGGGGCTTCACGGTTTCCAAAAGCGCGTCGCACTCAAGCGGATTCTCCCTCAGTTTTCGAGCGATTCGGATTTCGTCTGGATGTTCATCGACGAAGCACGCCTCGCCGCTCAACTCGAACACCCCAACATTGTTCAGGTGTTCGACTTCGGCACCCTGGGCGACGACCTCGTCCTGGTCATGGAGTTGGTGGATGGGTCGAACGTCAGTCGGCTGCTTCGAGCCGGGCCTCCCGAAACGCCCATACCGTGGGATGTAGCGCTGCATGTCGCGTATCAGACCGCCCAAGCCCTAGACTACGCCCACCACGCCGTCGACGATCAAGGTCAACCACTCGAATTCGTTCACCGGGACGTCAGTCCAGCAAACATCCTGCTCACGAGAACCGGCCACGTAAAGCTCACCGACTTCGGGATCGCAACAGTCCGAAGCCGCGCGCCCACCACCGAGGATGGGCAAGTGCGCGGCAAGCTCGGCTACATGTCGCCGGAGCAGGTGCTGGGAAAGGAGCTCACGGGCAAGAGCGACGTATTCACGTTGTCGACGGTCCTCTCCGAGATGCTGATCGGCGAGCCCCTGTTTCAAGGAGAGAGCGAGCTCAACGTCCTCCTGCAAATCCGTGATGCGGATCTTCGCGTGCTCGCGCGATGCGAGCGCAGGATCCCGCAGGACATTCGACAGTTCGTGCTCCGCGGGCTGCAAAAGGATCCAGCCGAGCGCCCAACCGCCGGGGCGTTTGCGGAGGCTTGTGCGGAGATCATGAGGCGAAGGGGCATGGGGCACGGACCCGATCGGCTCGCCCGCTTGCTTTCTCAGCTGGAGCTCATCCAGGGGGACGCTCCCGAAGTTCGTGAGCCTGGCGCGGATGTGCCTTCGTTGGTCGATAGCGACCTGATGCACCACGGCGGCCAAGAGCTGATCGGCCCGCAGCCTATGACTTCGCCGACGATCTACCGAGTGCAGCTCTCCGATGGCAGCGAGATGGGCCCGATGAGCTATCCACGCTTGATTCAGCTTCTGACGACGGGGGTGATCGACAGCAGAAGCAGTAAGATTGCCAAGAGCGACGGGACATATCTCGACGCGACACGGATTCCTGAGCTCACGCGATTCGTGACCTCGCCTGGTCTTCAATGGAAGCTCGAGGAGCTCGCGCAGGCCGAAAAGCAGGGGCAGCTTCGAGCTGCGACGCTCTTGCCAGTCGTTTGTGACATCGTCCTCAAGCAAGAGACCGGAGTGCTCCATCTTTGGCAACGCAATCGACGAAAGAAGATCTACTTCGTGTCCGGGCGGCCTGAATTCGTCGCATCCACCGACAAGTCGGAGCTCCTGGGCGAACATCTCGTCGCCACTGGGCGTTGCCTTCGTATGGAGATCGAAATGGCCTTGGCGCTTCTACCTAAATATGGCGGACGCCTGGGCGACGCCTTGGTGGGGCTAGGCATCCTTCGTCCCGTCGAGCTCTTCCGAGCGATCACTGACCAGGTGCGCGGCCGTCTCATGGAGTCCTTTCGATGGAGGCGCGGCGAGTGGGCGTTCGTGCGGGGTGCGCGGAGCCACGAAGAGACCTTTCCGCTCGGTCAGGATCCCTACGAGCTCTTGCGCGACGCCGCCAATGAAGCGCATCTCGAAGAAATCGAGTCGGTTCTCGACCCCCTGCGCGAGCGCGTGGTCGAGCGCTGCGAAGAGGGCCCACCCCTGGCGGCCTTTCGGCTCGACCCCGTGTGGGTGAGCGTGCTCGAATCGGTTTCAGGGGACACGACCCTCGGAGGGCTGGTTGTCAGAGAGAGCCACTCGGGGGCCGATCTGGAGCCGGTGTACCGGGCGCTCTACCTTGGGCTTGCGTGCGGCCTGGTTCGGACCAAGGTGACTCCGTCGGAGATGCCATTCCGAGAATCGTTCAGCGCGTGAGCCCTTTCGTCGAACTGATTAAGCCGCTAGCGGAGCCCAAACCGGTGCTCGTCGAAGTCCCTCACTCGGGATTGCAGATTCCCTCGGAGGTCGAATCCGAGCTGGACGCTTCCCCGCTTGCCGTCTTGCGCGATTCCGATCTGTACGTCGATCAGCTCTATGCCAGGGCCCCGAGCTTTGGGGCGACCCTCCTTGTTTCGCGGCTGTCGCGTTACGTCGTCGATCTCAACCGCGGGCCCGACGATGTCGATTCAGCCGCTGTGCCTCGGCACCCCAGGGGTCGCCACATCCCGGCAAGAGGCGTCGTTTGGCGCGCACGCACCGATGGGACTCCACTTCTCAGGGCTCCACTCACCGTCGATCAGTTCTCCCAGCGGCTCGAGCGCTACTACGAGCCCTACCATAGGACTCTACGCGATGCGGCTTCGCAAATTCACGATCGGCACGGCCACGTCGTGGTGCTGGCCGCTCACTCGATGCCTTCCGAAGGGCGACGCCTTGGTGGCCAGCCCGTTCCGCGCGCAGATGTCGTACCGGGAACTCGGGGGCGTTCCACAGCCGATGGCCGCATCATTGATTTGATCGATGCACATTTTCGGGGAGCGGGTTTCAGCGTGAAGCACGATGACCCGTATCGGGGGGGCTGGACGACGCGGCACTACGGCGCACCGAGGCGTGGACGACATGTCGTTCAGATCGAGCTAAACCGCGCGCTCTACGTCGACGAACAATCGAGTGAGATCAAGAAGAGCGACTTCGAAGTGCTACAAAACGTACTGGATGAGCTCGTCGCGAAGCTCGGCGAGATGATGTCTAACAGTGCTCAATTCGCCACGGGGTGATCAACCACGCCCGACTCACTCGAGCGTACTTCGAGCCGGTAGCTGCTGTTCGCGGTCTGCAGGTAGTAGGTGTCTTGGCCGCAAAGTTGAAGCACGCGCTTTACAGGAGTGGTAACATACTCGTGTAAGCCGTCTGCGAACTCGATGACGACGACTGAACCCTTGCGCGGCGGACGCAACAGCCGCCCCACGACAGCTCGACCCGGTTTGCGGCCAACTTTGCGCAGCACAACGTCCACGTATCGAAACTAGCACACCTCCGCCCACCAGCAAAGCTGCCACGGAAAAATCCAGCCTTTTTGCGCATCCAGCGCGCGTGATCCGGCTGAGATCTGCCTGCGGCAAATCGGCGGCGCCATGCGGCAAACTGCCGCGTCAAAGTGACCGCGCTTGGCCGATTCCCGACGGTTTGCCGAGGATCAAACGACGGCACGATTACTGCAGCCCTTCCGCGGCATGACCGCGACAGCCCATGTTTCGATTCTCGACCGGTACCGCGCGTCGCTCAAGCGGGTGGCAGTGCTCGACCGCGACACCGAACAGGCATTGGCCAAGTCCTGGGCTGAGGGCGACGACAGTGCAGGCGCGCAGTTGGTCGAGTCGAGCCTTCCCTTCGTCATTTCGATCGCGCGCGAGTACCGGCGTTGGGGTGTTCCCCTCGAGGATTTGGTTCAGCAGGGTAATCTCGGTTTACTGAAGGCGGCAGCAAAGTTCGACCCCGAAAAGGACTGTCGCCTCATCACATACGCGGCGTATTGGATCCGTGCGGAGATTCGTGACTACGTCGTGCGGTCCTACCGCATTGTGCGGCTCGGCACGACGCGTACGGAACGTCGTGCAATGCGAGCCTTTCGTCGCAAGTCGGTCGACTCCCCTGAAGCACTCGCCGAAGAAAGCGGGATGCCGCTCCCTCGAGCCAAGCAGCTCTGGCCACTGCTCACACGCGGCGATATGTCGCTCGACGCCAGTGTATCGAATACCATCACCCCGCTCGAGCGAATGAAGCACGACCAGCGAACACCCGAAGAAGACCTGGCGCGAGCCGAAGCCATCCATCGGGTCCGCGACGAGCTCGACTCGGCAATGCAGAGCCTGACGGTTCGGGAGCAGCGCATCGTCGAGGCGCGCTTCATGGCGCCAGAACCACGCACCCTGGAAGCCCTCGGTCGCGAGATGGGCGTCAGCAAAGAGCGCGTCCGGCAGCTCGAGCTTCGAGCTCGCGAGAAGCTTCGGGATCGTTTGGGACACCTACGTT
>JBFICQ010000156.1:0-8368 GCA_041581895.1 Polyangiales bacterium | reverse complement strand
TTGGTCTTCGAGCGGCACGTCGGGGAGGAGCCCGGCGTGGACCACCAGCGCGTCGTGCTCGGGGAGCTCGAGCCACAGTGGGTGAGCGGCGAGCCAGACCCAATCGTCCTCTTCGAGCTGGTCCGCGACCTGCTGGTGGGCATCGCGGAGCTCGGGAAGCGGCTCTCCACGTTGCTTGGCATCCCACCAGCGAAGGCAATGCTGGTCGTGGTTCCCCCGCACCGATTTGGCGTCGAGCTCACGGGCGATCCGGACGACTCCGAGTGAATCCGGGCCCTTGGCGACCAAATCTCCGACGAAGACCAGCTGATCTCCCCGCTCGAAGCCCGATTCGCGCAGGAGGTCCTCGAGCTCCTCTCGACAACCGTGGACGTCGCCCACGATCAGGGTTCGGCCGCTCATACCTCGATCTTGGTGCCCAGGCTCTCAGAAACCAAGTTCTAAGGGCTCCGCGGGCGTTGACACCGCGCGCAAACCGGCAGTAGAGGCTTCTGTCATGATCCGAGAAGGTCGCAAGGCGCCCGCGTTCAGTCTCGAGTCCTCCGAAGGTGGCAAAGTCGCACTCAAGGACCTGGCAGGGAAGTACGCAGTCATTTACTTCTACCCCCGAGACGACACGCCTGGCTGCACCACCGAAGCCAACGACTTCAACAAAGCGCTGCGAAAGCTGAAAGCCCGAAACGCTATGGTGATTGGCGTCAGCAAAGACTCGGTCGCATCGCATTGCAAGTTCGCCGACAAATACGCGCTGAAGTTCCCGCTGCTAAGCGACCCCGCCGGCAAAATGCTCGAGAAGTATGGCGCCTGGGGCGAGAAGAACATGTACGGCAAGAAGTCGATGGGGATCATCCGCTCGACCGTCCTGATCGGCCCCGATGGAAAGGTGATCAAGCACTTCCCCAAGGTGAAGGTGAAAGGGCATGTCGACGAGGTTCTCGAAGCCCTCGACGAAGCCCGGAGCAATTGACACCTGGGCGCCTTGAAGCGCATGGTTCCACTGCGATGAACGAGTTCAGCCCAAGTCCGGCCCGAGGCGCCGCGGAGGCGCCGGAGGCTCTGGACCCGAACTTCCGGATCGCGCTGCCCAATTTCGAGGGGCCGCTCGACCTGCTGCTGCATTTGATACGCAAGCACGAGCTCGACATCCTCGATCTGCCGATCGCCTTCATCACCGAGAAGTACCTGGAATACCTGGGGTTGATGAAGCAGCTCAACCTCGACGTCGCTTCCGAATACCTCGTCATGGCGGCCACTTTGGCCCACATCAAGAGCAAGATGCTCCTGCCGCGGCCCCCCGAGGATCAGGACGACGAGGACCTCGAAGAGGGCGATCCCAGGGCGGAGCTCATCCGGCGGCTGCTCGAGTATCAGAAGTACAAGCGGGTTGCCGAAGATCTGGGTGCGCGCGCGATCGCGGGGCGTGACGTGTTCTCACGCGGGTCGGCCGCTCCAACCTCAGACGCCGCGCCCCCGATCGCCAAGTTCAGCGTTTTCAAGCTCATCGACGCGCTCAAGGAGGTCGCCAAGCGCATCAACGCCGACATGTCCCTCGAGGTCGATGCCGAGCGAATGACCATCCAAGAACGGATCGGCGAGCTGGTCGAATTGCTGCGCACGCGGCGACGGTGCCGGTTCGACGAGCTGTTCGAGGGGGTTGGCACCTCCTATGAGCTCGTGGTCACCTTTCTCGCTCTCCTCGAGATGGCCAAGATACGCCTCGCGAGCATCTATCAGACCGACCACGAAGAACCGATCTACCTCGAGTATATCCTCCTCGACGAGAGCGGCGAGCCGCTGGTGCCCGAAGACGTGGCGCGAACGCTCGCAGGACACGAAGCCCCCGACTTCGAAGAACCGCAACGAGAGCGACGTGCGTCCGTGGTCGTGCCGGCCGGCGCGTCCAACGACTACGCATGGACAAAGGACGAGCCGAAGCCATGACGCAACATCAGCCAGCCGAAACGGCCCTCGACGAAAACGGCGCCCCCGCGCCGCGCTCGCACACCTCTTCGGTGTTGAAGAACGTCGTCGAAAGCCTGATTTTCGTCTCCGACAAGCCCGTCTCGGCCAAACGGCTCGCACGGAGCGCACATGCCACCATCGCGGAAGTACAGCCTCTGTTGGATGAGTTGGTCGCCGACTACCAGGACCGCGGCGTTCGCCTGTACTTCATCGCGGGCGGCTACCAGTTTCGCTCCGCGGCAGACAGCTCGGAGTTCGTGAAGAGCTTCGTCGCGCCAAAGCCTCTACGCTTGACGCGCGCTCAGCTCGAAACTCTCGCGATCGTGGCCTACCGCCAACCGATCACCCGACCCGAGGTAGACAATGTTCGAGGGGTCGACTCCGGGTCGGCCCTCCGAATGCTCGCCGAGCGAAGCCTCATCAAGATTCTAGGTCGAAAGGACGAGCCCGGTCGCCCGCTGGTCTATGGTACCACTCCACGCTTTTTGGAGTTCTTCGGGCTGAGCACCTTGCAGGACCTACCTACGCTTCAAGAGTTCAGCGACCTGACGGAGGAGCACAAGGCCCTCTTCGAGCTCAGAACCGGCGAGTCGATCGATTTGGCCGCGGCCGAGATCGCCGCAACCCAAGCCTTGGAGACCGCCGAGCGTGAGCTCCTCGAGCAAGAGGAAGCCGCCCGGCTGGCGGCCGAGCAAGAGGCCTACGTGGACGACGACCTCGAGGACGAAGAAGAGGACGACGGGTGACCTTTCAGGAGCTCATTCTCGCCCTCGAGCGGTTCTGGGCAGAGCACGGCTGCCTCATCGTCCAGCCCTACAACTCGGAAGTCGGAGCCGGGACGTTCAACCCACACACCTTTCTGCGCGCCATCGGGCCTGAGCCCTGGAACGTGGCGTACGTGGAGCCGAGCCGCCGTCCAACCGATGGTCGCTACGGAGAGAACCCAAACCGGCTTCAGCAGTTCTACCAGTATCAAGTGATCCTCAAGCCGTCGCCGATCGACATTCAAGACCTCTACTTGGAGTCCCTGCGCGCCCTGGGCACGAATCCCAAACGTCACGACATCCGCTTCATCGAGGACGATTGGGAATCCCCTACGTTGGGGGCTTGGGGCCTCGGGTGGCAGGTCTGGCTCGACGGGCTCGAGATTAGCCAGTTCACGTATTTCCAGCAATGCGGAGGCATCGACTGCAAGCCGGTCAGCGGAGAGCTTACCTACGGCCTCGAGCGCATCGCGATGTACCTTCAAGACGTCGACGACGTCTACGAGCTCGAATGGGCTACCGGAATTCGATACGGCGAGCTCTACAAACGCGCTGAGTGGGAGTGGAGCACCTACAACTTCGAGCAGGCCGACGTCGACCTCCAAAACCGCCTCTTCGAGGAATACGAGGCGCAAGTCGGCGCCTTGCTTGGGTTGAGCGACAAGAAAGGGAAGGGAGGCGCCCTGCGGTTCGGGCGTGCGCCTCTCGAACGACTCGTGTTGCCCGCTTACGACGCCGTCATCAAGTGCAGTCACTACTTCAACGTCCTTGATGCTCGCGGTGCGATCAGCGTCACCGAACGCCAGCGCTACATCGGCCGGGTCCGATTCATCGCTCGTGCCGTCGCCGAGTCTTGGCATGCCCAGCGGGAGGCTCTCGGGTTCCCGCTCCTCGGCCAGGCGGCGGCCGCCCAATAGACGCCCGATTGCGCGCGTGGATCCGGTCTGGTAGCAACGCCACTCCATGTCCGCCGAGTTTTTGCTGGAGATTGGCACCGAAGAGCTGCCCTCGTCGTTCGTGAGGCACGGGCTGCGCTCCATCGAGCTCGCGGCCAAAGACCTGATCAAACAAGCTCGCCTCGGGTCCGAAAAGCTCGAAATCGCCACGATGGGCACGCCTCGGCGCTTGGCTCTTCGGGTGCGTGGTCTCTTGTCGACCCAGCCGGACCGTCAGGAAACGGTCGTCGGCCCCCCGTGGAGCGCGGCCTTCGACCAAGACGGAGCGCCCAAGAAAGCCGCGGCGGGCTTTGCGAAGAAGCACGGCGTCGAGGTCGATGCGCTGCGCAAGCAGACCACGGAAAAGGGAGACTACGTCAGCGTCGAAATCTACGAGCCTGGGAAGGCGACCGGTGAAGTGCTCGGTGAAATCCTCCCAGAGCTTTGCTCGCGGATCACTTTCCCAAGAGCGATGCGCTGGGGAAGCGGAGACATCGCCTTCGGCCGGCCGATTCACTGGATCGTTTCGCTACTCGGAAGCGAGGTCGTGAAGTTCGAGTTTGCGGGTGTCAGGTCCGGGCGAACCACTAGAGGCCACCGATTTCTGGCGCCGCAGGCATTCGAGCTCGGCAACTCCGCGGCGTATGTCGGGGCGCTGGCGGCCGCGCATGTGCTGGTCGAGCTCGATGTCCGTGAGCAGCGTATGCTCGACGCCCTTGTGCAAGCGGCCGAGTCGCTCGGAGGCATCCTCGAGCCGGACGCGTTTCTTGCAGACGAATGCGTGTCGTTGGTGGAGGAGCCCTTCGTCGTGCCCGGTAGCTTCGACGAGGTGTTTCTCGCGCTCCCAGACGAGGTCGTCATTGCGGTCATGCGTGACCACCAACGTTACTTCGCCGTCCGCACCTCCGAAGGAGGCGACTTAATGCCGGCCTATCTCAACGTGGTCAACACGGCGGAGGACCCGCAAACCATAGCCACCGGCAACGACCGCGTCCTGCGCGCTCGGTTGGCCGATGCGCGCTTCTTCGTCGAGGAAGATCAAAAGGCTCCGCTCTCCAATAGGCTGAAGAAGCTCGAGTCCGTCGTTTTCCAATCGAAGCTCGGTACCATGGGAGCGAAGGTCCGACGGATACAGGCCATCGCCCGCGCGCTCGCCGAAGACGCAGGCGCAGACGCGAAAGCCGCCGACGAAGCCGCACGGCTCTGCAAGGCGGACCTAGAGACCCTCATCGTCTATGAGTTCCCGGAGCTTCAGGGGGAGATGGGACGCTGGTACGCGCTCCGGGAAGGCCTTGATCCTGCGATCGCCGACGCCATTCGGGATCACTACCGGCCCCAGGGCGCCGAAGACGAAGTTCCCAAGGAATTGGTTGGCGCGATCGTTGCGGTGGCCGATCGAATCGACACCCTCGTCGGTTGCTTTGGGATCGGTCTAGTGCCGACCGGTTCCGCGGACCCCTTTGCGCTTCGTCGCGCGGCTCTTGGTATCGTTCGAATCGCCCTCGAGGGGCCTATCGACATCGACCTGCGCGCGATCATCGACCAGGCGTATGACCAATACGCGGGCGATGCCGACCTCGCGCCGGCTGATCAGACCCGCGCCAGACTCGATGAGTTCTTTCGCGCCCGTATCCGCGTGCTCGCACGAGAGCGGTATGAAGGCGATGTGGTCGACGCGTGTATTGGTGCCTGGGACGGCAGCTCGATCCGAGACCTTCGCACGCGGATGGATGCGGTTGCCGAGGTTCGTGCGGCGCCCGAGTTCGAAGCGCTCGCGATCGCCTTCAAGCGCGCCTTCAACATCACCAAAGAGAGCTCTCGAGGGGCGGTCGATCCGAGCCTCCTGGAGCCAGGGCCGGAGACCGAGCTGGCCAACCGGTTCACGACCGTTCGCGATCGGATTCGAGAGGCGACCGCGAAACGTCGCTACGCGGACGCCCTCAAGCTGGTCGCCAAGGAGCTCGGCGCACCCATCGATCGGTTCTTCGACGAGGTTTTTGTGATGGTGGACGACGCGAACATCCGTGAAAACCGTCTTCGTTTGCTGGGAGAAATCGCGGATACGGTCAACGGCATTGCGCACTTCCACCAGCTTGCGACAAAGTTGGAGCGTCGTGACCCTGCTGTACCCGCTTGACGCGTCGCTCGACCCCGAGATCCGGCCGCAGCTTCTGGGTACCAAGGCGTCCGGCCTCCACGAGATGACCGCACTCGGCATTCCCGTGCCGCCGGGGTTCACCATCACGACCGAGGTCGGCGCGGCTTATCGCCGGGACGATGCGTGGCCCGTCGGCTTGGAGGCGGCAGTCGATGCGGCCATTGCCGCGCTCGAGGAGCGGTTGCACCGCGGGTTTGGCGATGTCGAAAAGCCCCTTCTCGTCTCGGTCCGTTCCGGCGCGCCAGTGTCGATGCCGGGCATGATGGACACCCTGCTCAACGTCGGCCTCAACAACGAAACGCTCGAAGGACTCGCGCGTGCGCATGGCGATGAGCGCTTTGCCCTCGATTCGTATCGCCGGTTGCTGCAGATGTATGGGACCGTAGTTCGTGGTATCGGCGCCGATCGGTTCCAGTACCTGCTCGGCGACCTCAAGACCGACCTCGGCCACGCTCGGATGCTCGACTCGGAGCTCCCGGTCAGCGCGTTGCAAGACCTCGTCGTCTCATACCTGTCTGTCATCGAGGAGAGCGGCCGTCCTTTCCCCCAAGACGTGAGGCGGCAGCTCTGGGACGCAGCGGCGGCAGTATTCGACTCGTGGGACAACGCCAGAGCCGTTCGCTACCGTCGGATGCAGAGGATCGACGACGCCCTCGGCACCGCCTGCACGGTCCAGGCGATGGTTTTTGGCAACACGGGGCCTCGCAGCGGCTCGGGGGTGGCGTTTACCCGCAACCCTTCGAACGGCGACAAGGAGCTCTACGGCGAGTTCCTGCCGAACGCGCAGGGCGAGGACGTCGTTGCGGGGATCCGAACCCCGGTAGCGCTGAACGCGAGAGCGTCGGCGCCAGGCAGAGAGGGCGACAGCCTAGAGCGATCGGTGCCCGAGGCCTTCGAGGCGATCTCGGAATACTGCGCGGTGCTCGAAAAGCACTTCGGCGACATGCAGGACATCGAATTCACGATCGAAGACGGAAAGCCATATCTGCTGCAGACACGAACCGCAAAGCGAACGGCGCGGGCTGCGGTCCGCGTCGCCGTCGACATGGTGCACGAGGGGCTTCTCAGCGAATCCGAGGCGTTGCTTCGTGTCGATGCAAGGTCGCTCGAGCAGCTTCTACAAGCGAGGCTCCCTCACACGGCGGAGCTCGAGGCTCAGGGAATCGAGCCTCTTGCCGTGGGCCTCCCTGCAAGCCCCGGCGCCGCATCGGGCCGCATCGTCTTCGACGCCGATGATGCGGTTCGCTGGGTCGCCGAAGGCCAGGACGTCATTTTGGTGCGCCAAGAGACCAGCGCCGAAGACATCCACGGGATGAAGGTTGCCAAAGGCGTGGTCACCGGTGCGGGCGGAATGACGTCGCATGCGGCGGTAGTCGCGCGCGGCCTTGGGAAGTGCTGTGTCGTCGGGTGTGGCGGGCTCGATATCGATCTCCGCAAGCGCACCGTTCGACTCGCCAACCTCGATGCCTCCGCCGAACCGCTTCGTGAGGGCGACTTCATGACGCTCGATGGGTCGACGGGCAACGTCTACACGGGGGCGCTCGATGTCATGGCTTCAGCGACGGTCGACGAGCTCGAAGAGCTGATGACCTGGGCCGATCGGGCACGGCGGATGCGCGTATACGCAGAAGCCGACACACCCCACGCGGCGCGCGCGGCGCTGAGCTATGGGGCAGAAGGCGTCGGTCTTTGCCGCACCGAGCACATGTTCTTCGCGCACGACCGTCTGTTCGCGATGCGTTGCGCTCTTCTTGCGGTCGATGACGAGCAACGGTCGCGCTGGCTCGACGAGCTCGAGCGCGCCCAACGCGACGACTTCGTCGAGTTCTTTCGGGCGATGGACGGGAGGCCCGTGACGATCCGTCTCCTCGATCGAGCCCTCGAGGAGTTCATGCCCGCCGAAGAGAGCGCAATCGAAGCAATCGCCGACGAGCTCGACCTCGAGCCTGACGAGATCCGCAAGGTCGCGATCCGCAACGATGAATCGAATCCAGCCTTTGGACATCGTGGGGTCCGCTCCGGGCTCACCGTGCCTGGCCTTTACGACATGCAGCTTCGCGCAATGCTGTTTGCTGCGCGCGACTGCGTGGAGTTAGGCATGGCGGTCGAGCTCGAAGTGCTCGTTCCGATGGTCGCGTTCGCGTCGGAGGTCGAAGCGGTGTGTCAGATCGTGCGCGGAGTCGAAAAACAGGTCTTTCGCGAACCGCAGGATCTCTTCACGTGCCGCATCGGCACCATGATCGAGCTTCCCCGCGCGTGTCTCGCCGCCGAAGAGATCGCGCGATTGACCGAGATCTTTTCGTTCGGTGGCAATGACCTCACTCAAGCCGCCCTGGGGATCAGCCGAGAAGACGCGAGCCGATTCCTTCCCAAGTATCTGGACGAGCTCGGCTTGCTCGGCCAAGACCCCTTCACCCACCTCGACGACCGAGTCGCGGAGCTCATCCGAATCGCCCTCGAACGAGGCAAGTCCGTCCGCCCACAGCTCGTGGCCGGCCTCTGTGGCGATCAGGGAGGCTACCCCAGTTCAATCGAGACCTGCGAAGAGC
>JBFICQ010000155.1:0-8402 GCA_041581895.1 Polyangiales bacterium | reverse complement strand
GCGCCCCCGCCTTGCTGCCACCGAGGCATTGCCAGTCTTGCCAGACTTCATTGTTTGGATCCCATTCGTGCGGGCTTTGCGGAGAAGGGATGTACGACTCGATGATGCTGTGATGCGATTGGGGGTCTTGGGCGTGTTGAAGGCCTTTGTAGGCAAAGCATGAACGCTCAGCGCCCCCATAAGACTCAGGGTAGGGAAGTTGCCGGGCAGCTGGTACCCGATCGGTGAAGTCGTAATAGGTCACGTAACAGACCTCGTCCTCGGACTCGGCGGGCAGAGACCAACCACCCGAATAGAACTGAATCCCCTTTTCGGCGTCGGGTGGAGGCAGCGGCGGAATCTTGTTGGGCGCGACTTCTGCGTCAGCCTTGCAGCCGGCAAACTCGTCCGATCCTTCGACGAAGCCGGTGGCAGGCGCACCGCCTCGAATCCAGGCGCGGATGAGCGCGACTTCATCTTCGGTCAGCTGATCAGGGCTCGATGGCATTGGGCTTCCGGTCACCCCTAGCGAGGCCAGATCGGTGCCCAGGGTCTTCGCGGCAACCTTGAGGTAGAGAACACTCTGTTCTTCCTCGGCGGGAAACACCCGGGGCAAATCCGCCGAAGCAGCCGCAACGTTGATCAAGCTCGTGTACGCATTCTCGGGCCGTAGGTCCAAGCCGCCGGCCGCTTCAGACGCGGGAGCGCCGTGACATGTGCTTGCGTTGCAGCCGCGGACCTCAAATACGTTCTGGACGAGGCCGAAAGTGCTTTCGGCGTCACACTTTGCTCGCGGGGTCGAACTCGATCCACAGGCGGTGAGCGAGACCGCTAGGATCGCGTAAGCGTATATGTACAGGAGGCGCATCGAGTCGTCCCTCAAAACTCCACGAACGGGGACACGTGGGTCGGTCGGAAATAGCCGCATCGGCACTGGCGGTCAACGTATGTGGACGGTAAACAACTCATCGGCTGTCGCATCCCCACAAAGACACTGACGTTTTGGCGAATCCGGGGAACACGCATGACGAAAAGAATGGCATTGGTGACTGGCGCAGGCGGGGGCCTCGGCCGTGCAACCGCCGAGCGGCTGGTCATGGACGGCTGGCGAGTGTTCGCCGCAGACATCGACCAGGAGATGCTCAGGGCGTCGGCGCACGACCCCGACATCGTGCCGGTTTTGATGGATGTGACCGACCGAGAAAGCATCGAGAGCGCGTTCGCTACGGTCTCGAGCCACACCGATCACTTGGACGCGATCGTCAACTTCGCGGGCATCATGGGGGTTGGCTCGCTGACCGACCTCCCCGAAGAGCGTCTCGCGAGAATTCTCGACATCAACGTGATGGGGACCTACCGCGTGAACAAGAAGTTCCTGCCGCTCGCGCAGGCTTGCGGTGGGCGCATCGTGAATGTGAGCTCGGAGACCGGATGGCAAACCGCTGCACCGTTCAACGGACCCTACGCGATGAGCAAGCACGCGATCGAGGCCTACTCCGATGCGCTTCGACGCGAGCTGGCGTTGCTGGGCGTCAAGGTGATCAAGATTCAGCCCGGACCCTTTAAGACGGCGATGGTCGAGGGGATCGAGCGCGCGTTCGATCAGGCCGAGACCGAGACGACGAACTTCGGGAGAGTGATTAGGAAACTAAAGAAACTGGCTGGCAAGCAGATCAACGCTGCTCACGATCCCGATATCCTCGCCCAGGTCGTCGAAAAGGCATTGACCGCGAAGAGTCCGAAAGCAGTCTACTCTGTCAAGCCAGATCGGCTTCGCACGTCGCTCGAGAAGCTGCCGTTGCGTGCCGCCGACGAGGTTTGGTTGACGTTGCTAAGGCGCGCAAACAAAGAGTGAGCGTCTTTTCTAGTCATCGCAGACTCGGAGGGTGACTCGGGTAGAGGCGCCGCTGACGAGCTTGCTCTGACAGCAGAGACGGACGTCTTCGGGAGAGTCGCCGAAGATGTCGAGCACCTCGATTTCGTCGAGCTCAGCCATGGAGAGCGCGTCACCGCCTTCGACGACTTCGACTCGGCACGTGCCGCAGGTCGCAGCGCGGCACGAGTATGGGACATCCGCTGCGGGATGGGCATCGGTGATGTCCATGATGACCTCGCCGGGCTCGGCGTCGACCTCGAAGCCCGAAGGTTCGAATCGTAGTCGAATCACGCTCACGGTCTGATGCATAGCGGGAGCTTCGTGTAGCCGCGGGTGAAGCCGGACTTGCGGCGCTCTGCATTGTCCCAGTCGACTTCGTACGCTTCGCCGATGCGCGCCCCCATTTCCTCGAAGTAGATGCGGATCATCAATCGGGCAACGTGAGCGCCGATGCAGAAGTGCGGGCCCTGCGCAAACGAGAGGTGCTTGTCGATCTCGCGGTGGATGTTGAGTTCGTCGGCGTCGTCGCCCCAATGGCGAGGGTCGCGATTCCCCGAGGCGTAGAGGTTGTGAACCTTGCTTCCTGCGGGAATCGTGGTGCCGTAGTACTCGACCTCTTGCATGGTCGTTCGCGATAGACCCTGAACGACGGACTCGATCCGAAGAAGCTCCTCGGTTGCATTGGGAATACAGGAGGGGTTTTCGATCAGTTGGCGGCGTTGATCGGGGTGCTTGTCGAGCTGCTCGGTCGAGTTGCCGATGAAGTTGCTGGTGGTGTCGTTGCCGCCAGCGATCATCACGAAACAAAAGCCGAGGATGTCCCAATCGGTGAGCGTGTCCCCATCAACTTCGGCCTGGGTGAGCTTGGTGATCATGTCGTCGGTCGGGTTGGCTCGGCGTGCCTGACACATACCGCCGAAGTACGTAACCAAGCCCTGAACCGCCCCGATCGCCTTCTCGACATCGAGGGTAAAATCTGCGGATGCCGAGGTGATTGCGTCTGACCACGGGTCGAAGCGTTCTCGGTCTTCCGGCGGCACGCCGAGAATATCAGCCACCACCATGGTCGGGAGCGGCGAGGCGATCTCTGGAATCAGGTCGACGGGCTCGCCGCCCGCTGCTTTGGCTTTCATCGCCTCGATGCGCTCGACCACGAACGCCCGGATCTTCGGCTCTAGCGCCTTGACCGTGTCGGGCGTGAACGCTTTGGTGATCAGACGCCGGAGCCGCGTGTGGTCGGGCGGATCCATCATGATGAAGGTCGGCGGGATCCCGAGCTTGCTGATTTCGTCTTTCTCGGGCGTGAGGCCTTGGGCCGAGGAGAAGATCTGCGGCTTTCGGAGGGCGCGATAGATATCGTCGTAGCGAGAGAGCACGTAGCAATCGAGCCGCTCGTTGTAATGGACGGGGTGTTCGTCGCGTAGCCGTGCGTAGAAAGGGTACGGATCGGCGATCAACTCGGGACTGAAGGGGTCGTAGATCGGATCGTACTCGATCGCAGTTGGCTCGGTCGCAGTCACTTTCACGTCCCCGGAATACACTCCACCTCAGATAAATCGAACGTCCATCGGGAGGCCGCGTTCGCCCGGATGCATCGAAAGCTCGGTCACGAACTCCGGCTCGAAACCCTCAGGGATGTTGGGCTGGACCCGCTGAAGGAGGGTGCCGAGGATCATTCGCATCTCCATCATGGCGAACTGTTTGCCTAAGCAAACGCGCGGCCCGCCTGCAAACGGCGTGTACGCGCCCCGCGGGAGCCTCCGCTCAAACTCGCGCGTCCAGCGCTCGGGCCTGAATTCCATCGGGTCGTCGTAGTATTTCGGATTTCGACCCATCGCGATGTGGCTGATGGTAACGGGCTGGCCTTTCTTGAATTCGTAGCCTTCGATCACGATGTCCCGTTGCGGCTCGCGCGCGTATGCCCATACCGAAGGCAGAAGTCGAAGCGACTCCTTCACGACCATCTCGAGATACGGGAGGTTCGGAAGGTCGTCCACCTCGATGCGCCGTACGCCTATGACGCGGGTGAGCTCTTCACGCATTTTGGCGGCTTTGTCGGGATTTTTCGCAAGGAGGTACCAGGCCCAGGTGAGGGCATGCGCCGTGGTTTCGTGGCCTGCGAAGATCAACGTCATCGCCTCGTCTCGGAGCTGCTTTTCGGTCATGGGACCCTGCTCATCCTCGACGAAGACCATGTGTGAAAAAAGGTCGCCCCGATCCTTGGCGGTGTGCCGGCGTTCTTCGATGGCCCGATGGATGATGTCTTCTACCGCTTTGATCGCCTTCCTCTTGCGGCGGTTTTCCTTGCTGGGCCACCAACTCGGCCGCGGAAACAGCTTGTCGGCGTCGCGAACGAGAATTTCGCTGATATCGATCATCGCATTCCGGATGCTCTTTGCATCGCCCTTCTCGATATCGATGTCGAACAAGGTGTTGGCGACGACGACGAGCGCAAGAGCCGTCATCTCTTCGCGGAAATCTCGCCGCTCCCCCGCACGCCAGCGGTCGATCATGCGCTCGGTGAACTCGACCATCCGGGGGGCGTAGGCGTCGACGCGCTTTTTGTGGAACCCGGGCATGATCAGCTTGTGTTGACGCTTCCAGGACTCGCCATCGTTGGGCACGAGACCTTCGCCAAGGAACGGCTTCCACATCATCTTGATGTGGGCAGGCTTGTAGAAATCCTCCCAGTAGGTGACGTTGATCGCATTCACGATGGCAGGATCGCGGACACAGATGAGCTCGCGCCCGACGAGTCGTGCAGCAAACACGTCGCCGTAGTCACGATGGCCGTCGATCAAGAACCCCGATCGATCGGCGATTAGCTGGAAGAGGTTGCCCCAAAACCAGTGCCCAGGTTTCCTCGGGATCGGCTTTGCGGCGCTCAAGCCCACGTCGGTTTGGATTGCAGTCTCCCCAGACACTTTAGATTGTGTAGCCGTAGGCCCAGGGAGTCCGCAAGTTGTCGCCCCGACCCGTGGCCAGGCCCAGCCAGGACGGTACTTTACGGATCGGGTCGAAGCGAGCTATAGGCCTTTGCATGCGTCACAATGCTTTTGGTTTCCTCGCGCTCTTTTGCGCCGGGATATGGGTCCTCGGATGCGGCGACAGCAGCGCATGCCCCATGGGAGAAATTCCCTGTGATGGGGTTTGCATCCCGGAGATCGAGCCGGTGCTCGCCGACATACAGGCGAGCGTGTTCGACATCAGTTGTACGGCGAGCTCCTGTCACGGCACCCAAAACCCACAGGAGATGCTCGAGCTCAGCTCGGCGACCGTCTCGGCCGCAAACCTGCTCGACGTAGAGTCGTCTCAAGTACCGGGAAGGTTCAGAGTCGTGCCAGGCGATGTAAGCGCCTCGTACCTCTACGACAAGATCATAGGTCAGAACATCGCGCCCGGTACCCAGCGGATGCCTTTCGGCGGCATCCCCCTGTGCGACGAGAAGATCGCGGCCGTCGAGGCGTGGATCGCTGCGGAAGCACCTTAGGCTCGGAGGAACACTCCCGTGGAGATGGAGTATCGGCGACTCGGGCAAGCCGGCATCAAGGTCAGCGTCTTGTCGTTCGGCTCTTGGGTGACCTTCCACAACCAACTCGGTCATCGAACCGCGCTCGAATGCATGCAGGCAGCGTGGGATGCCGGTGTAAACTTCTTCGACAACGCAGAGGTCTACGCAAACGGCGCCTCGGAGAAGATCATGGGTGAGGTCGTTCGCGAGCTTGGCTGGCCCCGCGAGTCCTACCTGATTTCGACCAAGCTCTATTGGGGGCTACGCGAAGGTCCCAACACGAGGAACACGCTCAACCGAAAGTACCTGCTGCACGCGATCGACGGCTCACTCGAACGCTTGGGCTTGGATTTCGTGGACCTTCTCTTCTGCCACCGGGACGACCCCAACACCCCGATCGAGGAGACCGTTTGGGCCATGCACGACCTCGTGTCCTCGGGGCGCGCGCTTTATTGGGGCACCTCTGAGTGGCCCGCACACGCCATCGCGGACGCCTACGAAATCGCCGAGAGGTACAACCTGCGAAAGCCGGTGATGGAGCAGCCGCAGTACAATCTGCTCTCACGAGACAGGGTCGAGGAAGAGTATGCGCCGCTCTACGAGAAGTACGGGATGGGCGCAACGACGTGGAGCCCGCTCGCTTCGGGTGCGCTCACCGGCAAGTATCTCGACGAGGTTCCTGAAGAGAGCCGCGCGAGCTTACCGGGGTACGAATGGCTTCGTGAGTTGCTCGTCTCGCCTGCCAGCCACGAAACCGTGCAGCGAGTCGTCGGCGTCGCCAAAGAGCTCGGGTGCACCCCCGCCCAGCTCGCCATCGCCTGGTGCGCCAAGAATCCTCATGTGTCGACGGTCATCACAGGTGCGAGCCGCGTGGAGCAGGTCCGCGAAAACATGCAAGCGCTTCAGGTCATGCCGCTCCTGACCGAAGAAGTGATGGCGCGCCTCGGAGGCGCCTCCTGAGTTTCCTCTCTCAGAGTGCGGCCTGGGCTTCTTCGAGCAAAGCACGGGCCATCGACACATCGGCGTCGATCGAGCCGCCCGCATCGAGTGCTTGAACCGCAGCATCGATCAACTCTTGCGCAGATTGCAGCAGGTCGCTGACCTGCTGCTCGCCCTCCGCCCTTGCGGAGTCGTCCGCTTTCCCGAGCTGCACGAGCGCGCGCCGCAAATGATCGCGAACGCTGATCTGGCCTGCTGTCGTCCCCGCTTCCACACGGTCGAGCAGGTCGAGACCCTGATCGATGCCGGCGTGGATCTGTTCATCGGTTGACAAGGCCTCGAACGAATCGGGAATGTAGCGGCTCATGCCAAAGAATGTGCCGGTGTACACCATTCCGTCCGGTGCCACGGTGGTCGCGGCGTATAGCGAGTTCTCGCAAGAGTTGGGCGCCTGCTCGAGCACAGCCACGACACTCGGAAGGGCCCCTACGACACCGATTAGATCGGGATCGCACGTACCTGGCCCGCCAGGTGCCCACACACGAGATTCGCCGGTATCGAGGTCGAGGCCTTCGAGACCCCACTGGCCATCGCGTTGGCCGATCCCGTAGACCAGACGGGACGCCTCACTGATGCTCGGAATGCCGTTGGGAACGCTGATATCGGGGTTGGCCCATACCGACGCGCAGGAACGGGTCGCCGGGTCCCAGTCTACACGCTCAAGCCCAAACGGAGCCTTGGCAGGAATCCCTCCCTCGAGAGCAGAGATCAGGTTCTGCTCGATAGGAAGCGCGGTTTCCGGGTCGACGAGCGTTGGGTCGGTGAGCAAGTCGTTCACCAAAATGGCGGAGTAGCCTCGCACCGCGACCGACTGTTCCGAACTGGTCTTGGTGGCTTCGGTGCCAAAGTCGATCGGCACCTCACAGGCGATGCGCCGGTCCTTGCCGGGCGCGATCGGCTCCCAATCCTCGGGAACTTCATCGCGCCAGAAAAGAACTACGTGCATCAGCTCCTGTCCGTCGGTGATGACCACGAACCGGTCGTCCTCAGCACTGGTGCCCATCAAGCTCGGCGTCGACCCAGAGCCCGGGCCGAGGCGAATTGGGCTCGGCTTTTCGACCGTTTCGTACTCCGCACGCCATGCTTGCGTGAGCGCTTCTCCGTCCCAATCGAAGCGATACATTGCAGCGCTCGTGACGAGGTAGATGCCTCCGTTCTCGTCGACGGCGACGCTGTTCGAAACGATTTCGAGATCGGCGGGATCTGCCGTGGCGCAGTCAGGACTGGTAGAGACGACAGGCACTTCGCCGAGATCATTGGGATCCGCGTCGGCGGAGATGATGAACAGATTGCCAAGCTCCGTCGCGAAGGCGAGATGACCGTCGTAGGTCAGCGACATCCCAGCAATGATGTCTTCCTCGTTGCAGAAGGCTTCGTTGGGCATGTGGATGCGTTTTTTTAGCTCGATCGGGGAAGAGCGATCGCCCTCGATGCTGTCGCCGAAAAACGAAACAAACCTGGTGCGACCCACGATGAACCGGTTTTCACTGTCGATGGCTGCGTAAGCTCCGCTCACCCCGAGTGGCACCGTCGGGGGTTTTTCCTCTCGCTCCGCTGGAATGTACGTGTCGATCACCTCGAAGCTTTCGTGGTCGACCTTGATGATCGCATTGGACACGCCCAGCACCGTCGACCACGCTGCACGTCCACCGTCGTCGTACGGCGCAGAAAACGAAACGATGATCGGCGCGCCTGGCAACTCGATGTGCTCGGCAGCGATTGCACTGGCTTCGGTTGGTCCGGGAAGCGGTGACGAGCCCTGCGCGTAGCTCGACCGGTGGGAGCCAGCCCAGGCCGTGTCGCCGAAGGCCGTACTGCACAAAGGTTCGTTCGGCGCGAGGGGGGTCTGACAGAGGTCGGATGTTTCGGCGGCCGACACGTATCCGCCGTCGTCGCCATTGCTGCACGCAACCGTTGCTAAGAGAAACACTGACAAGACAACTAGACGAGGCACCCAGGAACTCCCTGTCTTTTGCATTTCGGCGGAGACTAGTATGCTCCCGAAATGTCGGCCATCGATACCTTGGGAAAAACGCG
>JBFICQ010000154.1:0-8545 GCA_041581895.1 Polyangiales bacterium | reverse complement strand
TGGTAGGGAGACATCGTGCCGGGGTCGACATTGATGTAGGGATCGAGCTTGATGTTGGTGACACGCAAGCCGCGCGCTTCGAGAAGCGCCCCCATCGAGGCAGCTGCGAGACCTTTTCCGATAGAGCTGACAACACCCCCTGTGACGAAGATGAACTTGGTGTGACGCGCGTTCATCCGTGGAGGCTCCTGCACTATTGCGTCCCGCTTGCGCAACACCAGAACCTTAAGGGGCGGGCACCGGTGTGTCAACGCGACCCCCTTCGATATCCACCGCTCGTGCTTAACCGTGTTTTCTACGTCTACGAATCGTGCTTGCTGCTCGGCTTTGCGATCAACGACGCGCGCGTGAGTCCGGAGGTCCCAAAACGTTCTCGCAACGCATGACTCGTCAACGCAAGACGCGCGCGGCGTTCGTGCTCCATATCCGTGAAAAGCTCTTCGTCGGGGACTTTGGTCATCTGGGAAACCGAAACCCCCGTGAGGCGCACGCCGTAATCGAGATCGTCGAACCGCCCCAGTAGCTCTCGTGCCGTCTCGAAGATCGAGTCGGTGTCCGAGACCGCACGCGGAAGCCTCTTTTGACGCGACCGAATGCGATGGTCGCGGTACTTGACCTTGAGCGTGACTACTCTGGCCCATAGCCCCTGGTCGACCAGGCGATCGGCCAGCCGCATGGATTGACGCAAGATCGGTTTGAGGAGCGCCTCCGCCGAACGGAGATCATTCTCGAACGTCTCTTCACTGCCGAGACTCTTCGGTGGTGCGCCGACGACGATGGGACGATCGTCGATGCCCCGAGCCAGATCGCGAGCGACGGGTCCCCAGCTCCCGAGTAGTTGCTCGAGCGTATTGGCATCGGCACGCGCCAAGTCACCGATCGTTTGCAAGCCCGCTGCGCGGAGCCTCACTCGGGCCTTGGGCCCCACGCGCCACATCCGCTCGAGCGGCAGCGGCGCCAGGAACTCGGCGACCGTTCCGTTCGGAACGACGACCAACCCGTCTGGCTTGTCGAGGTCGCTCGCGATCTTGGCGACGAATTTGCAGGGAGCCACCCCTGCCGAGCCGGTGAGACCGAGCTCTTCGTGAATGTCGCGCTTGATGCGTCGGGCGATGGTTTCGCCGTCGCCAAACAGCGCCCGGCTTCCAGAAACGTCCAGAAAGGCCTCGTCTACCGAAAGACCCTCCACCAAGGGCGTGTACCTTCGAAAGATGGCAAAGACCTTACGGCTGAGCTCCACGTAGCGAGACCGCCGTGGAGGAACGACCACGGCCTCGGGACAACGCCGAAGCGCCTCGACCATCGACATCGCGGACCGAACCCCGGTCGGCCTTGCCTCATAAGAGGCGGCGGCCACCACGCCCCGCCTCGAACGGGCCCCCACCAGCACGGGCTTCCCCCGAAGCGCTGGGTCGTCGAGCTGCTCCGCAGCAGCGAAAAAGGCGTCCATGTCGAAGTGGATCACTGTACGCATGGGCTGGTCGAGAACGTATCGCATAAGCTCTTGATCGCCAGGGCGATCGCTCGTACCGTCGGGCGCCATGGCGGAACCCAGCGACGAAAGCACCTATCAGGGGCCGTTTGCTCCCCTGAGGCGAATCGACGACTGGATCTTTGCCCTCGAGATGTTCGTTCTCTGGACGTTTCTCGGTCTTTCTTGCGGTATGGTCTTTCTCGACGTCGTATATCGACGCCTAGCCGCGCCCGACAGCAAGGTCGCAGAGCTCACCGCACGCATTCTCGGTATCGATAGTCCGGAGGGGATCGAACGACTCACCGTCGCTGCGCCGATCGTCAGCGCGGTGGTCGCTGTGGGCCTGATCTACTTTGCTTTCTGGACCGCCGAGCAACACGCGGCCGCTCCGGGGGAGCGGTCCAAGAGCAAGCCTGTGGTCTACACCATCCTTTCGGCCGCCGGGCTTGGCCTGCTCGGGTGGATCATGATCCAGCCGCAAGTCGAATCTCGTTGGTTCTACACCTTGCTCTATGGTCTTTGTGCGGCGGCTTGGCTGTACCGGTTGGTCCAGCGTCGCGACCCACATTGGCCACGAAAGATCTTTGCATTCGTCGTGACTACCGCGTTGTTCCTCGTCATCGCGAGGAATTACTTCCCCGACGGGTATAGCTGGTCGAAGGAGCTCTCGTTGATCATGCTCCTATGGGTCGGCTTTCTCGGCGCAAGCGTGTGCGCGCACGAAGGCAAACACATCCAAATGGGCGCCCTCAAGAAAGTCGTGCCGCCCTCGTTGTCGCGCTGGAGCGAGGCGATCGGGTATCTGGCAACAGCGGCCTTCTGTTTCTTCATCGCGCTCCTCGGCTACATCTACGCCAAGGAGGCTCTCACGCTCGAGGGCCGTTTCGAGCAAACCAACATTCCCGACTGGATAGCCACGATCGCGGTGCCGGCGGCGTTTCTCATGACCATGCTCCGTTACATCGGCGCGGCAGTCAGCGCGATGCTTGGTGGTACCTATGGCGCGACCCCCGAAGAGGCGGCCATCGTGGCGGCAACCCAGACGAAGAAGCAGGGAGCCGAGGGATGACCGAAGCCAAGCCTCGCAAGCTCCCGTTTTTGATCTTCCTCGGGCTCATCGTGTTCCTGCCCTTTTTGGGCAAAGGGGGCATTCTCGCATCGGCAATCTTGGCCGCCGCGATCATCGGCTCGCCGCTCTTCGTGTTGATCGGGATTGGCACCCTCGGAAGCCTTTTTCTATGGAGCGGCTTTCGTGAGCCTGTCGAGTTCACGATCCTGATCGAGGGCATCCGAAGCCTGGCCGACAGCCCGACCCTGCTCGCGATTCCGTTCTTCATCATGAGCGGCGCGGTCATGAGCAAGGGCCAAATCAGTCAGCGTCTGGTCGACTTCGCGCAAGCGTTCATCGGGTGGGTTCCTGGCGGCATGGCCATGAGCGGTGTCGTCGCCTGCATGTTGTTCGCGGCGATCAGCGGCTCGAGCCCGGCCACGGTGGTCGCGATCGGCTCGATGATGGGTCCGGCCCTCGTCGTTGCGGGTTACCAAGAGCGTTTCTCCCACGGCCTTCTCACCTCGGCTGGCTCTCTCGGGATTCTCATTCCGCCCTCGATCCCAATGATCGTGTATCCGATTGTCAACCAGGGTGCTGTCATCGAAGTCGAGCGCCTATTCGCCTCGGGGTTCGGTCCGGGGCTGGTCATGGGCTCGATTCTGGTGGGGTATTCGTTCTACCAGGGTCTCGTCGACAAAGTCCCAACCTCGCCCTTCAGGTTCAAGAAACTGTTAGAGGCGACTCGAGATGGGTTTTGGGCCTTGATGTTCCCGATACTGATCCTCGGAGGCATCTACGGAGGCATTTTCAACGCAGTCGAAGCCGCTGCGATCAGCGTCGTGTACGCAGTCGTCGTGGAGGTCTGGTTGCACCGAGCCCTCACGCTCAAAAACGTTCCTGGTATTTTCGGCGAGACAGGTGTCTTTCTCGGTTCCTTCCTCGTGATCTTGATCATGGCGCTGGCCCTCGGCGAGTTCTTGGAAAAGGAAGAGATCCCCGCCCAGATGGTCGAGTGGATTCAGGGCAAGGAGCTCACTCGGTGGCAATTTCTCTTGCTGCTCAACGCCATGCTACTGGCGGTCGGCATGATGATGGACATCTTGAGCGCGATGTTCGTCTTTGTGCCGCTGTTGGCCCCCATCGCCGAATCGATGGGAGTCGACCCGATGCACTTTGGCATCATTTTCATCGTCAACCTCGAGATCGGGTATCTGACTCCGCCGGTCGGCCTCAACCTGTTCGTCGCGAGCGCCCTTTGGGAAAAGGGCATCGGCCACATCATACGCGCGGTCGCACCTTTCGTCGGTCTGATGTTGATCGGCTTGGCCGTCATCACGTGGTACCCGCAGCTCTCGATCGGCCTCGGCAATGCGATCATGGGCGCCGAAACCAGCATGATGATGGAAGGCGACGAGGACGGCTCCGGCATGCCGACCATGGAAGAGATGATGCGTGAGGCGCAGGGGCTCGACGACGATGACGACGACGAAGAGATGGATGATTTCGAAGACGACGAGCTCGAGGACGAGCCAGAAGAGCTGGAAGGCGCCGAGGACGAAGAAGACCAAGAGCCGTAGCCTGGCTGCGCTGCCTCCGTCCCCGTGATAGGCTCGCTTGCTCGATGGCGTACACCGTCCTTGCAAGAAAGTATCGCCCGCAAAGCTTCGATGATCTGGTGGGTCAGGAGCACGTCGCCCGCACCCTCGAGAACGCAATCCAGTCGAATCGAGTCGCCCATGCGTTTCTCTTCACCGGTGTGCGGGGGATCGGCAAGACAACCACCGCCCGCCTCCTCGCGAAAGCGCTCAACTGTGAGCAAGGCCCGACGCCGACTCCCTGCAACGCGTGCGATCCGTGCCGCGACATCACCGCGGGCGTCGACGTCGACGTCCAAGAGATCGACGGGGCCTCGAACAACAGCGTCGACGACGTACGTCGTTTGCAGGAGTCGCTCCCATATCGGCCTCAGCGCGATCGCTTCAAGATCGTGATCGTCGACGAAGTGCACATGCTTTCGGCCGGTGCCTTCAACGCGTTTCTGAAGACCCTCGAAGAGCCGCCGGAGCACGTGAAGTTCATCTTCGCGACTACCGAAAGCCACAAAGTGCCAGTCACCATTCGCTCGCGATGCCAGCAGTACGATTTTCGGTTGATTCCCCACCGCCTGATCGCCGAGCGCATCCAACAAATCCTAGCCGAGGAAGACCTGTCGGCGGACGAGGAAGCCATATCCGTCGTGGCCCGAGAGGCTGCCGGCTCGATGCGCGACGCACTCACCCTTCTCGATCAACTGATAGCCGTGTCCGATGAGCGCGTCACCGCGGAAACCGTGGCGAACAGCCTCGGAATTGCAGCTCGCGAAGCCCTCTACGGCGTTGTCGGCGCGGTTCTTCGAGGTGACGGGGCAGCCGTCGTTGCCTCGATCGACGCTTTGGCCGAGCGCAGCGTCGATCTGCCACATTTTGCACGCCAGCTGTTGCAGCTGGTGCGCGACCTGGTGGTGCTGAAGCTCGATGCAGGCGATCCTGCGGAATGGGTCCCTGAAGAACGCGACGCAGCAAGAGCGCTCATCGAGGATGTCGACATCCTCGAGCTGCAACGGGTGTTTCGCGCGATCTCGACGGTGATGGATGAGATGGCGCAAAGCCCACACCCCAAGCTGATGCTCGAGATGGGATTGGTGCGAGTCGCGACCAGGCCTCCCCTTCAGTCGGTGGCGGAGCTACTCGCGCGACTGGATGCGCTTCAAGGCCAATCCGGCCCGGGCAGCGGTAGGCGCCAGCCACCATCACCAAAGGCCGGCTCGAAGCCGCGCAAGAAGCCCTCGGGCAAGGTGGAGGCCGAGACCCAACCTGCAGAGCCTGATCCCCAAACCGCCACGCCGCCCGATCCGAGCGAGCCCATTAAACCGGCGACACGACGCTCAGGAGGGTTTCAAACGAGCAGCGGCGAAGTGCTCACCCCGATTCGCCGAGCCGCACTTCAAGAATGGGAAGGCTTGGTGAGCAGCCTGCAAAAGCAGCAGCCCGCGCTTGCTGCCGTGCTCGAGCACGGGGTGCCAAAGGCCGTAGGTCCCGATCGCATCGTCTTGGCATTCCAGGATGGCTCCTTTTACGGGCGCCAGGCTGAATCTCCCGAGTCGATCGACGCGATCAAGCGGGTGGCCGAGGAGCGACTCGGCGGTCGGCCAGAGGTGGAGATACGGTTCGACGCTCCGAACGTGGGCGCCCCGAAGACCGTGGCAGCGGTGGCCGCCCAGCGAAAAGAAGCCGAAGTCGAGGCCAAACGCAAAGAAGCACTCAACCATCCGCGCGTGCGCGACGCAATGGACGTATTTCCCGAGTCAACTGGGAAGCTGGACGTGCACATCGAAGCAGACTGAGAGGAACCGATGAACTTTCGTGGCGGAATGGGAGAGCTGATGCGACAGGCCAGCCGCATGCAGCGCAAGGTAGACAAACGCCGAGAAGAGCTCAAGCAAGAGACGTTCGAGGCGAGCGTAGGAAACGACAGAGTCATCGCGGTCGCAAATGGCACGCCCGAGCTCCTCGAGCTGCGGATCGACAAAGGGCTGCTCGAAGAGGAGGAGCTCGAGATGGTTCAAGACCTCTTGGTAGCGGCAGCCAACGCCGCGTTGACAAAAGCTCGCGAGCACTTGGACCAAGAGATAGACAAGATCACCGGGGGGCTCAGTATTCCAGGGCTCGGGTGAGCATGACGCCGAACGATCCCATCGCTATCTTGATTGAGCTCCTCTCGAGACTACCGGGCGTCGGCGAACGGACCGCGGCTCGGCTCGCGTTTTACGTTCTCGAAGGCGACGCTCAGTACGCGCAATCGCTGGGCAAAGCGCTGAGCACGATCCACGACGACGTCACCCGATGCGAAGTTTGCGGCAACTACGGCGCCGAGTCGCAGTGTGCCATCTGCAAAGACCCGAGGCGCGACGCGTCGATCATTTGTGTCGTCGCGAAGGTTCCCGACCTCATCGCCCTCGAAGCGCTTGGCAGCTTTCGAGGGCGCTATCACGTGCTGCACGGCTTGCTCGCGCCGCTCGACGGCATTGGCCCGGACCAGTTACCCCTCGATGCGCTCGAGCGCCGCATCCGCGAAGAAGGGGTGAAAGAGGTCATCGTCGCGACGCCGCTCAATGTAGAGGGCGAGGCCACGGCTCTCTACGTGGCCGATACGCTGTCGTCGTCTCCAGTACGCGTCTCGCGAATTGCTGCTGGAGTCCCCCACGGGGGTGAGCTCGAGTTCACCGATCAGGTAACCCTGGGGCGTGCGCTCGAAGATCGCCGCGCGCTCCAATAGGGCTCGCCCACATCCCAAAATCACGGCATTTCCGGTGCAGCGGGCCGAGCGGGGCTCGCATCGTGGCCACCAAGTCGCTTCGAGGCGTGAATGTTTGGGGTGGCTGGCTCGTAGAAGCCCAAAGAGGTAGCCATGCACCGACTCGTCCTTTTCCCCATGCTTACGCTCGCCACCGGCCTCGTCGCGGCCACCACTGCCAAGGCGGATGTCATCGTCTCCAAACCCGCGGATTCATCGTCGCAGGTCGTCGTCAGGACCAAGCCGCCCACTGTAGTCGTCGTGCGGCAGAGGGCCGCACCGCCCGCCCCGGTCGTTCGAGAAGCGCCACCGAAGGATCGCGAGCGAAAGGTCGGTCTTCACTTCGACGTCGCGGGAACGTTCGGCCCCGACGTACGAATGGGAGGCTTCAATGGTGCCCTTCGCTTTCGACCTGCCCCTCACTTTGGCATCGATCTCGGTTCCGGCTACTTCGCAGGCAACGATTACGAGGGAGACTTCCGCACCGAGGTCCCGGTCACGATGAATTTTCTATTCTTCGTCAACCCCAAGAGCAAGGTGCAGTTCTACGTTTTGCTCGGGCCCGGGCTCTCTTTCGGCAAGAAGGAAACCTTTACCGAGGTTCGCCACATGACCCACGCCGGTGGGCAAGCAGGGGCCGGACTCGAATTTCGCCTTGCTCCCGCATTCGCGCTCAACGTGGACGTCCGAGGTGTGTTGCGCCACCGGATCGACAACGATCCGCGACCCGAGTTCGTCGACGGGACGCGCTCCTCTGATACCTCCGGAGGCGCGCTGCTCACGTTTGGCGGAACCTTCTACTTCTAGGCAACGAAATCGGGATGAGACTCAGGGACGGCTGCTTCGACGCGACCCGAAGAGCTTCTTGAAGAAGCCTTCGTCTTCTTCTTCGTCCTCGTCGTCTTCTTCTTTTGCCGCTCTTTGACCCGGAAGTGGTGGCGGCACGGTGACGTTGGGAATCTCATCCGCCGCGCTCTCGAGCTCCTCGAGATCGTCCTCGTCGACGAGCAGAACGAAGTCGTCGGAGGGTTCGATGAGCTCGACTTCCGTGTTCTCGCCGTCCCACATAGCTTCCGCGAGCCCGGCCTGCTGAGTGCCTTGGGCCTCTACCGTCGAAGCCGCCGCAATCGGAGCGATGTCGGCGCCCTCCGCGAGCACCTCCAGCTCTCCATCGACCGCCGCTAAGTCCGCTGGCTCACCGCCTTCGAAACGGCGAAGGACCGTGGAAACCTCGTCGTCATCCTTCCCCAACTCGGCCAGGGCTTCTTCGAGCTCGGAGAGCTTCTCTTCGGAGACAGCCACGTCATAAATGTCACAGGAAATCGGCGCCTCGTAAAGTCTTTCACAGAGAAAGGGACCTACATGTCGGCTGGGAGCCTTCGAGCGCAGCACGAATTAGGGGCAGGCGGTCCTGACCCCACGTCGAATAGGAGCCTACCTGCATCGATGGCACACCCCACAAACCGAGATCGGTGAGGGTTTCACGGTTGGCGGCAGCCTTCTCTTTCCAGCTGTCGTCGGAGAGCGCCTCTCTGACCTCAGCCTCTCCAATCCCCACGCGCTCGGCGAGCTCGACCAGATCGGGGACCGATGCGATGTCTCGTGCTTCCGACCAGCTGCCCTGGAGAGCGGACAGCGCAAACTCCAACTCGAGGCGTTTGGGAACCGCGCAGTGATAGAAGACGGCA
>JBFICQ010000153.1:0-8573 GCA_041581895.1 Polyangiales bacterium | reverse complement strand
GTTGTCGCTGGTCGTCTTGTTGCCTTCGCTCGTGCTTCTGGTCGAGTGTGTTGCAAGCCTCTTTCCGCTTCGTCCCCGCATCGATGAGCTTCCCGCTGGCGCCAACATCGTGGTTCTCGTACCGGCTCACGATGAAAGTGCGTCGATCGGTAGCACCGTGGCGGCGCTCCAAGAAGATCTCGGCCCAGACGATCGAATCGTGGTCGTGGCCGACAACTGCACCGACGATACCGCTGAGCGAGCGACCGCTGCCGGCGCACTGGCGATCGAGCGCCACGATCCCGACCGCCGAGGAAAGGGCTATGCGCTTCGGTTTGGCGTGGAATGGCTCGAGTCCCACCCGCCGAGCGCGGTGGTCGTCGTCGATGCGGACTGCCGTCTGCAACCAGGCTCGATCCGCCTCCTCGCTGCACAGGCGTTGACGCTCGATCGGCCCGTGCAAGCGGAATATACGTTCGTGCCCCCGCAGCGAACGCCGTTGTCGATGGTGTCGACATTGGCCCTTTTGGTTCGTAATCGGGTGCGTCCTCGTGGGCTTCGGCGTCTTGGGCTTCCCTGCCAGCTCACAGGGAGCGGTATGGCATTTACCTGGCCCACCTTGCGAGACGCACCGGCGCTGCGATGCAGCAGCGAAAGCGTTGGGAGCACGGGCAACTCGGGATGCTTTTTCGACACGCGCCGGCGTTGGTCCGGGAAGACTCCGGCGTTTGGATGTCGGGCTCGTGGCTCTGGGCGCGGATCTGATGGTGCCGCCACTCGCATTGCTGGTCGCGCTGTCGGTTCTCTCGATTGGAGCGGCCGTCGTTCTTGGCGCAGCAGGAGGCTCCACGTTTCCCATGATTCTGGCCAGCGCTGCGGTGGCGGCGGTGATGCTCGCAGTGGGCCTTGCCTGGGTGCGCTACGGTCGGCAATCGGTCCCGCTTCGTTATCTAATCGTGGCGCCCATTTACATGCTTTGGAAAATCCCGCTCTACTTGTCGTATTCACTCGGTCGGCGCGAGCGCGAGTGGCGCCGCACCGAACGATAGAGGAATGACTCTGCGCAAGAAGATCCAAATCCACGGAGACTATGACTCTCGCTTCGAGCCGGTCGCAAACGTGCTTCGAAAACAGGTTTCGCGTTACGGGGGTGGCGCCGCTGCCGCGGTCTACCTCGAGGGGAAGTGCGTGGTCGACATCTGGGCCGGCCAGGCACGGCACGATGGTTCGGCTTGGAAAAACGACACGATGTCGATCTGCTTCTCGGCGACGAAGGGCATCGCGGCGACGGCCGTGCACATCCTGGCCTCCGAAGGTCTCCTCGATTACGACGCTCCTGTCGCGCGCTACTGGCCTGAGTTCGGTCGCAATGGCAAAGAGAAGATCACGGTGCGACACGTGCTGGCCCATCAGGCGGGGCTTCACAAAGTCGTGCCTCTGGTCGACAAGCTCACCGACGTCCTCGACTGGGATCTGATCGTCGGCCGACTGGCTGAAACCGAGCCGGATTTCCATCCGGGAACGGCCAACGCGTACCACGCCGTCACCTTTGGATGGCTGGTGGGCGAGCTGGTTCGTCGCGTTTCGGGAATGTCCTTTCCAGATTTCGTTCAGAAGCGCATCGTCGAGCCGCTCGCACTCGACGGCCTCTACGTCGGAGAAGCTCATGGGAATCTCGATCGGATAGCCGACCTCGTGGGTTTGCCTGCGCTTCGGCGATTTGGTGCAGCACCGTTGTCGACTAAATACGACGTGCCTTCCTGGCTGCCTTCCCGCGGCCTTCGAAGCTTCGTGCGCCGGGGTCTCGCGCCCCGGCACGTGAAAGAGCTCTTTGCTCATCCGGCTTTTTGGAAGGCATGTCTTCCGGCGTTGAACGGTGTCTGCACGGCACGCTCCCTTGCCAAGATGTATTCGGCGCTTTCCCTCAGTGGAGAACTCGAAGGCGTGCGACTCATCGATGAGCACGTCCTCGCCGAGTCGGCGAAGGTCCAATCGAAGCGAGCCGACAAGGTCGTTATCTATCCGCTTCACTGGCGCCTCGGCTACCATCGCGCCGATGCGCTGATCATGGATGTTCCAAAGGCTTTCGGCCACTTCGGCGCAGGTGGCACGGGTGGGTGGGCGAATCCCGAGCTCGGGCTTTCGGCTGCGCTCATCCACAACGGCTTCCCGTTTTCGGTCGCTGGTCAGATCCGCACGGTGATGATGACCGCTGCCGTTTATCGGTCGCTAGGGCTCTACCGCGGAATCTGCCACACGCTCCGGCACGGACCCCTCATCGAGCTCTTGCCCGCCCGCGCGGCGTAACATGGCTTTCCGAATGGGCTCATGGAGTCCTTTGGTCAGCAACCTTTGAAGTTCGGTTTTCGTCCATCGAGAAACGCTTCGACGCCTTCTTTGGCATCGTGCGATCGAATATTCTGTCGAAAGACGCGGGCCTCTTCTTCCATGCCGCGTCTGAACCCCTCGTTAAGGCCGATATTCACGGCGCGCTTGATGCTTGCAAGCGCACCGGTCGCCTGGCGCGCAAGCCGCGCTGCATAATCCAAGGAGTGCTCATAGAGCCGTTCGGCTGGGAGCACTGCAGTGACGAGACCGGCTTGCAGTGCGTCTTCCGGCTTGAGTTGAAGCCCCTTAAACATGAGCTCGAGCGCCTTGGCTTTGCCAACAAGTTGCGTCAGACGCTGCGTGCCCCCGAACGCCGGGATCATGCCCAAACGCACTTCGGGAAGGCCGACGAGACCGGAGCCGCTCGCCATGAAGCGGAAGTCACAGGTCAACGCGAGCTCGAAGCCTCCACCGAGGGCATGACCGTTGATCGCTGCGATGGTCGGCATCGGCAGGGCCTCGAACGCGTCGAAGATCGCAACTGCCCGTGGATGCAATTCGAGGAGGCTGTCGTCGATCTCCCTCAGTTGGCTCACGTCGTCGCCCGCGGAAAACAGACCAGGGATCGCGCTGGTGATCAGGACCGCACGCGCCTCTCCTCGCTTGTCCAAGCGCTCGAGCACCGTTTCAAAGTCCTCGAGAAAGGCCGGTCCAAATGCATTGACCGGCGGGTGGCTCATGCGAATCGCAGCAACCGAATCGATCACCTCGTACTGCAATACGGAAAGGTCCATAGCTTCAGCCTCCGAGGGTTGTCTTATAATCACCCAGATTTAGTGTCAACAATCTAAGTGCTACCCCAAATTATGGTTGACGATCTAGGTGTTCCTTTGTATTTTTCAGGCCTTCTGAGGTGAAGATATGGCGAGCCCCCGAGAGAACGGGTCCCTTAGCTCCTCGAAAGACAAGAGAAAGCGCAATCCAGAAAAGGAGGTCGCCATCCTCGAAGGAGCACTACGGGTCTTCGGCGAGAAGGGCTTCGAGGATGCAACCGTGGCGGCGATCTGCGCCCAGGCCGGCATCTCCGAGCCCACCCTTTACGAGTACTTCGACTCCAAGGAGGACGTTCTATTCTCGATCTCGGAGCTCTACACTCGCCGAGAGATCGAGCGTCTGAGCGAGCTCGCGCACTACATCAACGACCCGCGGGAGCGGGTGCGGGCGATCATCCAAGCGTACCTCGAGTTTTACGAGAACAACCCGCTCTACACGTCGGTTGCGCTGCTAACACTCAAGGGGAACCGGCGCTACGTTGCATCGCCGGCATATCAAAGCGTCCGGGAAGCTGCACACGCATTGATCGAAGCTTTTCAGGACGGAGCTCAGCGTGGCGCGTTTCGAGATGATCTCGATCCCTACCTAGTCCGCAACATGATTCTCGGCTTCATCGAGCACCTGACGATTCAGTGGCTGCTCGTGGGACGCCCCAAGGCAATAGCCAAGCACACGGACGCGATCTTCGAAATGGTCATGAGGGCAGTCGAAAGTAGGGACGAAGACACGATCGAGGTGAAGCTCAGAATGAATCGGCAATTAGCACACAACTTACTCGGTCACGCTCTTCACTCGCGTGAAGGTGATACTAACGCTGTTCACTTGCGTGAAAGTGATACTAACGACGATGATCGCGGCAACTAGAGACGAAAAGATATTGATCACGGGAGCCGCGGGCTTCGCTGGCCATCATGCGGTGATGGAAGCCGTCAAGGCTGGTTTCTCCGTTCGCGCCACAGACATTTCGAGCCGGCATTACAGCGCGATGTTCGAAGGGCTTGGCGTCGAGTTCATGAGGACGGATCTCACAAAACGCGAGGGTATCGAGGCGCTCCTCGACGGTGTCGACGGTGTTTTCCACGCGGCCGGGATTCATGACTACTCGACTCCACGCGAGCTCATGGTTGCGGTCAACGTCAATGCGGTCGAAAACGTTTGCGATGCATGCGTCTCAGCCGGTGTGCAGCGTTTCATCCACCTCTCCTCGGCCGGTGTCTATGGCTATGACTGGCACGACAAGACCCCAGTCAAAGAGGAAGCGCCCAAGCTTACTCCGCCGTTGAATGCCTACAACGAAACGAAATGGGCGGGCGAGCAAGTCGTCCATCGCTTCAATGCCGAGAGGGGCTTGAAGGCAACGGTCTTACGGCCTGGCGCAATCTACGGACCGCGGTCGGAATACGGCATTCACAATGCGGTCAAGCACGTTTACTCAGAGCGCGACAAAGCTCGAATCACGATGTTAGGAAACGGTGATCACGTCGAGGGCTTTGTGCATGTGGAAGATGTGTGCCGGGCGATGATCTACGCTTTCGACCACGACGCGATGATCGGCGAAGCCTATAACGTCGCGGACGATTCACGTTTGACGACGGCCGAGTTCTTCAATTTTCTTTCGAGAGAGCTAACCGGCGCCGAGAAGCCCTTCTTTCACGTGCCGCTTCGGGTGCTGATTCCGATTGCGGCCGCATCTCAGTTTCTTGCAAACAAACTAGGCAAGAGGTCCAAGTTCGAAAAAGACACGCTCCATTACATGTCGTGCGATCGCATTTGGGACAACACCAAGATCAAGCAAGCTGGCTTCGAGTTGAAGCATCCCGATGTATTACTCGGAATGAAGGAGACCCTCGATTGGTACAAGGACAACGGTTGGCTTCAAATGTGATCGCAGGAGTCGCCATCAGACATCACAGGTATTCGCCATGGGCACGGAAATCCTCACAGTCAAAGATCTGATCACTCGTAACGCCATCGAGCGTGGCGACAGCCCTTTCGTCGAATTCTACGACGAAGTCGTGACGTATCGGGAGCTCGACGAGCGCAGCGATGCCTTTGCGCGCTACCTATTGAGCAAGGGAATCAGCAAGGGCGACATCGTGGCTTTCATGATGGCCAACTCGCCTTCATTCTTCTACGTCCTCTTGGGAGCCCAGAAAATCGGCGCCATCGCAGGCCCGGTAAGCTGCTGGTGGCAAGACAAAGAGCTTCAGCACCTCGTCGAGGATGCTGAGCCGCCCATTCTCATCGTCGATGACGAGTTTGCCCCGATCGTTTCCAAGATCAAAGACACGATGACGTCGGTGAAGACGGTGGTAGTCAATTCCGCATCGAAGCTCAGCCTCGACTTCGATCACGAGTACCTGTCGGACGCGCTCGAAAGACATGCAGGGAAGCTAGCGCACGACGATCGGCTCACACCGGAAGATGTCGCGACTGTGATGTATACATCGGGCACCACGGGCAAGCCCAAAGGTGTCTTGCACACCCACCGAAACATCCTCAGCGGCGCACGCTCGAAAGCGCAAGTAGCTCCGATCGATCCCGGGGACCGGGCGCTTTGTGTCCTTCCGCTCTTTCACTCGGGAGGGCTCAACGATCTTGCCTATCCGTGCATGTATCGCGCGTTAACCATCGTTCTGCGAACAGAGTTCTCGGCGTCGGAGTTCTGGGAGTGCGTCGAACGCTACAAAGTGAACGGCTTCTACATCGTGCCTACGATGTGGAACATCCTGCTCAGGGTTCCGGAAGCATCGAAGGTCGACACCAGCACCCTGCGCTTCGGGCTATCGGGGGCCGCTCCCATTCCGCCCGAGCAACTCGAAGAATGCGAGCGGCGCTTCAACGTTCCGATTCTAGAAGCCTATGGCTCGACGGAAAACACCGGTGGGATCACCGCGAACACCTTCGATGCGCGCAAGGTCGGCTCGATTGGCAAGGCGTTGCCGGACATGGAGGTTCGCATCTTCGACGAGCAGGACAATGAAGTCGCGCCAGGCGAAATCGGGGAAATCGTGGTTCGAGGCGAAGCCGTAATGCAGGGGTACCACAAGGCACCGGAGCCCACCGCAGAGGCGATCAAGGACGGCTGGTTGCATACCGGCGACATGGGTTACGTCGATGACGAGGGTTTCTTCTTCATCGTCGATCGAAAGAAAGAGCTAATCATTCGGGGGGGCGTAAACGTCTACCCGAAAGAGCTCGAGACGGTGATCGGAAAACACCCAGCGGTCGAAGAGGTCGCCGTGATTCCCGAGCCGCACGACAAATACGGTCAAGTCGCCAAAGCCTGCGTCGTGCTCAAGCAAGGTAAGTCGCTCACCGAGGAAGAGCTGCGTGCTTACTGTGCGTCGGAGCTCGCGCCTTACAAGGTTCCAGAGAAGTTTTTATTCCGCGATCGTCTGCCGAGGAATGCGATCGGCAAAGTGATCAAGAAGGAGCTGATTCGGGAGATCGCCGAAGAGGCAACCGCCGAGGCGGTGCCGGTGGCGCATCTGTTCGAGGGCATGCCCGCGCGGTTTATCCCCAAGAAGGCGAAAGGCGTGGACGCCGTCATCAGCTATCACATTACCGGTGGTGGCGGCGGCGATTGGACGGTCACCATCCGCGATGGCCAGATCAACGTGACCGAGGGGTTGGCAGAGAACCCTCGTTGTTACGTCGTCGCGCGCGATAGCGACTACTACGACGTCACGGTCGGCAAGATGTCCGGCATCACCGCCGTGATCACCGGCAAGCTCTCAATCAAGGGTGACACCGGCTTCATGCGCAAGCTGCGCAAAATGTTTAGGCCCGTCGAAACCAAATAGACGGCCCCAACCCGACGCACGAGAGGCTACAAACCATGGCGCTACGAACGGCTGAAGAATACAAGGCAGGCCTGAGGGACGATCGCAAGGTCTACATTTTGGGAAAGAAGGTCCCGGACGTCACCGTGGATCCTTACATCAAGGTGGGCGTCGAAACTGGCGCGTTCGATTTCTTGTTGGCGGACCATCCGGACATGCGCGACCTCGCCGTCATAGAGGAGCCGAGCACGGGCGAGCCAGTCAGCCGGTATTTTGAGCTCCCGGATTATCCCGAGGTCGTCGCCAAGCGGCACGAGCTGGTAAAGGGAGCGTGCAACGTGGCCGACGGCGCTCTCCCGTTCGTGAAAGACGTCGGCACCGACATCATCAATGCGCTCACGGCGGTGGCTCGGGTTGCCGGCAGTAAGAAGTACCTGGACCGCATCACCGAGTATCGCCGTTACTGTGCAGTCAACGATGTCGCGCTGGCGGGCGCCGTCACCGACGTGAAGGGCGACCGGTCCAAAGGGCCGAGCCAACAAGCCAGTCCTGATTACTACCTCCGGGTCGTGGACGAGACCGAGAACGAAATCTTCGTTTCGGGGGCGAAAGCACACATCACCGCGTCGGCCTACGCAGATGAGATCCTCGTGATTCCGACGCGCAACATGTCCGAGCAGGACGCCGACTATGCAGTGGCGTTTGCCGTGCCCGCGAATACCCCGGGCATCACCCAGATCTGCCGGCCGAGCTTCCGCTACGAGGACACCGCACATTTCCCGACGCCGCGCCCGCGCCGTGGTCATGTCGAAGCCCTGGTGATCTTCGACAACGTGCGCGTACCCAAAGAGCGCGTCTTCATGCTTCGTGAGTGGCCAGCAGCTCAAGGGCTCGCATACGCATTCTCGGCATTCCATCGCTACACGGCCGTGACCTACAAGATCCCGATCATTGAATACATGACAGGTTTGGGAATGCTCGCCGCGGAGGCAAACGGTGTACACAAGGCCTCGAACATCCGGGAACGCTTCGTCAACATGATCCGCTATACGGAGACCACCAAGGCGCTAGCCAAAGCAGCCGCGCTCGATCCGCAAGACTTCGCTGGTTCGGGTCTGTTCGTGGCGAACCCGCTCACGTCGAACATGGCGAAGCTGCACTTCGCTTCGCAGTTTCATGATTTCGTTCGGGACATTCAGGACATTGCCGGTGGCTTGCTGGTGACCCAGCCCACCTACAAGGACTGGCAAAATGAGGACACGCGGCCTTACCTGGAACAATACATGGGCGGCGCCGGCGAATACGACGCCGAGCAACGCCTCAAATTGATGAGCACGTTACACCACGTGGTTGCAAGCGACTTTGCGGGGTGGCATGAGGTATGCTCGATCCATGCAGAAGGGTCGTTCGCGACACAAAAGATGATGCTCCTCGCCGAGGCGCCATCGAAGTACTACAAGGACAAGGCTCGGGCCATGGTAGGGCTCGACGGCTAAGCCTGTTGCGTGGCGCAACAGATGCGGAGGCGGTGATGTTGCAACAAGTCGAAGAGGCAAGAGCTCCTCAAGTGTTGGAGTCGTTCAATCCGAGCAACGGCGAGAAGCTCGGCGAGGTGCGAATCTCCACCTCGGCCGACGTCAAAGCTAC
>JBFICQ010000152.1:0-8587 GCA_041581895.1 Polyangiales bacterium | reverse complement strand
CGCCCCAACGACAGGCAAGGCTTTCAAATAGATCGGAGAAGACCACGCGCGCTCTTCGTTGACGGAAAGGCAGTCATCGTCCAGAGCGGTTTGGTAGCCTCCGAAGCAGGGATCGCACGCGTCTTCTTGGCAGCGCAGGAGGCCCGCATTCACGGCCGGGGTCGGTTCTTGGATCGCGCGCACGTAGTAGAGGAGCTCCCGCCCGGAGCCGTCGCGCTCTGGATCTTCGAACTCGACCTCACAAACTTCACCGTCTGACGGGCATGGGATCGTGAGCCACGGGTCCTCGATCAGCTCTTCCACGGGCTCTGTCTCCGCCATCTGGCGGCCGATCCGAACCACCTCGATGCGCGTGATTCTTCTGCGTCTGTCCGACGGGTTGTAACACTCGCCGGCACAGATGTGCTCGACACGGTCTTCACCAAGGGCCTCGGTAACGGTAGCCGGGCAACCCGGCTCTTGCTCGAATGCCCCGGCAGCCTTCACCCGAAACTTCGGTGTGCCCTCGAAGGCGAGCTGGCTCCCCATGGGGACCCGCTCGTCGCCGGCATTGATCAAATGAAACCACAGCAGGATCCGATCGCCCGAAGTACCGTACACTTCTCGCGCCGAAAAAGCGTTCCAGATCGCATCGCGGGTGCGCTCGGGAGCATGCACCGCCACCAAACCGCCGGTCAGGAAAAACGAAGCCTGGCGTTCGAGCCATACCGTTTGAAACGGAGGCATGGACGCGATCTCTTCGCCCGTGAGCGCCACGGACTCGACCGTCTTGTCAGGGGCGCCAAAGACCAGCCGTTCCCATTTTTCGCTCACCGGCCCCCGGGCATCACTCATCTTGCGCCGTTCGATCTCCTTGTAGCCGGTGCCAGGTCGGGCCGAGTGGTTGTCGCTCGAGGCGATGAAGCCGAAGGTCGCATGGTGGGGCGAATCCGGGTCTTCGAAGTTGCCCCTCGAGAGGATGTACTGGACAGCGCCACCGGACCTATAGAGGAAGCTCGGGTTGAAGCAGTCCGCGCACTGTCCGCAGTTGCCCCATTCGGCGAGTTGGGTCCCCGGCAAGGTCGCATGCCCGGCGGTGCCCGCGTTCAGGTAATTCCGCCGGGCAGTAGCGACTCGCTCCTCGCACTGAGAAGAACTAGCCTCGTCGCAACGGCTCCGCACGATCTCGCCGGCCCGCCAACAGCACGCCTCGAACTCTTCTGTGGGAGCGGGGCAAGCTGAGCCTTCCGCACCCTGCTCGACTGCGCGAAACGAACGGTACTCCTCGGAGTTGCCGTGCCCGGAGAAGACTTCGATCAGGCGTTGCCACCTCGGATCATCTTGCGCCGGCGATAGTTGCTTGTCCCAGGCGTAGCCTCGAGGCGTATAAAAGCCCCACGTCGTGCCGTGCGGAATCACCATCGCCTCGAGCTTCCATTCGTCGAGCTTATCAAAAAGAGCTCGGGGTGTTTTGGCGAATTCGCGACAGTCAGTCGGCAACTCGGGAGAAGGAATGCCTTCCGGACAGTTGGAAACCGAAGCGATCTCACGAACGTGTACGCTCACGTCGTTGTACGGTTGCTGGTTTGGAAACGCGTGAAAGGGGACCCGCAGATTGACGGTTAGTGTGCTCAGGTCGCTAAAGGCGCGCGAGGCCAGACCGGGAGCGGCGATCGGCCGATCGGGGAGCTGGCCGTTGCCGGTCTCTTTGAAAATCACGTTCTTGTGTCCGTAGTGGTCTTCGGGCGTCCGTCCAATTTGGGTCCACTCGAACCCGGTGAACGCCACTAGGTCCGGTTGCTCGCTCTCGTCGACCGAGTTGCACTGGCGTACCGACTCTTTGACCATTGCCCAGGTGCGCGGAGTGAGCGCCTCCGCATGGTCGGTGAGCGCGTAGAAGTCGAGCTGCGAGCAGAACCGCGCGAAATCACATGCATCGGCCGGAGGATGAGCACCCTCTCCGCCCATGAGCGGCAAGCTCCACTGGAACGCATCGACCGACAGGGTCGTGTGCACGTGAAGATCGCCGAAGAGGATCCGACCTTCGGATTCGGTGAAGTCGTCGTTTCGAGCCGCGACGAGGTCGGGATCCAATCGCGCGAAGGTGACCTCTCCGTCGACCTGTGGCTGACCACGGCCGAGCACGACCCACAGCACGAGCGCGATCACCCCGACAATGACGATCGCGCCCAACAAGACGCGCTTGAGATTAGCCATGGAGGCCGGAGCATAGGGCACCGTGCATCGCCCGCCAAGAGGCTCGACTGGTCGCTAAGCGAGGGTCTGTATCTCAGCGATTCCAGCGGACCGTTTCGGCACCGCCTTTGATCACCTGGTTCTGGTCGAGCCCATCTTGGCCCGACAAGTAGACCCCCGAACCGCCCCGACGGTTGGAGGTGAAGGCGATGAGGCGACAATCGGGAGAAAAAGCTGGATCCTTGTTGTCGCCCTGCCCTTGTGTCAGGCGGCGATACTCCTGCGTCTCGACGTTGACCGTGAAGATATCGAAATTCGCATCGCGACCGCTGAACGCGATGAGCGGCTGTTTCGGATCCATGCACCAGACCGGGGTTTGATTGTGGCCTCCACGGAACGTTACGCGTTTCACGTCACTTCCATCGCGATTCATCGTGAACACCTGGGGGCTTCCGTGGCGGTTGGACACGAATGCAAGCTTGCTCCCAGGACCGCAGGTTGGGCTCACGTCGATCGCGCGGCTTCTGGTGAGACGTCGCACGGCACTCCCATCGAGATTCGCGCTGTAGATCTCGGAGTTTCCGTGGCGAGAAGAGGTGAAGTAAACGCGGTCACCACAGATCATCGGTGCCATGTTGATCCCCTTACCGCCGATCACGCGCCGTCCCCCCACGCGCGTGTTGGTGATGAACATCCCTTTGCTCGAAAGCCGCGTGTACCAGATGGCCCCCGCACCATAGGACGGAAGCATCGACACTCCGCCGCCGCTCGAAACCCTGCGAAGGCCGTAACCATCCATGCCAGCGGCATACACGCTCTTTCGGCCCGGCCCGAGCTTGCGCGCGAAGGCGATCTCAGTTCCAAACGGACCGCGAACGCCCGTGACGATCGCAATCACCTCGTTGGCGAAGTCGTGCATCCACTTGCGAATCTGGTCTGGGCTGCCTCGATACACTTTCCGTAGGGCCGCCCTGCCTGCTCCGGTCGATTGATAGAAGCGAAGCTCGACGGTGACATTGGAACGGCTGCTCGAGATCACGCCCTTGATGACACCGTTGGCCCCGAGCACCGACCAGGAGCTGAGATCGACGTCGATGCCTCTGCTCACGTAGTCGTGACGGATCGAGGCAGGACCGATGACGCGAAAGCCCGGCATCAAGCGGAAATCGTTGCGCAATACATCCGCGCCACCGACGGCATGGATGCTAGGCTTGCCGATCAGATCGGGAATACCGATTCGAAAGACCTCTTCCTCCGCCGCGTCGATATCGACGACGATCTTGTCCTCGGGAAGCGGCGGCTCATCTTCCTCGCTGGCCGCGGGCATCGCGGCGAAGATGACGGGAACGAGCACTAGTGCACAGAGCAATGCATCCTGAAAACGATGTGCCGATGCTGTCAAAGCCATGCTTCTCCTTCACTAAAAATGGCGTCCGAAAAAACGCAATGAGATCGTATTTCCCAGAACCTGACTCGCGATCGATGCGGGTGGAGCCGGGAGCTCGGCGCCTTTGGCCTGATCCACCCTGCGACGAACGGCGGCATCGAAGGATTCATTCCCGCTCGGCCGGGTGATTTCGTAGCCGTCGACGCGTCCGTCCTCGGTGATCGAAAGCTCGAGGACGCAAGTCAGCTTTTGGAGCTCGTCGGCGGGAATGCTGGTAGGCGTTCGAAAACCTCGACGGAAATAGGAGTAGAGCTTACCGATGTAGATCTCCCGATCGGTACCGGTTGCCATGGTCCCTTCTGCGATTCCATCGGGGTCACCTTCGAGCTCGGGGCCCTTCGATAGTTCGGAGATCGCGCCCGCACGCTGGCCAAGCTGCGAGAGAAGGTCGTCTTTCCGTTTGTCGCGCTTGTCTTTCGGCTTGGCCATGCCTTTTTCGGCTCTGCCCGTGGGCGCCGCTGCCACCGGATCGGAGTCCGGGGCTTCAGGAACCGGAGCTTTTTGGGGCGCTTCTGGCACCTCTTTGCTCGGAAGGGCGCGCGGCGGCTTCTTCTTCCCAAGCCGAACGAAACGGGTCTCGATGACCTCGATCGGCGGAGGTGGAAGCGCAGCGGTCGACGTGCCGAGAACCGACTGCATCGCGCCGAGTAGAAGGGCGCTCAACAGCGCAAGCAGGGGGATCGCTACGAAGGCACCCAATGCGAACCCGATCCCGCCCATGATTTCGGTGAAGCTGGGTTGCTCGGTCTCGAAGAGACAAAGGGTACGCCAGTCGGTCGCGCCCGGGTTGGCCATCCTATCTCGGCCTTCGAGTGACGGGGTCGGTGACGAGACCCATCTTCCCGATCCCAGCCTGGCGTACTAGGGCAAGGACTTGCGCGACTGCACCGTACGGCACTCGCTCATCGGCCTGCACGAAGACCTCATCGACACTTCGAACGCGTTCGTCGGATGCGAGTCGTTCTTTCAAGACATCGAGCGAGACCTCCTCTTCGAAGAGGAAAATTCGCTGATCTCGTTGCACCGTAATCACCGGAACCTCCTCGTCGATGTCCATCCGAGGTGCTTCGGCCTTGGGTAACTCGACGTCGACGCCGGTAGTGAGCATCGGCGCCGCAATCATGAAAATGATTAGGAGCACGAGCATGACATCCACCAAAGGAGTCACGTTGATTTCGCTGAGCGCGCTCCCCGGGCCCTTGTCGTTGTTCGAGAAGGCCATGATCTACTCCACCAGCAGATGTCTTCGGATGATGTTGAGGTAGTCGCTCGCAAAAGCCGAAGTTTCGCTGTCGACGACACGAATGCGCCGAACGAAGTAGTTGTATGCCATTACCGCGGGGATGGCCGCAGCAAGACCGAGCGCCGTCGCGATGAGCGCCTCGGCGATGCCGGGCGCAACGACGTCGAGACCCGCGCTCTTCTGACCATGAATCGCAATGAAGGAATTCATGACGCCCCAAACGGTTCCGAACAGTCCGATGAACGGTGCGGTGGAGGCCGTCGTCGCCAAGAACGACACTTTGTTCTCGAGGCGCGTCAATTCCGCGCTCTGGGCTCGCCTAAGCGCGCGTTCCACGTTGCCGACATCGGCTTTGCCAGGACGCCCGGTCCGCGCGATGCGCGCAAGCTCCCGGTACCCCGCGCGAAACACCGTCGCGATAGGGGAGCGATCGTATTCCGCGGAGCGCCCGTGGATCTCGTTCAGGGCCTTTGCGTTCCAGTTGCGAGCCTTTTCCTCCGACCAGAAGAGCTCGAGAAAACTGCGGCTTTGATCGGTCACCTGCTTCAAGCGGATCCACTTTGCTCCGATGATGTAGAGGCACATCACCGCCATGAAAACGAGGATGACCATGACGAGCTGAACGACCGGCGAGGCGCCGATCACGAGCTGCCATGGATTGAGTGACTCGGGTGCGCTCGCCTGCAGGAAGACCGAAAGCATCAAAGGTTATTCCCCACGAGCGCCCCCCCGGCGACTTAGTTTGCAGAAGCGCTGACGTTGCGGTCTCGCGCCCAGCTGGCCTCGTCGGTGCCGGTTGCCATCTCTTCACCGACCGAGGTGACCGAGATGCGGCTCCCGTCGAGTCCGAGCGAGATCAGATAGCCACGAACCGCTTGGCCGCGACGCTCGCCAAGAGCGATGTTGTACTCCTCGGTGCCCCGCGGATCGGCCGCGCCGGTGAGAAGAAGGTTCACGTTGGGATCTTGCCTGCGATAGCATTCGACCGCCTCTTGGATCGACGTTCGCGAGCTGCTGTCGAGCTCGGCGGAATCGAACTCGAAGTACACCGTCTCGAAAGCACACGGCTCTTCCATGGGCTCGATCTCGACTTCGGGCTCTGGCTCTGGCATTTCGGAGCCGGTCGTCGGTTCTTCGACCTCGGGTTCCTCCGCGTCCTTCTTGCAGCCGACCACCAGAACCGCGAAAAGAGTGAGGCACAGGACGGCCGTCAGCGGTGAATTCAGTTGTCTCTTCATGGAGTTCCTTCCCCTTCCCCCGCTCAGGGGGTTACGAGCGCCAGTCTAGTCGCCGGCCAAAACCGCGCAATTTTCGAGTGACTGCGCGGGGTTAAACGGCTTACTTTTTCTCGCCCTAAATACGCGAAGTCATTTGCCGCGGTCAAACATGTCGCCAATTGTAAGCCTCCCTGTGATTTAACCGAATGAACCCTCGAGCTATTCCCGCGATCGTCCTGCTGGCGGCCCTCGGTTTGGGCTGCGGGGGATCATCCTCGCAACATTCGGCCACCCCGCCTCCGTCGGGGCCGCCCGACCCCCAGGCCTATGCCGCCCAGTTGGACGCCAAGGATCGGTACTGGTGGCAACAACCCGACCGGGTCGTCGAGCTTCTCGACTGCAGGCCTGGCATGACAGTCGTGGATCTGGGCGCCGGCACCGGTTACTTCCTCCGCTACTTGTCGAGGGCCGTGGGACAGAGCGGCCGAGTCCTCGGGCTCGATGTCGAGCGCTCGATGGTGGATATCATGGCTCAACGCATCCAGCGCGAGCGCCTCTACAACGTGAGCCCACGTTTGGTAAGCGCCGAGGATCCTTCCCTCGCACCGGGGTCGGTCGATCGCGTGCTGGTTGTTAACACGTGGCACCACCTCACCGACCGCATCGCCTATGCGCAGAAGGTTCTCGAAGCCCTGCGTCCGGGGGGCCGAGTGCTCATCATCGATTTCGACCAAGATAGCCCCGAAGGGCCGCCACTCGAGATGCGACTTTCCCCGAGCACCGTGAGCTCGGAGCTCGAGTCAGCGGGGTTCGCGGCCGAGTTGCTCAAAGAGTCGCTCCCCTATCAATACGCGATCGCCGGCCACCTGAAGCACTAGGCCTGGTTCGTTCAGACTTAAAGACGCAGGGTGCGGGAGATCGCGTGCCCGAGCTTGAAGCCTGCAGCGGTGGCGGCCACACCTAGGCGACTGCGATGGGTGCGCAAACGGGTGACCAGCGACCTGCGTCCTGGGAGCGAGATCCAAAGTCGTAGCAGGTGTCGCTTTCGCTCGGGCTCGGCGAAATCTTCGTAGCCGGTTCGCGCGTGAAGGACCGTGTGATTGGACAGCAGCTGGATGTCTCCTGGCTGGAAATCCATGTCGAGGTAGAGGCCGGGAGACTCGGCGATCTCGTTGTAGAGGTCGAGGAGAATACGGTCCTCCAGAGGCAACAGAGACCGTCCGCCAAAGTCGACCGCGGAACGGAAGTAGTCGGTGTGATAAAACGTTCGCAAGCGATCGCCGTCGTAACGGCACGGCCGAACGGGAAGGTACTGCACACCGCCCTCGCCTTTGGTGTCCATCATGAACGGGTGGTACAGACGATCCACGGCATTCGGTTTGCGACGAAGAAGCTCGTTGTAGATCGATACCGAGCTGACAATTCGACTCTGACCTCCTCGCTTGGCCTTTTGAAGGCAAAGGAGCCCCACTACGTCGGCGGCATCGCAGTGGAAGTTGATGTTGACGCGGGTGCGATAGTGGCGGACCCGATCTGGGCTCTCCCCGGTGTCGATGACGTGGCCGAGTAGGTCGCCCTGCGGATTCTGAGCCCCCGGGGTCCCAAAGTGGAGCCCGAAGCACCAAAAGAACGTTTCGGCTTCGCGCTGGGACCATCGGGTCACAGGTACTCCACTCACGACTTGAAAGCCGCGCCCGGTGGCAACCTCGCGACGCCAGCGATCGATCTTGTGGGTCAGGGTCGGAAGCGGAAAATCGTCGCGGGTGAGCTCCCGTATCGCTTTGCCGCTGCGCCGGCTGCTCTCGAGCGCCGCGTCCAGCTCCGCGATTTCGGATGCGTCGAGTGGCTCGCGCCAGTCGTCGCGCTGCGCCATCTCACTTCCCTTCCATGCAGCGGCAACACGCAAAGGCTCGCGCAGCACCCCGGCCTGCGGTCTCGCGAAGTAATGAATCGTCTGGGCAGTGAGGTTCTTATACACGACGCGGCGGCGCTTATTGTACGGCTTCGATGCGAGCAGGCACGTGCTTGTGCCACGGAGTCCCAGCAAGCCAGTCGCGATCCTCGGTCGCGGTGAGCTCGTTGGGCGCGACTCCGGTCTGAACTCGCTTCCCGCCATCGTCGGGATGGTCGAGGCCGAGGCCGTTCGGAAGCGATACGTGGCCTGGCTGCATCATCGTGGACACCTCGACGGGTACCTCCACCGACGCCCGCTTGGTGGTGAGCCGAACTCGATCGCCGTTGTTCACGCCGAGTTGCGCTGCATCGTCAGGGCTCATGCGCAGCGACCCGTCGGCGTCTTTCTTCCGCCAGGCGGGATCGCGCAGGATCGTGTTGGCGGTGAACGAACGCCGCTCGCCTGCGGACAAGACGAACGGAAAGGCGGGATCGCCGGTGCCCGCCTCCTCAGCGCCAAGCGAACCGAGCGCCTCGAGCAACTCGGGAATGAAGGCGTGGAACTTCCCGCCCGCGGTCCTGATGCGTTTCCAGCTCTCGTCGAAGTCATCG
>JBFICQ010000151.1:0-8660 GCA_041581895.1 Polyangiales bacterium | reverse complement strand
CTTCTCTTCCTTCCGGAGGCGCACACCGATTTCGTGAGCGCCATCGTGGGAGAGGAGCTCGGCTTCCTCGGCGTGGCCGCGCTTTGCATGGCTTTTGCGTGGCTAGTTTTTCGCGGGCTTCGCGCGGCATGGCGCAGTCCTGACGAGTACGCGGGCTACCTGGCTGCCGGGATGACACTCTTCATCGGGCTTCAGGCGTTCACGAATCTCGCCGTGGCGATGGGACTGCTGCCCACGAAGGGGTTGGCGCTTCCGTTCGTCAGTTACGGAGGCTCATCGCTGCTCGTCAACGCGGCAGCTGCCGGTCTGCTTCTCAACGTTTCGCGCTTTGCCGTCGAACCTGCCCAAGAGCCAGCAAAGAGCGTCAAGCGAAGGAAGGCGAAGCCTCGGATGCGAATGGCCCAGGGAGGTGCACGATGATCGAGCGCATCATGGTAGCGGGCGGTGGCACGGGAGGACACCTCTTTCCGGGCCTCGCAGTCATCGAAGAGCTGCGGCGACGCATTCCAACTCTGGAGGTCAGGTTCGTCGGCACTGCGCGCGGCATCGAGGCCCGGATCCTGCCCCAACGTGGGGAGTCACTCGACCTCCTCGATGTGACCCCTTTGAAAGGCCAAGGTCTTGGCGCTCGATTCGCTGGGCTCACCCGGATCCCGGGCGCGATGATGCACGCCTCGTCGCTAATCCGAAGCTTCCAGCCCGACCTCGTTCTTGGGGTCGGTGGCTATGCCTCGGGCCCGGTGCTGCTCGCGGCTTCTCTGGCCAGGCGCCCCACTGCGCTACTCGAGCAAAACGCTTACGTCGGCATGACGAACCGAATCCTCGCCCGGTTCGTAGACCGCGCTTACATCACCTTCGACAGCACTGCGGATGTGTTCGGTCACGACAAGTCCCGGCTAACCGGCAACCCAGTGCGCCGCGAATTCGTCGAACATGCGCGTCGCGCACTCGCCGACCCCGAAGGCTTCGAGTCGCGGGCGCGCACGATTCTGGTTCTTGGCGGCTCGCAGGGCGCGCGCAAGCTCAACGAGGATGTACCAAGAGCGCTCGCCAGAGCCGGTCTGGCCGACCGAGGCCTTAGGGTGATGCACCAGACCGGCGAATCGATGCGCGAGCAGGTGGAGCGAACTTACGAAGACTTGGGAATCGATGCTGAAGTAATCACGTTCATCGATGAAATAGCGAAGGCCTATTCCACCGCAGCGTTGGTGGTCGCGCGAGCGGGGGCGACGACACTGGCCGAGCTTTGCGCGATCGGACGTCCCTCGATTCTCGTGCCCTTCCCATTTGCCGCCGACGACCACCAGGCAAAGAACGCGCGCGCGCTCGAGGAGCAGGGCGCCTCGGTCTGCATTCGTGAATCCGAGTTGGAGGTGGAGGCTCTCGGCACGTTGGTGGCTCAGCTGCTCGACGACCCTGCCAGGCGGCAGGCCATGTCGCTCGCCGCTCGTCGGCATGGGCGACCTGACGCGGCGGCAACGATCGTGGATGACCTCATCGGATGGCTCGGCGGCGCACAGCAGCGAGGCCACGGTCCCAACCCGTCCGCAGGCGAGCCCCCTGTCGGCGCAGATCCAAGCGAGCTCGCCCCCGCGCCGATGCTGCGTCTCGGGCACGGCAATGCAGGCCTACGACAGGCCATTGCGCGGCCGCGGCGTCCAGTTGTCGTCGACGGGGCCGTGTGGGAGTAACCGGGGATGTTTCGCGGTCGAATTCGGTCAATCCATTTCGTCGGCGTTGGTGGCATTGGAATGAGCGGAATCGCCGAAGTGCTGCTCGACTCGGGGTTCGAGGTCACCGGTTCCGATCTTCGCGAGAACGAGTACACGCGACGACTGGCCGACAAAGGCGCGAAGATCTTCGTCGGCCACGGAGCTGAGCAGGTCGCCGAAGCCGATGTGGTCGTGTTCTCGTCGGCAGTGCCGGCGACGAATCCCGAGTTGGTGGCAGCGCGACGACGCGGTGTGCCTGTGATTCCTCGAGCCGAGATGCTCGGTGAGCTGATGCGCTTGAAGGACGGCATTGCAATCGCTGGCTCCCATGGAAAGACCACGACGACATCCTTGGTGGCGACGGTGCTGAGAAGCGCCGGGCTCGATCCCACGGTCATCATCGGCGGCAAGCTCAATGCCCTCGGCTCGGGAGCCGCCATGGGGGCAGGCGACCTACTGGTTGCCGAAGCCGACGAGTCAGACGGTTCGTTCCTGCACCTCATTCCGGCCGTTGCCGTGATTACCAATATCGATCCCGAACACCTCGATCACTATGGAAGCCTCGATGGCATCAAAGACGCCTTCGTCGGTTTTGCCAATCGGGTTCCTTTCTACGGTGTGGTCGTCGCGTGCCTCGATCATCCCAACGTTCAAGACGTCCTCCCCCGAATCGACAAGCGCATCGTCACGTATGGGTTTTCCGCGCAAGCCGATTACCGCGCACGAAATCCGGTGTTCTCTGGGCTGTCTGTGGGGTTCGATGTCGAGCACCGCGGTGAGACGCTAGGTCAATTCGAGGTCCGCATGCCCGGAGCACACAACGTCCTGAACGCCCTGGCGACCATCGCAGTGGCCGACGAGCTTCGAATCGATCGCGACCAGGTACGAAGCGCGCTTCGTACCTTCGAGGGGGTTCAGCGGCGCTTTTCGATCGTGGGCGAAGTCGGCGACGTCACCGTGATCGACGATTACGGACATCACCCTGCAGAGGTCGAAGTGACGCTCGAGGCTGCTCAGCGTGCCTATGGTCAGAGATTGGTCGTTGCCTTTCAGCCACATCGCTATACCCGCACGCGCGACCTCTTTGATGAGCTCACCCGTGCCTTCAACCGGGCCGATGTTCTATTCTTGACCGACGTCTACGCCGCGGGCGAAAAACCAATCGAGGGGGCCGATGCGCGGCGGCTCGCCGAAGCGGTCCGCGCGCACGGGCATCGAGACGTGACGCTGGTAGAAGAACGCAGCGAGCTGGCCGAGGCGATACGCGCCCGGGTGCAGCCTGGAGACGTAGTCATCACCCTAGGTGCCGGGGACATCACGCGCACCGGCCCCGAGCTTCTCGAGGTGCTCGCCTCATGAACCGGCGCCGGCGCTCGACGGCGGGCCGCAAGCGTCTCACGCCCAAGAAGACCAAGAGCTCGCTCAAGAAGAGACCGGCACCCAAGCGTGCGAGCACCAAACGAGGCACTTCCAAGCGCCAGACAGCCAAGAAGAGCCCCGCGAAGAGAGCACCGAGCAAGGCCTCGACCAAGCCACGGTCCCAAAACCGCCGGCGTCCGGCGCCGAAGAAGGCCAAAACGGCCAAACCTAAACGGAGCTGGCCCGAGCGTCTCATGGCTGCTCGGGAGGGGGTGGAGGCCTGGGTGAGCCGCAGTCGAGGGCTCCTGAAGCGTGCCCGTCTGGCTGTTTTGGTCGGCCTTGCCCTGGCCTCGATCCTCTGGCTCGGTGGTCACACGGTGCGCTACGCCCAAACGGCAGATGCCTTCGCGATTCGCGAAATCGTGATCGAAGGAAACCGCCGGCTTGAGGCGATCGACGTGCGGCGAGCTGCCGGCCTCCAGATAGGTTCAAACGCCTTCGAAGTTTCGACGGAACAGGCCCGAGATCGTTTGCTTCAACATCCTTGGGTAAAAGAGGCAACAGTGGTTCGCAAACTTCCCAACCGCGTTCGCGTCGAGCTTGTGGAGCGAACGCCTGTCGCCCTGGTCGCCCTCGATCAGCTCTATTTAGTCAGCGAAGAGGGCGTCGTATTCAAGCGCCTCGGGGTCGATGATCCCGCCGACCTGCCCGTGATCACAGGCATTGCTTCTGAGAGGTTTTACGACGATTTCGACTACCGAACCGCTGTCCTACTACGTTCCATGGCCGTCCTGCAGGACTACGAAGGTGCAGGCCTCGCCGACCGCGAGCCGGTTTCCGAAATTCACTTCGACGGCCCCACCGACATCGAGCTTTTCGTAGGTGAGGATGGCATGCATGTGCGCGTGGGAAATGGGCAGCACCGACACAAGCTGCGGCGCTTGCGACAGGTCCTAGAGCGTCTCACTCGGGAAAAAGCGAGGCCAGCGTACGTATATCTCGACAACGTGCGAAGTCCTGAGCGGGTTACTGTGCGGCTCCACTGACTGGAGCCGCGACCATCCCCTGATTTCGGGGACTCGAAAACCGCATTCTACCCCTTTTTTTTCTGCACGAAACTTGTCCCGGGAAATCGCCCTTGTGTATGGGTCAGAGAGAGGCGAGGGATGGCGGAAAACGAGATCATTGCAGGGTTGGATCTGGGGACGACGAAGGTCTGTGCCATCGTCGCTGAGCAAACCGAAGAAGGTCTAGACATCATCGGGATAGGCTCCGTTCCTTCAAAGGGGTTGAAGAAGGGCGTGGTCGTCAACATCGAGTCGACCGTGCAGGCTATCCGCGCGGCAGTGGAACAAGCCGAGACCATGGCCGGCGTCGAGATCAACACTGTGTATGCCGGTATTGCCGGCAGTCACGTGCGCGGAATGAACCAAGATGGCGTCGCCGCGATCGCAAATCGGGAGGTTGCCGCCGAAGACGTTTCTCGCGTGCTCGAGCAAGCCAAGGCCGTTCCTCTGCCTGGTGATCGCCAGGTGCTTCACGTGCTTCCGCAAGAATACATCGTCGATGAGCAAGACGGAATCAAAGAGCCCGTGGGCATGGCGGGCGTTAGACTCGAAGCGCGGGTGCACATGGTGACCGCAGCGTCGACCAGCGTCGCAAACGTCACCAAGTGCGCCGAGCGGTGTGGCCTGTTCGTCGAAGAAGTCGTCCTGCAGCCGCTTGCGAGTGCGCATGCGGTGCTGAGCGGCGACGAGCGAGAGATCGGTGGGGTGCTGATCGACATCGGCGGCGGAACCTCGGACATCATCATCTACGTAGACGGCGCGGTCGTCCACACGAGCTCCATCCCAATCGGAGGCATCAACCTGACGAGCGACGTCGCGACGGGCCTTCGCACGCCGATGGCGGAAGCGGAACGCATCAAGATCAAGTATGGATGTGCCGCCTCGCGAATGGTCGACGATGATGAAACCATCGAAGTGCCCTCGGTCGGCGGCCGCCCAGCCAGATCACTTCCACGTCGCGTTCTCTGCGACATCATAGAGCCGCGGGTCGAGGAGATCTTCGCGGCCTGCCGTCACGTGATCGCTGAGACCGGCTACACGGACATGTTGGCTTCTGGAGCGATCGTCACTGGCGGCACTACGCTCCTGGATGGCTTGCCTGAGCTTGCCGAGGAAGTGCTCGGCCTACCGGTACGTCGTGGGGCACCCACGGGCATCGGCGGATTGATCGACGTCGTGAAGAGCCCCTCTTACGCCACGGGCGTGGGACTGGTGAAGCACGCCGCAGAGCAGATAACGGGGACGACTTCGTCTGAGCGAACGGTGGAGGTGGCTGCAAGTCGCGGTCTCGGCCGAAAGCTTGGTGCGTGGTTCAAAGAGGTTTTCTGAGGAGGAATCGATGGCTATCTCGATCGAGTTCGCGGACGACGCAGAGCTTCAAGCGAAAATCAAAGTCGTTGGCGTCGGCGGAAGCGGCGGCAATGCACTCAACACAATGATTCGCAGCGGGCTCGAGGGGGTCGAGTTCATCGCGGCGAACACGGATGCTCAGGCGCTCGACCGCAGCCTCGCGCCAGTCAAGATCCAACTAGGGCCGCAGCTGACGCGCGGTTTGGGTGCGGGCGGCAACCCCGATGTCGGACGTAAGGCTGCGCTCGAGGACGTCCAGCGTCTGTCGGAAGCACTCGAGGGCGCCGACATGGTTTTTATCACCGCCGGCATGGGTGGCGGCACGGGCACTGGTGCAGGTCCGATCATCTCTCAGGTCGCGCAAGACCAAGGGGCGCTCACCGTCGGCGTCGTGACCAAGCCTTTCCAATTCGAAGGGCGCAAACGCTCGAAACACGCGGAGCGTGGGATCTCGGAGTTGATCGACTCGATCGACAGCATCATTACGATTCCGAATCAAAAGCTGCTGTCACTCGGCGACGACGAGATCACGATGTTGGATGCGTTCGCACGCGCCGATGACGTGCTCCTTCAAGCCGTGCAGGGGATCAGCGACCTCATCATCAATGCAGGGATGATCAATGTCGACTTTGCCGATGTGAAGACCATAATGAGTAGCAATGGCCGCGCCCTGATGGGCACCGGCCTCGCCAAAGGCGACCGTCGTGCACTCGAGGCTGCCGAGATGGCGGTCAACTCACCGTTGCTCGATGAGGTTTCGGTGCAAGGCGCGACGGGCATTCTGATCAACTTCACGGCGGGGCCTGACATCAAGCTTCGCGAGATCAACGAAGCTGCGGGGCTGGTTCAGCAGGCAGCCCACGAGGAGGCCGAGATCATCTTCGGGGTCGTCACCGATTCCGACCTCACCGATACGGTCAAAGTCACGGTGATCGCGACCGGCTTTGAGACGGTCGTCCACGCCCCCATCCCGCTAGGGATGCACCAAGGGTCTCATGGTTATCAATCTCACAATACTTCCTCCTCTCGGGTTATTCGGAGCTCGGCGTCAAGAACGGAGGACCTGACGGCGACTCTCGAGGGCGCGCCCGCCGCGGCGCCGCAAAGCGCCGGCACGCGTGCATTTGGGGCGTCCGCGTTGCACGACGAGGCGGTCCTCGACATTCCCGCCTACCTTCGCCGAGGCAGTCGCGGGGCGGAGTGATCAGGAAATCATTTCAAAGGCTTAGCTTCAAGCCCGGCCCAGGTCGGGCTTTTCTTTTCCACCGCGGGCCCCGCTCGCCAACGCTCCATGCCCGCTTTCTGTTGAGCATTTTCCAACTTCCTTGCCGAGCCCCTTTCCAGGAGCGTTCAAACCGGCTACTTTCCCCCAAGCCCGGATGTCAGACGGTGAACAAAGTTCACCCCTCTGGCTTAGAGTGACTCGATAAGGCATACTGAACAGGTGAAGGCGAGGAGAAGGTTGCAGTTGGGGTCCAAGCGGTGCCCGTGTATCGGGGTGCTCTGCTTCGTCGTCGCGTTCATCGCGAGCATTTTTTCCAGCAGTGAGGCGTCGGCCGATACCCCTCCGACCGCGCTCAAGGGCACGCCGTGGATGGCTCCGGCGACGGTGCTCGGCGTTTCAAACCCGTACCTGGTCCGGGCGGCGCTTCCGACACCCGAGGCGCAGCGGCTCTTGCTATCGAAGAACATCCGCGATTTTGCCGAGCGCGTCGACACCTTGGCCCGGTACGGGGTAGACCTCACTCAACGCGCGCCCCAAGCCGACAAGCTCCAGCTCCGCTTCCAATCGCGAGACTTCGGTGGGCTTCTCAAGATCTGCTACCGCTACTGAAGCTCGGCGAGGCGCTCAGGGGTAGAACTGCTCGGCCCAGCGGCGGTACGAGGCGATAGGTCCGTCGCCGTCGCAGAGCAATGGCTTGTCCAGGTGGACCTTGTGTTCCCAGATGGGGATGTCTTGCTCGACCTGACGTTTGACCTCGTTCACGAACGCCTTGCCGACCCCACGCGTGATGTCCGCGCCGCCAAGCTTTTTCACACTGAAGTTGAAACGAAGATGGGCGTGCTCACGGTCGATTGGCGTCGTGCAGCCGATATTGAGCGTTTCGGCGAGCCCCTTGAAACGCACGACTCCCATCCCGAACCCGTAGCTCAGACTTTCGACCGACCCCTCGACGGGACCGCGCGGGGTCTCCATCCCGGTCGCGGAAAATACGCGAAGCACGGGACCATCGAACGTTGCTTCGGACTGCGGGAGGTTTCGGGTGCCGTGGAGGTACCTGAAGTGCGCCGAGTCGACGGCGTTCTCACCCATTTCCTTGTTGCACGAACGCACGATCCAGTCCGCCGTCGCCCATTCGGTCCACTCTTCGTTCCGCGTTCCGTCTTTGGTGCCCCATTCGGGGATCTCGTCGGGGACGTCCCATTGAGGCGGCTCACCGCCCGCGTGATGCCAGCACATGACGAGATTGGCGACCTCTTTGGTGTGCCACCGGGTTAGCTTCGCTTTTCGAGGCTGGCGCTTCGCGTAAGGTACTGCCGTGCAGACGCCGTCAAGGCCAAACCGCCATGCATGAAACGGACACTCGATCTCGCTTCCTTTGACGGTGCCACCATGGCCGAGATGCGCACCGAGATGTGGGCAGAACGCGTCGAGCACGGAAAGCTCGTCGTCCTCGGTGCGAAAAATCACCAAGTCTCTGCCGAAATACTTGAGCGGCTTTACGTCGCCCGGTGCGATTTCGTTGGAGTACGCGATCTGGAACCAACCGGTAGGGAGAACGGTGGGAAAGTTGCGCGGGTTCTCGTTCATCGCACGGGTTATAACAGTTGGTCGGTGGCCGCGACAGGCGCGCCCTCGGCTCTGTGTCGGTAGTACCCCGGTTCGCGCCGCCACCAATGAGGGCTTCGGCGAATGGCGACCCGGTCCACGCCTGGCACGGCGCGGGACACGGCCATGTGCCGGACGGCTCGCTTGCAATGGTCGGCCCGGTTTACTGACGGGCTAGGGCCGACGCAAGCTCGCCTCGTGACTCGTGACCAACCCGAGCGAGTTGCTGTTAGACGGGTTGGCACTCCCCACGCCGCCCCATGACCGCATCCCACGCCGCGCCTGTGGCGCGACCCAGGGAACCTCCTCCTCGACTACAACCACGTGTTTCGAGGAGGGGGT
>JBFICQ010000150.1:0-8679 GCA_041581895.1 Polyangiales bacterium | reverse complement strand
GGTGTTTGCGAGAATCCCGTATGCGCAAATGGGGTTTCGTCGCTTTGATCTCATGCTTGGGTGCCGTTGGGTGTGCGAATGGTGATGCTGCTCCTGCGTCGCCAACTCCCAATGGGACGCCCGAAAACCCTAGCGCAGATGACACGTTCGAGTCCCCGCCGAACCAAATCGACATCGATGGCATGGAGGTGCCGGAGCCTCGCGGCGAACGCGCGACGGTCCTGGGACCAGCCCGCGCACCGGCGATCGACGAAGACGCATACGAGGACAAGCCATGAAGAAGAAGCAAGTGCTCATGATTATCGCCCTACTGTTGGTTGTCTTGCCAGTCTCCGCGGACGAAGTGACGTTCGATGACGTAATCATCGACGGCAGCGCGTGCATCGGCCTCGACTGTGTCAACGGAGAGGTGTTTGGCTTCAACACACTGATCCTCAAAGAGAACAACTTGAGGATCTATTTTCACGATACGAGCTCGAGCGCTGCCTTTCCGAGTACCGATTGGCAACTTGTCGCGAATGATTCCTCGAACGGAGGCCGGAATCGCTTTTCGATCGAGGATGTAACGGCAGGCCAGACGCCCTTTACCGTCATGTCCGGCGCCCCAACGAATTCCTTGGTGATAACGGCGAACGGCCTCGTTGGTCTCGGCACGTCATCGCCCGTCACCGACGTACATGTAGCTTCCGGAGATACGCCCACCCTGAGACTGGAACAGGCCGGCGACCTCGGATGGCCGCCGTATGCCTGGGACATCGGCGCGAACGAAGCCGCTTTCTTCGTTCGAGATGTGACGAGTCAGACGACACCGGTACGCGTCGAAAATGGCGCGGTCGATGACAGCCTGGTTGTCTCACAGTCCGGAAACCTCACGATTGCCGGGACGCTTTCTCAGGGCTCGAGTCGACACATCAAGCGGGCCTCTCCCGTCGACGAATCAGACATACTGCAAAAGCTTCAGTCGCTGGAAGTGAGCCGCTGGCGCTACGTCAACGACAGCGCACAAAGTGAGCACCTGGGACCGATGGCAGAGGATTTCCATCGCCTGTTCGGCCTTGGTGTAGACGACAAACACATCGCTGCTTCCGATGTGGCCGGTGTCGCAATCACGTCGATTCAAGCACTCGTCTCTCAATTGAATCGGCAGGCTGAGGAGATGGCCCGCGTCAATCGTGAAAACGAAGCCTTGAAAGTACGCGTTCAGCGCATTGAGGCGTTACTCGCCGACTAAAGCGGCGAAGGGCGTTCCCTTCATTCGATCCCGTAGGACCTCAGCTTGCGCTGCAGCGTGCGTCGATCGATTCCGAGCGCCGATGCGGCCCTGGTGATGTTCCCGTCCATCTCTTGCAGCACGCGTTCGATGTGCTCGCGTTCCATCGCGGCAAGGTTGGTTTGACTGGCAGGGCCCGTGGGAGGGATCGTCTCTCGCGCACTTCCAAATACGCTAGCGGCGATCATGCGGCGGACTAGATCTGCGCTGAGCTTGTCGGAGATCGAAAACAGCGCGGCGCGACGGAGCACGTTCAAGAGCTCGCGAACGTTGCCGGGCCAGTCGTAATCTCGAAGCGCACCGAGGGCCTCGGGCTCGAGCGCGATCTGCGCTTTGCCCAAACGCTCCAGCAAATGGGCAGCCAATGGCTCGATGTCTTCGGGCCGCTCGCGAAGCGGGTGCACGAGCACGGGAAAAACCTGGAGCCGGAAATAGAGGTCTTCGCGGAACCGACCGGCTTGGGTTTCGGCCCAAAGGTCACGATTGGTTGCGGCCACGATTCGGACGTCGACCTCGAGTTCGCCGGACTCACCCACTGGGCGAATCATCTTCGTCTCGATTGCCCGAAGCAGCTTGGCCTGGCTCTCCGGAGGAAGCTCGGCGAGCTCATCGATGAAGAGTGTCCCGCCTTCAGCCTCGCGGAAGAGTCCCGCTCGGTCGCTTTGCGCACCGGTGAAAGCGCCGCGCTTGTGTCCGAAGAGCTCACTTTCGAAGAGCTCGCGCGGCACGCAAGCAGCATTGAGTGCAACGAAGGGGCCTCCGCGGCGATTGCTTTGAGCGTGGATCTGCCTGGCAACGACTTCCTTCCCAGTCCCGGTCTCCCCAAACACCAAGACCGTTTCGTCGGTCGGCGCGACGGTGCGGACGAATTGGCGCACCTCGTCCATCATTGGGCTCAAACCGATCAAAGGGATCGGCGCGACGGCCTCTCCCGCTCCGCTAGCTCCACGCTCGATGAACGCCTGACGTAGCAACGGCTGCAGCATGTCGGCATCGACTGGCTTTTCCAGGAACGAAAACGCGCCGAGTTGCATAGCCTCGACGGCTGCCTTCACCGTCCCATGCCCCGTCAGCACGATGACGTTGGTCTGAATCGACCCGCAGCGCCGGAGAACTTCGAGACCTCCTATCCCCTTCATCTTGAGGTCTAGCAAAGCTACATCCGGTGGGGAGCTGTTGCAGAGAACCTCGACCGCCTCTTCCCCACTGCTGGCCTCGGAAACCGAATAGCCTCCGCGGCGGAGCGCTTTCGCCATCGCGAAGCGAAAAGCTGCATCGTCGTCGATGATGAGGACGCTGCCGTTCATGACAATCTTCCACCGTGGGCCAGACCTGGTTCCTCTGCAAGCGCGTCGGACCCGGCGGGAAGGCGGATCCGGGCGCGAGCCCCGCCCCTTACACGGTTTTCAATAGTCAACTCGCCGCCCATCGTCTGGACGAGCATGTACGACGCATACAAGCCGAGGCCCGTCCCCTCGCCGGGAGGCTTCGTGGTCGCAAAGGGCTCGAAGAGCCGCCCTTCGATATCGGGCTGTAGCCCAGAGCCCTCGTCTTCGACGGCGAGCTCCACCATGTCGCCGTCTCGCCTGGCCGAGACCCACACCGATTTTCTTCCGTTCTCCCGATTCGCGTCGAGAGCGTTTTGAAAGAGGTTGACCAGGACCTGCAAAAGGCGGTCTCGGTCTGCCGACACGGTCTGCTCTGCGACGGCGTCGTGGACGACGAGTTCTAGCCCGTCGCGAACTCCGGCAAACACCAGCGCCTTTGCGCGCTCGACGATCGGAAGCAGGTGTGCGGACGTCTCGAGCCGAAGACGAGGCAGTGTTCCTCCAGTGAGTAGGGCTTGCGTAATTCGTCCGAGCCGACCCGTCTCGTCGCGGATCAAGGCAGCGGACTCAGCCAGGTCGGACTGCAGTGATTCGTCCGCTCCCAGGGATCGGATCGCTTCGCGCATGTCCGCCGCGAGCGTGCGAATGGTTGCAAGCGGCGTGTTCAGCTCGTGTGCCACACCTTGTGCGACTCGTCCGAGGCTCGCCAGGCGTTCTGCTTGAATCAAGCGCCGTTCTGCGTGCAGCATCTGAGTTCGATCGACATACAGGTTCATGATGCGTGGCGGCCCTTCATCGCGAGACGCCAACGGAAACGAGAGCATCTCGTAGGTTCGGTCGCCTGCCGAGAACCGACATCGCCCTGGCGTGTCTTGGTCACGCGCTTGCCAGACAGGACACGGCCCCGCAGGATCGGTTTCGCACACACGAGTGCGAGCTGGGCATTCCCACATGCCGTCTTGGTTCGGCGTTGGGGCAAGCTGTTCAGCCAAACGGTTTCGCCATTCGATCCGGCCCTCCGCATCGACGACCTCGAGACCTGCCTCGAGCTCGTCCAGCGTATTCGAGATGACTTGGTATTCGAGCTCGGCTTGGTCGCGTGCGCCCTCCAGGGCTTGCTCCCGATCGCGCAATTCGCGTACTGCATGAAGGACGACGTAGGCAACCGCGCCAAGGGTCATCATGAACGCGCTCACATCGGCGATGGTGTCCCAGGGTGAAATCGGATCCCACGTCCCGATCTTAAGAGCGGGAATCCACTCGGTCAGCGCAAGGAAACCCGTGCCCGAAAAAGCCGCAGCCGTGGCCACGAATGTCGCCTTCGGACCCCCGAGAATTCCGATCAGCGCGAGATGAAAGACGTAAAAGCCGAGAAACGGTGAAGAGATGCCACCCGCTGCCCAAAGGACGATGGTCAACATCACCAGATCGACCAACGCCTGCGACACGGCTGCGCTTCGACCCCCTCGCGGCTCGAGAATCGAGCGGGTGAGCGAGTAGTTGTACGCACTGCCCCCGATGACCACCAACAGCAAGACGGGCCATGCAACGCCCGGGAAGAACCCCGCAACCACGAAGCCTGTCGCCACTAGAACCCCGGCCATCGCAACCCAGCGGAGCGAGATCAACCAACGAATACGGTCGGCGCTGAAGTCGTCGCGCGTGCTGCCCTCCGCGAATACGGGGGTACGTGTTGGGTCTTGGCTCATGCCTTCTTGTTTTGGGGTCGATCGGCCGTGCGCGCCAGGCTACAAGGGCTAGACCAAGCGATGGCAGGCCAATCGAGCGATAGACGGGTGATGATAACCATCCTGCTGACCTCGACCCTGCTGACCATGCTCGGCATCGCGGGTGTCCTGATGGGTACTTATGACCTGCAATCCACCCCTCTTCCAGAGGACCTGCAAGACCTCGGGCAGCTGAAGCTCCAATTTCTAGAGGCGCAGGCTACCAATCCCTACCGACGGCCCATGGCCGCTGCCAACATCGTCGTCTCGGCGCTCGTTCTGGTCGGAAGCTTTATGTTGAGCTGGCGCCGAAAGCTCGCTCAATGGTGGATCAAGCAGGCGGTCGTTGCCAAACTCATTTGGATCATCGCGTCCACCGCAACCCTGGTCTACCACCTCAAGCTGGTGTTCCCCTCCTTGCCGGCGCAGAGCCCAGGCGGAGCTACGCTGACGGAGTTGATTTCCAACGTGGTATTGGGAAGTGTCATCAGCGCGGCTCTACACGTCGCGGCTGCCTGGCGTGTGTCGCGACCCGACATCGCCGCGTTCATCGAGGAATCGAGCAAGTCGTAGTTGCGAAAGGGGCTGGGTCAGAACTCGACGCGACGCATGATCGCGCGTGGCAACGCTCGGATGATCGCCATGATGTACCGCCAGGGTGCTGGCGCATAGACGACTGGTGCGCCCCGATCAATAGCTGAGAGGACCCGCGCGGCGACGGCGTCTGGCTCCCCTGCAAACGGAGGTGGCGACAGCCCAGCCGTCATGCTGGTTTTGACGAAGCCCGGTTTGACCGTAATGACGCGAAGCCCGTCCGCCCGGTGTTTGTGGTCCAAGCCTTCGAGGTAACGGGTGAGGCCGGCCTTGGCAGCACCATAGATGATGACCGGCTTGCGACCCCGATCGCCTGCGACCGAGCTGAACACGCACAACTTTCCACCGCCCTCGTCGAGGAGGACTTTCTTGGCGGCCTCGCAGAACAGGACCGTGTTGGAGAAATTGACCCGCATGAGCCGCTCCGCCAGAACCGGATCGGCTTCGAGCTCCTCTTGCGTCGCGAAGATGCCGGCGGTGACCACGACGGCATCCAAGCCCCCGAGGGCTTCGCGCGCGGAATCAAGCGCGGAGAAAAAAGTGTTGGTGTGCTCGAGGTCACACTGGAAACACCGAACCGGGCCCGCGGAACCTCGCACGCTCAGGTCTGCAGCGCTTCGTTCGAGGTCCGCGTCGTTTCGACCGAGCAAGCAGATCGTGTCTCCACGCTCGGCACTGAGTCGCGCCAATGCGCGCCCCATTCCCTTGGTCGCCCCCAAAAACGCGGCTTTCATTTCAATCTCCCAGCAGCCGCACCGACAGCGCGCTGCGAAACTTGCGATTGGGATCCCAGCGATCCCGAATGGCATTGAACTCTTCGAGCCGCGCGCCTTCCATCACCTGGAAGTGCTCACGGCGGGTGAAGGAATCCTTGGCTAGATAGACGCGTCCGCCCTCGTGCAGAACCTGCTCGTTGAGGGCATCGATCAGTTTTTGCGTTTCATCACGCACCGCAATGTCGAGCGCCAAGGTGATACCGGGACGCGGAAACGACAAAACGCCCCGACTCGCGCGACCGAAATCCTTGATCACACACAAGAAGGAGGCCCCGCCGCGGGCAGTCAGCACTTCGAGTACCCTGCGCGCGGAGCTCCGGCCCGCTTCTCGTGGCAGGACACACTGATACTGCGTGAATCCGCGCTTTCCGTACATGCGGTTCCAAGAGCGAATCGCATCGAGTGGATAATAGAAGGACTCGTGGCTCACGATGCCGCGTGAGATACGGCGCCACTGCTTTCGGTAGTAAAGCTCGTTGAAGATGCGTATGGTCGCTCGGTTCAAGACCCAAGACGGCCAGTCGAAACGAAGCCGCGGTCGAAAGCGTGTCCTGGGCGGTCGAAGCGGCGCCTGATCCGGGTCCGCCCATCTTCCACACATGAGAATGCCTCTCCCGATACGCTTGCCGCGCGCTAGGCCGTCGATCCACCCCATGGTGTACGGCCAGTCCGGAGCCGAGCTCTCGAGTGAATCCTGGAACTCGTCGATGTCATGGATGCGCTGGCTCTCCTGCCAGATCCACTCGGAGGGGATTGGGTGAAGCCCAAACTCGACTTCGAGAATGTGCCCGGTGAGCCCCATGCCGCCGATGGTGGCCCGAAACAAGTCCGGATGCTGGTCGGCAGAGCACTGGATCACACGGCCATCGGCCACGCGCATCTTCAGGGACGTCAGGTGATCGCCGAAGTTGCCGTCGCGATGTTGGTTCTTTCCGTGAACGTCGGCCGCCACCATGCCCCCAAGGGTTACGAACTTGGTGCCGGGCGAAACGGGAGTGAACCAACCTCGCGACATGAAAAGCCGATTGAGCTCGCTAAGCGCAAACCCCGCCTCGGCACGAAACAGGCCAGTCTCCGGATCGAAGTGAAGAATTCGGTCGGCGTAGGTCGTGTTGAGCACGTCGGGCGCATCCGGCGGGGGGAGCGACGCGTCGCCATACGAGCGCCCGAGGCCCCGCGACAGGCTCACGTCGGCGCTGATGCGCTCGATGTCTTCCCCTACCCGCTCTCGTCCCTGCGCGGAGTGCCGGCCCCAACCCGAAAGCGTCGACAGCGGTGGCTCACTCATGGCGCCGGTAGTGTAGCGCGACGACAATCGGAGCCCTAAAAGGCAGCTTCAACGCGCGGTGGCGCGCGACCGACGGCCCTTGCTGCGCTTCTTGGTGGGTGAACGCTTCTTCGCAGGCTTTCCGTTCGACCCCGATCGACGGGGTTTCGGGAGCAGCACGCTTCGAAGCTCGCCGGCGCGGTCGGTGCGCTCCCAGGTGAACGTCTTTTCGGTCCGGCCAAAGTGCCCATAGGCGGCGGTCGGCGCGAAGATAGGACGCAAGAGATCGAGTGTCTCGACGATCGCCCGAGGCCGGAAATCGAACATCTTGGCGACCGCCGTGGCGATTTTGTCATCGTCTACGAGTCCCGTGCCGAACGTCGTCACATAGATGCCCATCGGCTTTGCGACGCCAATCGCGTAGGCGACCTGGACCTCGCACCGAGAGGCGACTTTCGCAGCGACGATATTCTTTGCGACGTAGCGCGCAAAATAGGCCGCGCTCCGATCCACTTTGGAGGGGTCTTTGCCGCTGAACGCTCCACCGCCGTGCCGCCCCATGCCGCCGTACGTGTCGACGATGATCTTGCGTCCGGTCAGGCCGGCATCGCCGTACGGGCCGCCCACCACGAAGCGTCCGGTCGGGTTCACGTGAAACTTGGTCGACCTGTCGATCATCTTCGTTGGAAGCGTGGGCTTGATCACTTCTTCGATGATCGCCTGTTTGAGGTCTCGATGTTTCACGCCGTCCTCATGCTGCGTCGACACGACGATCGCGTCGAACCGGAGCGGCCGGCCGTCTTCGTACTCGACGGTGACCTGGGTCTTTCCGTCAGGACGTAGCCAGGGGAGAATTCCGCGCTTACGGACATGAGCCAGTCGCCTCGCGAGCTTGTGCGAGAGGTCGATTGGCATCGGCATGAGCTGGCGCGTTTCGTCGACGGCATAACCAAACATCAGCCCTTGGTCGCCTGCGCCTTGCTCCTGGCCTTTGCCTCTGTCTACGCCCTGCGCGATGTCCGGCGACTGCTGCTCGACAGCCGTGAGGATACCGCACGTCGTAGCGTCGAACCCCATCGACGAATCGGTGTAGCCGATCCCGGTGATCGCCTCCCGTACGACCGTCGCGATATCGACGGAGGCCTTCGAAGTGACCTCGCCCGCCACGACCACGAAACCGGTCTTGACGAGCGCTTCGACCGCAACGCGCGACCGGGTGTCTTGGCCAATGAACGCGTCGAGCAGGGAGTCACTGATCTTGTCGCAGATTTTGTCGGGATGGCCTTCCGTCACCGACTCGGAAGTAAACAGGTATCGGCTCATAGCTGGCGATGGCTCTTATCTGTCGTGGCGTCGGGAGTCAAACGGAGCTTAGGGCGGCGGCTGAGACGGCTCTGACGGGCCATAGGTCGCGAAGATCCGCAACCCGTAATCATCGCACTCTTCGGCAAACTGCTTCGAGCTGACCCCCGCGACTACCGTCCCCATCGCTGAAGCGGTCCCGATCGGACAATAGCGAGAGAGCGCCACGAAACCGTTGTCCGATCGACAAAACGGGATGCCCCAGATCTCGTCCGTCTGCTCGCTACATCCTAGGACCCCGGGCTGCCCATCGGGACAAATATAGGTGAGGTGCAAGGTGTACTCGCCCCAACCTTCGAAGATCTCGGCGACGAGCAGGCTGTCTGAATCGAGAACCTCGAGCGCGTAGTAGTCG
>JBFICQ010000149.1:0-8713 GCA_041581895.1 Polyangiales bacterium | reverse complement strand
CGCGCCAGGAGGTCGAAACGCGACGGGTTCGGTGCCGGGAAGGAGACGAGGCGCGAGACGATCGCCTGCCGTTTGGGCGATCCATGGCAGATATGCAGAAAGCAAGGTGTAGACTCCACCATCACCGCAATCGCGGCTCACATCGGAACGGCCTCTCGATACCAGTCCGACGAGAAAATCGCCATACTCCGTAGGCAGATAGAAGGGGCCGCCGGAATCGCCGTAACACGAGTCCCCCAGCGCATCGGACCGTCGTGTAAGAAGCTCTTGTTGGCCCAGAATATCGATGATGGCATCTGAGATATAAAGCTCGCCCGACAAGTCTCTTTCGACATCGTACACGCCGTAGCCCGCCACGAAGCCGAGGTCGCCATGTCGAACCAGGTTTTCCGCTTCGGTCCGAGAAAGCATCGGAGCGTTGGGGATCCCATCGAAGGGGCTCGACAGGAAGAGGAGCGCGATGTCGTTTGGCGAACCGATCCCTCCCTTTCCGGCACCGGCACGGCTTCGCCCCATGATGAAGTCGTGGTCGTAGGACTCGTGCACCGCGATTGAGTCGACGGCACGCACCATACTGCCTTCAACCGAGGAGCTCGACAGATGACCCGCGACCACCCAGAGGGAGCCAGGCGCCGAGGGTTGGACCAGTCCAGGCTCGGCCTCCGTCACGGCGCAATGCGCTGCGGTGGCGATCAGACGTGGCGAAATCAAAGCTCCGGAGCAAAAGCCGGACGCCGCCCCCGTCCGTCGGATTTCGACGGTGGCGAAAATCTGTTCAGGTGTGGCGGCCCATCCGCCGACGATCGCAGCGCTCGTTGCATTCACCTGGGCCTCGAGGCCCACGCCCGCGCCGGGGTCGCCGCATGCCGCCAATGCGCACAAAAGAGGCGGGAAAATGGTCTTGTGTGGTTTTGGGAGAAACATGGGACAAGGTAGGTGGATGTATCATGGGCGCTGCGGGCTTCCTAGAGGGCATGTTTGTTCGCGCGCCCACAAATGACGTTTCGGTGAGGTGGCGAACTTTTGGGGTGCGGAAAACTTGGTTCGCGGGCCTCGCAGACCGAGAGTCGTGCGGGGGGATGACATGAGCCGTCGCGCACGCCGTAAAGAGGAAACGCTCCGCCGGATCGAGGAGGCGGGTTGGCGTTTGTTCACGACCCAAGGGTACGAAGCCACCTCGACCCGCGAGATCGCCGATGCCGCAGACATCGCCGCTGGAACGCTCTTCAACTATTTCCCCGAGAAGCGGAGCTTGCTCATTCACCTGATGCAACGCCAGATCGACCGTGCTGCAAATGATGCTTTCGAGTCGATGACAGCTTCGTCGCTGGAGGAGCAACTCACCTATTTGTTCGGCGCCTTGACACGTTGTTATGCGCGCGAGCGCCGCTTGAGCCGGGTTTTCATCAAAGAGCTACTCTTTACCGACGGAAGCCAGCGCGCCGGTACGACCGCATGGACTTTCGAGCTAGTGAGCCGGGTCGCAGGCCTTATTAGGCAGGCCAAACGTAGGGGCCAGCTCGATTCGTCCGTCGATGCGATGGATGCTGCGCAGCAGGTTTTCAGCATGCACTACTTCGGGATGGTCACCTGGCTCGGCGGCACGATACCCTCGCGAACGGCGCAAGAACGGCAGTTTCAGACGGCGTTACGCCTGCTGTTCCGCGGTATCCGACGAACCGCGGCTTAGGCGGCTGTTCACGTCGCGAACGGCGGCGGCGATCTCGTCTGGCACTTCTTCTTGAAGGAAATGGCCGGCCTCGGTCTCCGTGACGGGTGGGTCGCCGAGAAGGGCTCTGGTTCGCTTCAACGCGCGAGCGAGCACCGGATCGCGTTGCCCCCAAACCATCGCCTTCGGACCATTGAAGCTCCGAACCAGCTCGGCACACTCTTCGAGCGCTGGAATGGATGTATGACCCGGACGGTCGACGGCCATCCGTGCTGTCGCCAGCGGTGCAACGCGATCACGAAAACGGCGTAGCGGATAACGGTATGCACGAGCGACGTTTCCACGGATGGTCGACTTGTCGCCCTGAGCGATGTGCAGGGCCGCCTGAGGAAGTGGCAACACGCGGAAGACGAAGTCGCTCAGCAAAGGCAGCTGAGAGAAGCGGTGAAACGCGGTCGGCTTGAAACCGGGCCGCGGTGCATCGAGAACTGTGTTGAGCACGACCATCCCCGCCAGCCGCTCTGGTCGCGTGACGAAAGCATGCGTCCCAATGGGTCCGCCCCAGTCCTGAACCACGAGGATGACATCGCGAAGGTCGAGCTGGTCGACCAGCGACCCCAGCCATCGACTGTGATTTCGAACGGTATGAGTAGAAAAGTCTCTCGGCTTGTCGCTGAATCCGAAGCCGATGAGGTCTGGCATGATGATCCGAAGCCCTTGCCCCTGCAGGCTCATCGCGACCTTGCGGTAGAGAAAACCCCAGGTGGGGTTTCCGTGCACCATGAGCACTGGCCGGCCGCGGCCCGTCTCCATGACGTGCATGTGAAGGTCGTCACCGACCGCCACCCGATACCGAGTAAATGGAACCTCGGATGCGATCCACTTCGGAAGCTCGGGCGCGGCAAGTTTCTCCACGCGGAGGAGGGTACCGGGTCGGCAGCGACAGTGCCAGTGCCAGCCGGGTTAGGAGCTGCCTCATGGCTCTTCGACGATCGCCTGGACCCGTTCGAGAAGCTGCTTCGAGTAAAGTCGGCCCACCAAGGATTCGCGCGCCCGGCGCGCGGTCGCTTCCCACGCCCCTCGGAACGGCTCCATATCGACCACTTCGAGCCGCTTGGCCAGAGCGCGGCTGGCGTCGTCGTCGAGCTTGCGACCGATTCGCATGAACTCGGCCTCCGTTGCAGCCGCTGTATCGCGAATGTAGCGCCGGGCGACCTCGGGAAGCGCGTTCAGACGGTCCTTCTTGATGATGAATGCGCCGACCACCACCCCGCTCGCCTGCTTGCCGATCGTCTTGAGGGCCGCGTGCCACTGGAACCCAACCACGCCAATCGACGATGAGATCACCGTGTCTACCATGCCGGTTTGAAGACCAGAATACACCTCCGGAATACCGAGAATGACGCCGTTGGCCCCGGCGGCTTCGACGAACGCCTTCATCGTGTATGAATCTCGCCAAACCCAGGGCCTCACTCTGCGAAGGTCCGAAGGGCGCTCGATTCGGTGCTTGGAGAACAAGCGCACGCGCCCCGCATCGCCCCAGGCGATGAGCGCGTAGCCAGCTTGGTCGAACAGACGCGCCAGTTCGGATCGCAAACGTTCGCGAACCCGGTCGAGCTCGCCGTAGCTCGTGATTAGGCCAGGGGACTCGAGAACGAGCACTTGTCGCACCACGGCACCGAGACCTGCAGTCGTGAGCAGCGCACCATCGAGCTGGCCTGCGCGTATCTTCCGGACGACTGTTCTTTCGTCGCCCGCGACTCCGCCCGCATACAGGCGAACCGAGACCTCACCATTCGTGCGTTTGACGAGCTCGCGCCGAAAGCTTTGGTACTCTCGGCCGGTCGGAGACTGCGCCGGCGCGAGGGTCGCAATTCGCAGGACGTGAGCCGGTTCGGCCCCGGCCGCCGAAACCCAGACGTCGCCGCACACGGTCACGGAGAAAAGCAACCAAAGAAGCGCTCTAGACCGGGGTTTCGTGCACTGCATCAGCTGCCTTTGCCCTCCACTTACGAAGGATGACGATGCTTATAGCGGCGATTATGACCGCAGCAACCACGAGCAGAGGCCATATCTGGTCCCACGGCCAGCTGGAAATGGGGTGTGCCTCGAGCCACTTGCTCCCGCGAATGCCAACAAGAGTCGTCAGCAACGTAAATGGCGCGACTCCGAGGACGCTGCCGAAGAGGAAGGGCCCCATCTTCACGCGTGAGACTCCGAGTGCGTATTGAATGGTAGGGGTCGTATAGAAGACGAGTCGTAAGAGAAGCACGGTCGAGAAGCCATGCGCGTGGAGCCGGTCGTCGAACCGGCGGACCCGCTGCGGAAGCCGCTCTTGCACCCAATCCTTTGCAATGAAACGGGCGACTCCAAAGGAGAAAACGCCGGTGCCTACGGTGCCGATCCAGTTCAAGACAAAAGCCTCAGTTGGGCTCCAGACCAAGGGAGCGCTCAGCAAGAAAAATAGCCCGTTGACTCCGAGGGGTTGCAGACACGAATACGCCACGACGAAGAGCACGCCACCCCACGCTCCGGCGTTTCGGATCCAAACTCGCATCCCTTCGGGATCGACCTTTTCGTACCCCTCAGACACGTAGAACCACGCGATGAGGCTCACGACGATGGCAACGAGAGCGATCCTGATCAGGCTTCCACGATCCACGTCGAGCGATGCTAACCCACGAGCGGCCACCTAGGCTTCACGTGTCGCGGATTCGCGGATTCGCTTAGAAAATGGGGCCAACCGTCTCGGTTCGTTATAGTTCGCGGAGGGATGAGCATCGCGAAATCACTTCCGAGGCAATGGCCTTTTGTGGCGTGCGTTGCGCTCGTGATCGTCGCTTATGCACGAGCTCCCTTTGGTGGGTTCGTCTGGGACGACGTTCATCTGATTCTCCGGGATTCGAGATTGCAGTCGTGGTCGGGCTTCGTCGACGTGCTTAGCTCGTCGTTTTGGTCGGGATCCCCTCTCGAAATCAACGAATTCTATGCGTCCGTTTACCGGCCGGTCGTGAGCGCAGCCTATCTCGTAGAGATGCAAGTCTTCGGTGCTAATCCCACCGCATTTCACATAGTCAGCATCGCGTTGCACATCGCGTGCACGATTCTTTGCATTCGGTGGCTCATGCAGCGGATCCCTTCTGCACCTCGATCGGCGGTCTTTTTCGGCGGCATGCTGTTCGCGGTGCACCCGAGTCGCGTGGAGACCGTCGCGTGGATCTCCGGCTGTGTGGACCTCTGGATGGTGTTTTGGATCCTGCTGGGCATCCAAGCTTGGGAGAAACGACGCAGCGTGATTGCAGGGGTGTTGTTTGTTCTTGCGCTGTTCTCGAAAGAGGTCGCCGTCGTGGTGCCGTTACTGCTGCTCACCGATCACTTTCTTCTCCGGCGGGACGTGCGATTTTGGAAGCCCTGGTCGATCACGACCGCGATCCTCACGGCGGCCTTCGCTTTCCGTATTTGGCGCGTTCCCCTCACAGCCGCAGGTAGGCCGGCATGGTCTGAGATGCCCGAGCGCGTGCTCTCAACACTCGGCGTTTTCGTGCAGCGCGTGGCGTTTCCGTGGCCGCAGACCGTTCATCCAGCGGCTCGTGCCTACGACCCGATGGGCGACGAGATCTTCGCGCCGTGGGCTGTCGTGCTTGGTGCAGTGACATTGCTTTGCATCGCCGCACTTGCGTTCTCGGTGTGGAAAGATCGTGAGGAGCACCGGCCTTGGCTCGCTGATTCGCTCTGGTTTTTGGTTCCCCTTCTCCCTACGCTCAACATTCTCGACATCGACGCCGTCGCACGGGCCTCCGACCGGTTTCTCTACTGGCCGTTGATGGGTGTCTGCGCGCTCTCGGCACGGGCGGTCACTCGGATGACCCCGCTCAACGTTTCGTCGCGCAGGGCTCTTTTAGGACTCGCCGCGGGAGTATCGGTTTTGTTCGTGTTGGCGACCGCGGTTCACGTGAGTCACTTCCGAACCGACTACACCCTCTGGGCTCACGAGTACGAGGTGGACCAAGAAAACACCGAGGCTCTCTGGGCACTCGCGGGCATCGCGAAATACGAGGGGCTCACGGAAAGCGCTCACCAGTTGTGCACCGAGGGTTTTCAGGCCGCCCACCGCAAGCGGTATCAATGGACGGCGATCCGCTTCGCGCTGTGCCAGTTGGAAACGTCCCTCGAGCTTGCGACCCCAGACGACCCCGAGACCCTCGTATACGTGCGCGGGGTATACGACGAGCTCATGGAAAAATCTTTGCTGTCGGCCGATCGAGGGTCTTTGAGGTTCGACATGCACATCACGAGCGAAACCATCCGGGACCGCTTGATGGCCAACCCCGACAGCGTCGCGCTTCCAAGGGCGCGTGCTCACCTGGCGTCGGGCAATGTCGATCAAGCAATCGAACAGCTCGAGCAGATCACGCTGTCCTACCCGAGGGCCAAGGACGGCTGGCGAATGCTGATCGCAGCCTACCGAGCCGTAGGCAAAGACGAACGAGCCGCCGCGACGGGGGATCACGCGAAGCGGCTATTTGGAGAGGAGCTATCCGAGTAGAGCGATGAAAAAGGCAAGTGCCGTCTCAGTGGTTCTACTCTGGGCTGTCACCGTGTCGGTCTTCGCGATTGGTCTTGGTGGCGAGTTCGTATGGGACGACTTCTCGCTGATCGTGAACAACGCCGCGCTTCGTGAGCCCGGCCGCTTGGGAGAGCTGTTGACGACAGGATTCTGGAACGTCTCCTCGTCCAAAGCACAGCTCAGCCCGACCTACACGCAGGTCTATAGGCCCATCACGACCCTCGCGTTGTTCGTCCAACATCAGCTCTTTGGACTCGATGCGAGGGGCTTCCATCTCGTGAGCCTCTTTTTGCACCTGATGATGGTGGCCCTGGTGTTCTCCTTGTTTCGGGAACGCCTGGCTGACGGCCGGGCTGGTTGGCTCGGGGCCTTGGCTGGTGCCGCATTGTTCGCGATTCATCCGTCACGCGCCGAAAGCGTTGCCTGGATCTCTGCCTCGACCGAGCTGTGGATGGCGCTGTTCGTCTTCGGAGGATACGCGGTCTGGGTCAAACGGCCGGGTTCCGTCGTTCTCCCTTCTGCCCTTTTCGGGCTGGCTTTGTTCGCGAAAGAGACGGCGATCGTGATTCCCGTGGTCCTGTGGGTCGACATGTATGGCCGCCAAGGCGCCATCGACTGGAAACGTTGGAGCGCGTCGACGGGGTTGTTCACCCTGTTTGTCCTCGCTCGTTTCGCCATCATCCCACCCCCCGACGCCGCAATCGGTTGGGATGGGCTTCTCCGACGCGTGCTGGCGACCCTCGGCCATTACATCGAAGCAACGTTTTGGCCCTGGCTTCCTTTCGTAGAGCGCGGCTTTCGATATACCGACTGTTCGGGCTCGATGGTCGTGCCGTCGATGACGATCGCGATCGGAGGTGTGGCTGCGGTCGGAATGATCTTCCTGGTCGTGAAGTTTCGCAGAGCGCGCGGCATGCCCTGGTTGGCAGACGCCGGTTGGTTCTTCCTCTTTCTCGCTCCGGTTCTCAACATAGTCGACCTCCATGGTTACGGGCTGGCGGCTGAGCGGTTTCTCTACGTCCCGATCTTCGGGGTCGCTGCGATGTTCGGACGAGTCGTAGCCCGCGCATCCGCCGAAGCGCCAAAATCGCCGAAGCTGGTAAGCCTAGCAGTGTGCACGATCCTCATCGCCTGCGGCATATCCGCTCACCACCACGTCCGGCACTTCCAAAACAGCCAGACGCTCTGGGAGTACGAAGTCGAGCGAAATCCTCGGAACCTCCACGCTTTGGAGCTCGTCGGAACGGGGCTCGTGGAGAAAGAACCTGCCCGCGCAATTGGTCTATTTCAGCGCGGTTACACGAGGGCGATGGAGCATTGCAATACCGCGCTTGCCGCACGCTTCGCGCTGTTGTCGACGAAGCAACTCGTCAGCACCACCTCAGATACCGACCAGTCTCAACTCCTCGCCCTTCGCACATTTTACGATCTCGCGGTCGCAAAACACCGCCTGGAGCTCTTGGGTCCCCAGGTCTCCCTGAACATGGATCTGCCAAAGAGCTTTGCGCCCAAGCTTCTCGCCAGTGGCTCTTTGTTCGGGATCCCCCACGCCGCGGTGACGATGCGAACGATGGACCTCGCCAGAGCGCAAGCGCTGACGCGACGGGTTCTCGAGGCGGACCCGGACAACGAGACCGCATGGCTGCTTCTCGCCAGGATTGACGCTCGGCTCGGAAGGTATGAAGAGGCGAGAGCCAACATCGCGAGCGCACGTCAGCGAGCCCCCGCGAACCCGGCCGTGGACGCGCTCGAAAGAGCCGTACGGCAGGCGACGCACCTCGCTTCCCAACCCGTCAAAAGCCAGCGCGAAGAACGACTGCGATCGGCGCAGATCAGCGTATTGCTCGGAGCACCAGAAGCTGCTCGTCGTGCTCTCCAACCCGAGCTCGACCAAAACCCGGGCGATCCCACCCTCGTGCTCGCCTATGTTCGAACGATGGTGGCAGATCGACGGATCGACGTCGCCGAAGAAGTGATCCGAAACGCCGAACGGGTCGCGCCCGAAAATGCCCACAACTGGCAACGCCTACGCGCGGCCCTCCCCGGACGGTAGCTCGGACGCTAGCCCTGACGACGGACGCTTACTGACGCTGTCGTTGCAAATACCCAGGAAGCGTGAGCGAGCCTGGCTCGTGCGTGAGGAGGTGGAAGCAGACCCCTAGTAGGCAGACGTTTTTGATGAAGTTGCTTCGCTGATAGAGATCCCAGAGCCACATGTCCTCAGCCGCGATCGAGTCTGGCGCCTGAAACATTCCCGGCACGTGGATCACCAAAGTGACCACGACGAGGAACAGCCCAAGCAGAATTGCTCCTTCCTGCACGCGCACGCCCAACGCGACACTGGCTCCGCCAACCAACAAGATCACGCCGCTCGCGACGGAGCAGGCCCTCTTCATCGGCAACCATTCCGGCATCAATCGCTGGATGAGCTCGTCGTTGAAAAGATGCTCCGCCCCCAGGATCACGAAGATGCTGCT
>JBFICQ010000148.1:0-8803 GCA_041581895.1 Polyangiales bacterium | reverse complement strand
GCATTGTAGAGCGACGCAGAGACGTAACGGCTGTCGGGAAACCTTTCGACTACCCGATCAAACGAGGTCACCGCTCGATCGCACTCCTCTGCTTTCATCTGTGCGAGCGCTTTCGCGAAAGCAACGCGCGCCTCGACGGTCTGCGCGCGCGCGCGCGTCGGCACACTCGTGTGCTGAGTGCGAGAGGCACACCCCAAGCTGAGGAGTGCAACGAGAGCCACGACCGGAGCCGACCGCATAGGTACTCACTATAGCGTGCTCGACGCTGCGGGACGACTACGCCGCGTCGTAGGCTCCAAGCGGCCGCGCGGTCATCATCAGCTCGCGCACGCGTACCCACCGCCGAAGCGCACGCCAATGCGAATTGGCCATGCAGAGGAATCGAACCGCCGTGTCGTTGAACAGCAACCCAGGTTGGTCGCGTATGATTTCAGCGCCGATCCACAGCGGGTCGGGCTCACCCGGCAGCGCAAGCTGCAATTGAAGTCGATCGGTTCGGCGGTTACCGAGGATCGCAAGCGAGTCGAGATGAAGGCCGTGTTCGCTGATACCCGTGACGAAGGCAGGCAAGACCTCCTCGTCGGCTACCAGCTGCGCATAGAGCGCCACCGGAACGTAAGTCTCGCGGTGACCACTGAACAACATGGTAGTGTCGAAGCTATGAGCACGCGTCCGCGGAGGCAAGAAAGTAGCGGTGTCGCTCCCCAGGCGGAGCGCTGTATGATGCGTCGATGGCCGGCCCGAGCCTGACGATAGCCGCGTACCTTGTGGGCTCTATCTCGTTCGGGCTCATCGTTGCCCAACGACACGGCATCGATCTGAGAAACATAGGCAGCGGAAATACGGGCGCTACCAACGTGGGCCGGGCCCTGGGCAAGCGGATGGGGCGTCTGATCCTCGTCCTCGACCTGCTCAAGGGATTCGTGCTCGTCGCCCTTGCACGATGGATGCTCGATCTGCCGTGGCCGTGGATCACCGCCGTCGGCCTCGCCGCGGTGATCGGTCATGTCTTTCCGATTTGGCACGGCTTTCGCGGTGGAAAAGGCGCCGCGACGTCTGCCGGGGTCTTGTTGGCAGCCCTCCCTCCGATCGGCGCGCTGACGCTCCTGACGTTCGTTCTGATGAAGAAATGGTCTCGCCTGGCGAGCGTTGGCTCACTGTCGGCGGCCACGGTCGGAGCCGCGTCGACCATAGCGATCGACGGTCGGCAGTGGCCGATGCTTCTGGCCGCGGGATTGTGGTTTCTGGTCGTCATCCGACACTGGGGAAACATCCTTCGACTGCTCCGTGGAGAGGAACGGATGGGATAGGTGGCCGCCGTCACAGTCGCCTCGTTTGACGGAAGAGCCAGGGGTGTGATACCAAAAACTGAATGGCGATTCATTCAGCCGCCAACAAGCGGAAGACCGCCGGCCTCGACAAGCGCGACCGCATCCTCAAGGCCGCTATTAAGGTCTTCGCCAAGAACGGCTTCTACGCGACGCGCGTCAGTGAAATCGCGAGGGCGGCCGGCGTCGCCGACGGGACGATCTACCTCTATTTCAAGAACAAAGACGATGTGCTCATCTCGATCTTCGAGGACGGGATTCAGCGATTGCTCGGGATCCTTCGGGAGGTAGCCGCCTCCGATGATTCGGTCGAGGATCGGATCACTCGGATCATCGAGCTTCAGCTTGGCCTACTCGAAGACCAGCGGGACTTGGCGGAGGTCATTACCGTGAACCTTCGACAGTCCTCGCGACTGCTGAAGCAGTACGCGGCACCTTTGTTCATGGAGTACATCGAAGTTCTTGCCGGTGTAGTCGACGAGGGTCAAGAGCGGGGTGTCTTTCGAGAAGACCTCCCTTCACGCGTGGTGGCTCGCGCATTGTTCGGAGCGCTCGATGGGATCTTGCTGACCTGGGCGCTCGGCGAGGCCGATCCACAGGCACTGCGAAAAGCGGCGAGCCATTGCGCGAGCTTGTTCCTCGAAGGCCTCAAAGTGCGCTGACGAGAGCCGCATCGACCAACTGCTGGCTCACATCCCAAAGTCGTCTCCCCTCAGCCTCGTCTTGGCTCACCGGATTCGGCTTCGCTTCCTTGGAAGACTCCACGAAGTACTTTCCAGTGACCCCTTCGAGCTCCGCAGCCGTCGCAACGTGAAGCGGCGTCTTGGCGCCGGCCTCTTCCGGCAAGATGAAGACGCGCGCAATCGAGGATCGATGCAAGAAATTGAGGAGGGCGTTGTTTCGCGTAATCCGACTTCGCACGTTTCCCGGATGGACCGCGTTGGAAGTGATGCCGAGGTCTTTCCAACGTCGAGCGAGCTCGTTGGAGAAAAGGACGTTGGCGAGCTTGGAATGCGAATACGCTCTGAAGCCCTTCCATCCCTCATCGAACATCAAATCGTCCCATTTCATCGATTTCACGCGAAGGTGCATCGATGACGACACGTTGACTACGCGCGAGGGCGCCCCCGCAACGAGGAGGTCTTTGAGCTCGTTGGTGAGAACGAAGTGCGCCAGGTGATTCACCGCAAAGGTTTCCTCGTAGCCGTCTTTGCTGAGCGTTCGATCCTTGTGCCAAACACCGGCGTTGTTGACCAAGACGCTTAGCGACGGGAACTTCTCTTTGATGTCGCGCGCGAGCCGCCGCACCTCGGCAAGCGACGAAAAGTCGGCCTGGAAGGTTTCGATGCGGGCGCCGGTCGACGCCAAGTCCTCGGCTGCTTTTTCGAGACGTTGCGGATTGCGAGCGACAATCCCCACGACCGCAAAATGAGAAGCCAACCCGCGAGCGGTTTCGAGCCCAATTCCACTGCTAGCACCGGTCACCAGCGCATATCGGTCGGCGCTTGCATCTGCGGGCATGGAGGGTTTCTATTTCACACGTGGCGCCCGAAAGCCAGAAGTCGCTCCCTATCGTTGGCGTGATGGGCTCCGGCACAGCGGCGGATCCCAAACGTTGTGCGGAGCTCGGTCGAATGCTGGCAAAAGAGCGTGTCCATCTTCTCACCGGAGGAGGCCGGGGCGTGATGGAGGCGGTGAGCCGTGGCTTCCACGCGATCGAGGACCGCGAAGGCTTGGTTATCGGCGTTCTGCCCGCGGCGGCTCCCGGCAGCGCGGGCCCTCCCCCGGGCTACCCGAACCCCTGGGTGGAGCTGTCGATCCGGACACACTTGCATCTGAGCGGAACCGAGGGAACGAAGCTCGCATCCCGAAACCACATCAACGTGCTGAGCTCCGATGTCGTCGTCGCATTGCCCGGAGCCGAAGGCACTCGAAGCGAGGTCGAGCTCGCATTTCGGTACGGAAAACCACTCGTCGCGTATCTGCAGGACCGCGCTGAAATTCCTCAGCTCCCCGACTCGGTGCTGGTTGCCCCACAACTCGACGACATTATCGCCTTCGTCCGTCGCGCTCTCGGCCGCAGTCCTTGACAGTCGCACGAAACGCGCCTAGATCGCCTGCGTTTTCCAGCCTGTTGTGAGCCTGAAGGCTCTTCAATCTGAGGAGGAAGCGTGAAGATCCTCGTACCGATCAAACGGGTGGCCGACCCGGACAATGCAAGCAAGCTCAAGGTGAGCGGAGACGGCACGGCTGTCACATCCGAGGGGCTCGAATGGAAGATGAACCCCTTCGACGACTGGAGCCTCGAGGCCGCACTTCGGCTCACCGAAAACGCCGCCGAGAAGAACGCGCGCATCGGCGAGGTCGTGCTGGTTTCGATCGGGCCGAACGACGAGCATACCCAGCGAATCATTCGTGAGGGGCTCGCCAAGGGCGCCGAGCGAGGCATCCTCGTCGAGGCTGACGACGCCAACCTCGACGCCAGTCTCGTTTCGCGGATCCTGAAGGCCGTCGTCGACAAAGAAAACCCGGACCTCGTTGTGATGGGCAAACAGGCCGCCGATGGCGACTCCAATGTGGCAGGGACCAAGCTGGCGGCGCGTTTGGGTTGGCCGATCGTCAACTACGCGATGAAAATCAGCACCAACGACGATGGCAAGACACTCGATGTGAAGCGCGAGCTCGATACGGGCGTCGCGACGGTCAAGGTGACGGGCCCGGCCGTCGTCACCACCTCCGACCGAATCCTCCACCCCGAATCGGTCAAGAACGGCGTGACCCCACCCGACCATCAATATGCAAAGCTCGAGGTCGGGGGACGCTACGCGTCGCTCAAGGGCATCATGCAGGCCAAGAAGAAGCCGATCGATCAGATGTCGATCGGCGACCTCGGCGTCGAGACGAAGGCCGCTCTTGAGTACACGAAGTTCGAGTTGCCCCCGGCGCGCTCCGGCGAAACCACGTTCGTCGAGTCGGTCGAAGAGCTGGTCGACAAGCTCCACAACACGGCCAAGGTCATCTGAGTCCCCCGATAGAGACGGAAAGGAAACTGCAGAAATGGCTAATGTTCTCGTCGTTGCGGAGTTGCTCGAGGGCAAGACACGCAAGACCACCCTTTGTGCGGTAACCGCCGCAAAACAGATCGCTGAGGGCACCGGGGGGTCGTTCGACATCCTTTCCATCGGAGAAGGTGCCGGCGCTGCAGCTGAGGACCTGGATCAATACGGTGCCGGAAAGGTCCTCAAAGCCGAAATCCCGGGCGGCTACGTCTGCGAGAAGTATGGCCCGACGGTCGCCGACGTTGGCAAGAGGTACGACGTGATCGTTGCCTGCGCGAGCTCTTACGGAAAGGATCTTCTTCCCTGGGTAGCAACCAAGCTCGATGCCGGAATGGCGTCCGAAATCTCGGCGATCCATACCGATGGCGGAAAGCTCGTATACACGCGGCCGATGTACGCAGGCAACGTTTTCGGCAACGTCGAGATCGTCACCGGCAAACAGGTCGTCACGGTTCGCCAGTCCGAGTTTGAGGCGGCCGAGCCAAGCGGCGGATCGAGCCCTGTCGAAGATGTGGCAGTCGCGACCGACCCCGCCGCCGACAAGGTCGAATTCCTCGGTGTCGAAGTCGTGAAGAGCGAGCGCCCCGAGCTCTCCGACGCCGACATCGTCGTGTCCGGGGGGCGCGCCCTCAGGAGCGCGGAGAACTTCACCAACGTCATCGAGCCGCTGGTCGATGCGCTGGGAGCCGCGATGGGCGCCTCGCGGGCCGCGTGTGATGCGGGCTATGTCTCGCCAGAGCTCCAAGTCGGTCAGACCGGCAAGGTCGTCGCGCCGAAGCTCTACGTCGCGATCGGCATCTCAGGAGCGATCCAGCACTTGGCCGGTATGAAGGGCAGCAAAACGATCGTTGCGATCAACAAAGACAAAGAGGCCCCGATCGCGCAGGTGGCGGACTACTTCCTCGTCGCCGATCTGTTTGATGCGGTGCCCGCACTCACCGAAGAGGTGAAGAAGCTCTGAGCGTCTGATCGCGACGAGTATGGAATGCCATTGTTGCCCGGGCTTTTTTGTGGGCTCCGCGGGCCGAGTTGTGCACAATTCGTAGATGGTCTCAGGGTTGGTGGCCCTTTTGGGCGCTGGCGCGCTGCTCGGGAGCTTGTGGCTGCTCGTCCGTCGGCGGCGAAACGCGCCGGGGCCGATGCCCACGCGCGCCGTCGAGGGCATCACGACTCGCCCTCCTCCACCGACACCGGACGAGGTCACGGAGAAGGTTCCCATCGCGGTCAGGAGCTGCCCCGTCTGCCTGACGGAATACCCCCCGGGAAACCAGTTCTGCGTGAGAGACGGCGCGGAGCTGATCGATGGGCCCCCCTCGGGGCCGTTCTCGCAAGGCATGATTTGCCCCACGTGTCGCAGGGCGTACTCGCACGATGCCAGCTTCTGTCCCGAGGACTCGGACGAGCTGGTACCGTACGGTTTGTACGGTGCGGCGAGCTCCACGCGGCCTCCTCCAAGGCCGGATTCGCGGAAAATCTGCCCAGAATGCGGCGAACGACAGACCTCGGCCCACACCTACTGCGGCCGGGATGGGACCGAGCTGGTCGTCGTCAACTGAGCGCAACCGAAAGATCCGGGGCTATTCGCGGCAGAAAACCACCCAAGGATCGGCAGGGATGCGGGTCCAAAGGGCGGGGAGATGATGCGTGACTTCTTGCTCCACGGCCAACGGGACGGCTATGATCCCGGTCATAAAGGGGAATCCCCGATCTCGGGGGCGGCAGCCGAGGCCTGGGGAGGAGACGGGGGCGACAGATGAAAATCGTTTGCGATAGTTGCGGGGCAAAATACTCCATCGCCGACGAGAAGGTAGCGGGGAAGATCTTCAAGATCCGGTGCAAGAAGTGCTCATCGGTTCTCGAAGTCCGAGGCGACCAAACCGGGGGGCAGGCATTCGATGGGGCGGGTCAGGAAGGCGGCCCCAATGCCGGCTGGTATGTCGTCGTCGAGGGTGAGCAGAGGGGGCCGCTGCCTCCGATCGAGCTTAGCCAGTTGTTCGCCAAAGGTAGCGTCGGCCTCGACTCCTACGTTTGGAAGGAAGGGTTCGATGATTGGAAAGCCGCCGGCGACGTCCCCGAGTTGGTCCAGATCCTCGGCGGCATCGGATCGACCGGGCCAGGCCAGACAGGCGAGGCAGCGACGGACTCGACCACATCGATCGGGGCGGGCAGCGACCTCTTCGGCGACACCAATGGCCGCGAGCCGACCGGTGAGATCGAAACCCATGGAGACGCGTTCATGGACGAAAGCCCTGCGGGGGTTGTCAGCCCTGAGGAAGCACCGCTTGCTGCCTCACAAGAGGGCGAGGCAGAGCCTTTCGGCGGCGCGACCCATGGATCCAGCGCTGGCGCTATGGGCGCCGCGCCTGCTCGGATGACCGGCCAGCGCAACGAAAACTCCGTTCTCTTTTCCCTGAGCAATCTTCAACAGCTCGCATCTCGAGGAGGCTCCGCCGCAGAGTCATCGCCCGCACCGGCAATGGCACAAGCCGCGGCCGGCTCACCCGCGGCCGGCTCAGGAGCGGCCGGCGAGGGCTCGGGCCTGATCGACATTCGCGCCCTCGCGAAGTCCACGACCCCGGGAACCAAGACGGCACCTTCGCGTGCGGTGGACGATCTCCTGGCGATCGGGACGAGCGCGGGGGCTGGTACGCTCGGGGGACCGCTTCTCGGACCGGCACCCATCGAGACCTCGGAGGGTCATCGCTGGCTCTGGATCGGGGGCGCTGTCATCGCCATGATCGCGATCGTGGGCGCTGGCTTTGCCGTCGGGATGGCCTTCGGTGGCTCGGGAGACGATGGGCTCGAGGTCGCCGGCCAAGCACCCGTCGAGGCAGCTCCGGGATCGCGTGCGGTCGCTGGCGCGGGGCAGGCGCCCTCCCCCGAAACCGACACCGCCGCAGCGCTCGAGGCACCGGAGCCTGAAGAGGCGGCCCAGCTCGAGGAACCCGCCGAGGAACCGATCGAGGCACCGGAGCTCGAGGAACCGGTCGTCGAAAAGGCTGCTCCGACCACCCGGCCGCGCCCAACCACGACCAGGCGCCCGAGCCCGAAACAAGCATCGGCCGCTCCGGCCACCAGCGAGCCCGCACCAACCAAGAGGCGAAGCGGTAGCAACCTCGACGCCCTCATGGACGAAGTCGTGGGTGGCTCACCGTCCGCCCGAAAGAAGACCGCGACAACGACCTCGAAGTCGGGCTCGGGTGGCTCCAGCCTCTCTGACGCGCCTTCCCGAAGCGACGTCAAAACCGCCCTTCAAGGAGTCAGCGGCAGCGTGAAGGCGTGCAAGAAAGACACTGGCGGCACGGCGACCGTTGACGTGACATTTAGCGGAAGCACGGGTCGAGTCAGTCGAGCCAAGGTCACGAGCGGGCCATTCAAGGGAACTTCCGTGGGCAGTTGCGTCGAACGCGCCGTGAAGCGAGCAAGAGTTCCGCGCTTCAAGCAATCGTCGTTCAAGGTGAAGTTCCCTTATCGCCTCTAGGCACCAGAGTCGCCGGCTCTTCTCACTTCAAGCTCTCTAGGAACCTCACGCCGGTCGCGACCCCGAACCCGGTGCCGCCCTTCGGAAGCCGGCCCTGCGCGCTCTCGACGAACGCCGGGCCGGCGATGTCGAGATGCATCCACTTTACCCCCTCGATGAACTCCGCGAGGAAAAGAGCGGCCGTGATCGAGCCCCCGTACCGGCCCCCGATGTGCTTCAGGTCCGCGACGGGGCTCTTGAGCATCGACTTGAGGTCTTCGTCGAGGGGCATCCGCCAAAACGCCTCGCCTTCGCTGTCGGCAGCAGCAAGGTACTTCTTGGCAAGGCTGTCATCATCTGTGTAGAGCGCGGCGCGCCACGGACCGAGCGCCACCATGCAGGCACCGGTAAGCGTCGCATGATCGATCATCATGTGCGGCTTTACCTTACGGGCTGTCCAAGTCAGCACGTCCGCAAGCACCAACCTACCCTCAGCGTCGGTATTGATGACCTCGACCGTCTTGCCCTGAAGAGACTTGTAGATGTCGCCAGGACGATACGCTTCCCCGCCGGTCATGTTCTCGGTCGATCCGACGACTGCATGAACTTCGACCGGAAGCTTCAGGCGAGCGGCTGCAAAGACGACCCCGAGCGTTGTGGCGGCACCGGCCATGTCGCACTTCATGTCGATCATGGAAGCTGCCGGCTTGATGCACAGACCGCCCGCATCGAAGGTAAGACCCTTGCCGACGAAGGCCACTTTCTTCTTGGCGCCTCGTGGCTTGTACGTGACGTGGATGACGCGCGGCTCGATTGCGCTGCCGGCATTGACGGCGAGCAAAAGATTCATGCCCTCTTTCTTGATGCGCGCTTTGTTCCACACGCTACAGCTCAGGCCGAGCTTGCGCGATTCGGAGGAAGCGGCGCGAGCCAACGTGATCGGGGTTAGATCGTTG
>JBFICQ010000147.1:0-8824 GCA_041581895.1 Polyangiales bacterium | reverse complement strand
GTCGAGGCGCGACGGGAAATACCACGTTTGGTCGCTTGTCCCGCCGTTGAAGCTTTGAATGGTGTACACGGCCGTTTCGTCCGTAGTCAAAAGATCGGCCTCGAGCTGATCAGCGCGCCAGCGGTACGTAAGCCCGTACCAATCGCCGTCGTCGCCAAGCACCATGAAGCGGGTTTCCAGCCGGGTAGTGATGCTTGGATCTGCCTCGTCGAGCGGTAGCTCGAAGTGCTTCATCAGCACGGTCCCGATTGGCAACGTCCAGTCCCCGGTCGTCGAGAACGCGATCTGCTCGGCGGCTGTATCCCGCGCGCCGTCGCTCGGAAGCGCGATGAAGCGCGACTTCGACGCGCCATCAGACCAGAAAGGCTGATTGAGCGCGTAGGGTACCCAGAACGCACTCGGGGTAGCGGCGGCAACACTGGCGAACGCACCAGTATCGGAAAGAAGCGGTGGGGCATCGGGCGGTGGATCGCCAATGCGATCGAGCGTGTAGATTAGGCTGGTGCCATAGATCGCTCCCATGAACACCTCGCCATGGTTGTCCTGCCCCCAGGTGACGAGGTTGCCGACGGTGAAGTCCGTCAAGTAGCTCTTTGTCGCGGTCATCGTGTTTTCGTCGAGTGCGATCGCCCAGATTCGATCGGTGATGAAATCGCCTACGAGATAGAATCCGTAGAGCTCGGGGAACTTCGAACCGCGGTAAACGTAGCCGCCTATGATGGACCGCGCCTCGTCGCGCGTAAAATCAGCCACCGGATCGGTGAGCACGCCGAGATAAGATGGTGGCTCTGAGAGTTCAATCGACCCTTCGCGAAATGGCCATCCGTAGTTGTTGCCGCACCCGATGACGTTGACTTCTTCTCGGGTCGAATCACCAACGTCGCCAACCCAGACCCGGCCGTTTATCGGGTCGATACCGAGTCGAAAGGGGTTTCGGAGGCCGATCGCGCAGTATTCCTCGAACACCCCGGCAGCCGGGTCGAGCCACGGGTTGTCGTCTGGGATGCAATAGTATTGACCCGAAATTTCGTCCGCCGTATCGAAGATCCGACGGGGTTGGTGAGTCCCAGCGGGGCAGGTCCAGGTGCCATCACCATCGTCGATTACGTTCACCGCAATGCGCAGCGTGCCACCCTCGAAGTTGTTGACGATGTCTTGCGCGGTTTCGTAACCAACCTGATCGCCGATCGCGAGATAGAGATGGCCGTTGTCGCGAAATCCCATCCCGCCTCCCCGATGCCCGCCGTTATAGAGTCTCACGTTGAACAGCACCTGCTCTGTGCTGGGGTCACCCGTGACGCCGCCGTCGAACACCTCGAACCGCGACAGACGGAGATACGTGTTGAAAAAGCCACTGGTGTAGTCCCTCGGGTAGGAGTCGTCGCAAGCGTTCAGGTCGATTACGTCGCGCGACGCATCGAGCGGGCAGTGCGAGCTATAGTAGACAAAGAAACTCTTCCGATGCGGCGAGCCCGAGTCGCCGAACTCGGGATGAAACACCAACCCGAGCAAGCCACCCTCGGACACGACGGCAACCCTGTCGCGCAGATCGAGAAACGTCTCCGTCGTGCTCACATCGGATCGGTTTTCGAACGCGACCACGAGCCCATTTTGCGACGCGACGTACATTCGATCGTCCGCTGGATTCGACGAGATGACGATGGTGTTGTCGATGTTGACGTTCGGGAAGGCCGGGACCGTCGTCCACTGCGAGCTTCCCGGTGAGTTGGGAGTTCTCGGCGGCAAGGCTCCATCGAGAAAGGCTCCTATGGCGACGACCGGAGGGTCGATACCTCCCCTTGGCACCGCAGTTCCCCCGGGTCCCTCGTGCTCCGGGGAGCCCCCGGACGGAGGCCCGCTCGAGGAGCAAGCCACGGCGACAAAAGCCGCGACTGGAAGGCACCAGCGGAGGGGCACTCGATGTGCGATCGATCTCATGAATGAAGGTGGTAAAGCCCGCGTGGCATTGGCTGGGCCGTCGGGTACGGTACCGTGATTCGGACCGGTACCGCTAGCCCCGTTTTCACCGGGCTTTTCCGGGGGAAACCCACCCGCTCTGGCTATCGAGCTGCCCGCTCGGGTAGAGTCCAGGCCACGGCGTGAGCGTTCGTCGACAGCTCCGCAGCGTCCTCGCGCTGCCGTTCAATGTGATCGTCACCGTCCCGGCAATTCTGCTGTGGCTGACACCATGGCGACCAGGGTTCGGGCGAAGTGGTGTCGTCGTCGCCGTTGGAGCGGCTGCTCTGGGCGTTTGTTTGGCTCTGCTCGGCCTGACGCTGATGGTGAAGACCATCCGTCTCTTTCGTCGGCTCGGACGTGGAACGTTGGCGCCGTGGGATCCGACCATTCACCTCGTCGTCGATGGGCCGTATCGCTACGTGCGCAATCCGATGATCTCGGGGGTGGCCCTCGTGCTGCTAGGCGAGGCGCTCGTCACCGGGTCGCTCGTGCTGCTTGGGTGGTTCGGCTTCTTCGTTCTGGTCAATGCGATCTACATGCCGTTGTTCGAAGAGCCTGGGCTCGTCAAGCGCTTCGGAGACGAGTACCGTAATTACGCCAAACACGTACCGCGCTGGATTCCCCGGCGAACCCCCTGGTCTCCCACTTCGTCCTCGATGCGACCGTCCTCATGAACCAACAAGGCAAGGCGTTGCTGCTCACTGGCCTTCCAGGCAGCGGTAAGACCACAATCGTGAAAAAGGTTGTCGCAGCGCTCTCGGACCGGCGGATTCGGGGTTTCGTGACTGCCGAGATCCGGCGGGCAGGTCACCGAGTCGGTTTTGAGCTGTCGACGTTCGCTGGGCGCAAGAGACTGCTCGCCCACGTCGATATCGATTCCCGCTATCGAGTTGGCCGCTACGGCGTCGACGTTGAGGGGCTCGACGAAATCGCAGAGGAAGCACTCTCGCTCGACGATTCGGCGGAGGTTTACGTCGTAGACGAGATCGGCAAGATGGAATGCTTCTCGGTGAAGTTCTGCGCCGCGATGCGCCGTGTGCTTGATTCGGGAGTGCCGGTGGTGGCCACGGTAGCGCGTCGCGGAGGCGGCCTCATTGCCGAGGTCAAACGCCGCGCCGACGTCGAGCTGTGGGAGGTCACTCATGCAAACCGTGACCAGATGCCCGCGCAAATCGTCCGTTGGTTGGACCGGATGCAATCCAGCAGCAGGACTGTATGAATGTGTTGACACAGTACGAAGTCGACTCCTAGAGTGACTTGATGGGGGAAAACACGTTGCGCAAGCCGCCGCATCGACACGTTCGCTGGTCCCCAAGGGAGTTGACCATGAACAATCTTGGCGCCTTTTCGCTCCTAGTCTTGGTCACGGCCGCTTTCGGTTGCGGCGACGACAGCAACTCGTCCGGCTCGGGCGGAAGCGGTGGTTCGATTGGCAAGCCCCCGGCCACTGCGGTGCGGCCAGCCGACTACGTTCGCAACCAAGGCTTTTCGAGACTGTTGATCGAGCTGGATACCGCCCCGGGTCTATCGCCACGCGCTGGTGTCATCTCGGATGTGACCGACCTGTTGAACGACGTGATCGACAAGCCCGGTGGCATCATGGTCATCACCGATGAAACCGATGTCCCGTCGGCCGACGCGTACGGCGACAACGACGGCGTCTGGACCTTCGGAGAGCTTCAACAACTAGCGCGCGAGCGGGCCAACATCTCGCTCAGAAACGGCGAAATCGATATCCACACGATGTGGTTAGACGGCGTCTACGAGAACGAAAACGTGCTCGGAGTTGCTTGGGGCCAACGCTTCCTCGCGATGTTCGCTGACCGAATCGCACAGACCTGCAACGTGCCCGCCGTGGGTACCGTATTGTGTCCGTTAGCCGAAGCGACCATTTGGACACACGAGATCGGCCACGTGATCGGTTTGGTGGATAACGGCATCCCCATGGTGAACGACCATCGCGACCCAGACCACGGCAAACACGACGTGTCGGACGAATCGGTTATGTACTGGACCTATGACGGTGTCGGCGTCATGGACGTGCTCCAGGCGCGCATCTTGGGGAATAACGAAGAGGTGATCCCCTGGGGTGCCGAGTGCCTCAACGACCTCGAAGCGGCCAGGAACTAACCTCGATCGGAAACGCCCCTACTCTGCGAGATGCTCGAGCAGCAGCTCGTTGACCCGCTCCGCTGCTAGCTCGGGCACCCAGTGACTCACACCCTCGATGACTTCGAACCGATAGGGGCCGGACACGAAGTCGCCGGTCCTCTCCGCTGGCTCGCGGCAAACCGCGCTGTCTCCGTCGCTCCAGATGAACATCACGGGAACGTCGATCGAGCCAACAGCGGGCCCCGGAAACTGCCGATCTGTGATGTTCGCGCGATACCAGTTGAGACCGGCTCCGAGTGCTTCCTTCGTCCCCAGTGCCTCGAGGTAGACACTCACGGCTTCGTCAGAGAGCCCGGTGTAAATCGCGCGTAGAAACGCCGCGTCGTTGGCGAGGAGAATGTCTTCCGAATCAGGGAGGATGAACGTCTCGAAATAGCCGGATGCCGAGCTCTGACACGACCCGGGATCGCGGAGCGCCTCGTTGAAAGCATCGGGATGGGGGATCGACACCGGCGTCACGCTGATGATGCGGTCTGGCGCAACGCGCGCCACACCCCAAGAGACAGCAGCACCCCAGTCGTGGCCTACCAAATGAAAACGGTCGGCGCCGAGCACGTCCGCAATCCCGAGCACGTCTCCGATGAGGTTGACGATGTTGTAGTCGGCCACGTCAGCGGGTCGTGCGCCGGGGGAATAGCCGCGTTGGTCGGGCGCTACCGCGCGATAACCGGCGGCCCCGAGGGCTCTGAGTTGATGGCGCCACTCATAAGACGTCTGTGGGAAGCCGTGAAGCAGAATCACGACCGGAGCGTCCGCGGGACCCGCCGTCCGCACATCGAATACGAGCTCGCCGATGCTCAGCTGCTCAAGCGCGATCTCGACGACGGGCTCTGGTTCAAGCGCGTCGCTCCCACAGCCAACCAACCCCAAAAAGGCGAACGTGAGAACGAATCGAAGCATTTGCCTCTGGCACGGCAGGCTAGCATCGCGGACCTCTCTCGAACAGCGGGGCACGCAAGAGGATGCGTACTGGCTTTACTGTGACCAGCCGCACCCACGAGCGAAGTAGTCCGGCCCCGCATCTTCGGCGGCCTGAAACCAAGACGGCCAGAAGTCCCGCGCTCGCCTGACAAAGTCGGCGACCTCTGGGTCTTCGCTCGCGGCGCGTTGCATCGCTTTGGAGTCGAGGTCGATGAGTCCGGTCGCGTTGCCGAGGCCCGGAATCTTCGTGGATAAGCGGTGGACATCGGGACCTTCGGCCCAGCGATCGTTCGGATCGGACATAGGCAGCAGGCCTGGCTGATCGGACCATGCCTCGATGAACGTTATTTCACCTTGGTCATTGAACACGAACTCTTCGTAGATCGGACAAGAGCCGGCGTCGTACTCGAAGGAAACGTAGCAGCGGGCGAAGGGTTGGATAGAGAACGCGCGACAATCACGCGTGGGCACCGTCGAAGGATCGATACGCAGCGCGAGCTCCGTCGTGGCGATCATGTTGTCGCGTCCGTACCCCGTCAGCCAGAGCCAGGGCGGTAACTCCCACCTCGCAACGAGCGTCGAATAATTGGGAACGCTGTTCGGATCGGCACTCGTGTCGAGCGTGTCGAAGTACTTGTTGGCCTGCTCGACGTAGTACTCGGGCGGCTGCTGCGGCGTCAGCGCAGTCGCCAGCGCATCGGACGAGCGCACCGAGGATGACTCCGAGCCACATGCGATCGCAACCATTGCAAGGGTGATTACCGCCAGCAGAAGCGAGAATGTTCGTTCCCTCATCATTAGTCTCTTCCAAACGCTTTACGAACGCGGCGCCTCATTCACCGAGGGCTTTGGGGAGGATAGTAGCTCGGGGCGAGTAACGCTATGCTGCCAAGACCGTACCCAACAACAACGGAGTCGGCGCAAAGGAGAGGCGCAATGACTAGCCCATTGGTTCCACCCTTCACTCGTGAGACGGCGATTCGGAAAGTGCGCCTCGCCGAGGACGCTTGGAATTCGCGGGACCCAGAACGCGTGTCGTTGGCGTATTCGGTCGACAGCCGTTGGCGTAACCGTTCGGAGTTCTTCGAGGGGCGCGATGCTATCCGGGCCTTTCTTCGCCGGAAATGGGACACCGAGCTCGACTACCGGCTCGTCAAGGAGCTCTGGGCTTTTGGCGACGACCGAATCGCGGTGCGCTTTCAATACGAGTGGCGCGATCAGTCGGAGGCCTGGTACCGCGCATACGGAAATGAGAACTGGGAGTTCGACGCGGAAGGTTTGATGAAGTGGCGACAGGCGAGCATCAACGATGTGCCCATCGCGGAGGCAGACCGACTCTTTCACTGGGATGCCCCTGGCCCCAGGCCGGACGATCACCCCGGGCTCCTGGAGCTTGGTGTGTAGGGCCCGTTTCGGCCAACCACCGGGGCGGCGGGTTGGCGTCGAAGCCACGAAGAAGGCCCCATCGGCTGCGGCGCGGCTCGAGTCACCGGACCAGGCAGAATCCCGAGACGGCTGCTTAGCCCCAAAACCCGTGCGTCCGAGCGAAACTTGTGCCCCGGCCCCTTTGCTCGCTACCCTGGGGCCGTGGGCAAGACATGGGCAATCGCGATGCTGGTCATCGCTTTGGGGACGACGGGGACGATCGCGTCGGCGGACTATCAGGGAGTAACTCCGGGCTCGGACAATCCACCGCCCCGCGCAGACGAAATCCCGCCGGACGCCCTCATGCTCACGTGGCCCGGCTTCGTGATGCGCAAGGAAGGTCGCTCCTGTTTCTTCATTCAAACCTCGAAGCCGGTTCAGGTCGCCACCAAGAAGTCTGCGGGCCGCCTCGAGCTGGTCATGCGCAATACCCAGGTGTTCCTCAGCAACAACTACAGGCCGCTCGAGACGCAGTACTTCAGCACCCCGGTGACCCGCGCGACGGTTCAGCAAAAGGGCCGAAACGACGTCGTCATGGTGTTCGAGATGCGTGATGACGTCACGCCGACGATCAAGCAGGAAAAGGGCAAAGACGGTTTCAACTACGTCTTTGTCGAGTTCGATCCGCGACCTTGAGCTTGCCCGCGTCGGGCGCATCGGGTAACGGGACGCCATGAGCCTGCGCGCCGTCAAAGGGATGAAGGACATCCTGCCCGACGAGATCTCGAAGTGGCATCGCCTCGAACGAGCCTTCCGCAAGTGCGTCGAGACGTACGGGTTTCGAGAGGTCCGATTTCCGATCGTCGAGCCGACGGCTCTTTTCGTTCGTTCGATCGGTGAAACGACCGACATCGTCGAAAAAGAGATGTATACGTTCACCGATCGCGGCGACAAATCACTTACTCTGCGTCCAGAAGCGACCGCATCGGCGGTGCGGGCGTACATACAACACAGCGTGCAGGGCCGCGAGCCGGTCACGAAATGGTACTACGTCGGGCCAATGTATCGACGCGAGCGGCCAGCCAAGGGACGCTACCGTCAATTCTACCAAGCTGGCATCGAAGTCTTGGGCGACCCAGGTCCTTACATCGACGCCGAAGTGATCGACATGGTCGTCGGCTTTCTCAAAAGCCTCGGCATCGCCGAAGTCGAAGTCCTGATCAACTCGCTCGGGGGCTCCGAGACGCGAAGGAACTACACCACGGCTCTGCTCGCCTATCTCGAGCCGCACCGAGACGAGCTTTGTCCGGATTGCCAACGGAGGATGGGCGCCAACCCACTCCGCGTCCTCGACTGCAAGGTTGCCCGGTGTACTGAAATCGCCGCCACTGCGCCGTCGATGCTGACGCACCTGACCGACGACGACCGTGCCCATTTCGACGAGCTGCAAGCAACGCTCACCGCCTTGGGCACCCCGTATCGGGTCGACGGCTCGCTCGTCCGCGGCCTCGACTACTACACCCGCACCTTGTTCGAGGTGCTCGGCAGAGGCGAGGAGCTTGGCGCCCAGAACGCGCTTCTCGGAGGCGGACGGTACGACGAGATGGTGAAGAGCTTTGGAGGTCCGGACACGCCGGCGATCGGGTTCGCCGCGGGGCTCGATCGGCTCTTGATGGTCATGCCCGAGGTCGAGGCGGGGTCCCACGTCGACGTGTTCGTGATCGCTGCGCAGCCGACCGTTCGCGCGGAGGCTGCCCTTCTCGGCCGCGAGCTTCGGGACACGGGGCTACGGGTCGAGAGCGATTTGCGTGGAGGCTCCCTCAAAAGCCAGCTGCGCCGCGCGGACAAAATGAACGCCCGAATCGCGATGATCCTTGGCGAGTCCGAAGTCGCCGCCGGCGCCGTCCAAGTGAAGGACCTGCTCGAAAAGACACAACAGACGGTCTTCCGGAAAGAAGCCGCCAAGCGCGTTCACGAAATCCTCGACTGAGGCCTACGCGCCGTCGAAGAAGATGGGGCTCGACCAAGCCATCTCCCCGTCGGCTTGGGTGACGCGGCAGTACACGTACGGAGCCTCGACCTCGGCGACGAATGTCACCGATGGGGACCCTGGCTCGTCGGACGCCGACACCCCGTCCGGGGTCACGAGCTCGATGCGCGCGATGTCGGTCGTGCCGAGCGCCCGCGTGTGGACCTCGACCGGCCCGTCGATCTCGATCTCGCTTCCCATCGGAAAACCTGCCACCTGAACGTCGAGCAGAATCTTGGCCCCGCTCGTGGCGTAGCAACGGCGCATGCGGATCGCTTCGAGGATCGACTCCCGGGTTCGTTCGGAGGCCAGCACCGCGGTGAGACCGGTACGAAACGGGTCGCGCTTGCGGCATTCACCGTGATGCCAAAGTAGGCC
>JBFICQ010000146.1:0-8844 GCA_041581895.1 Polyangiales bacterium | reverse complement strand
CTCCACGGCGCCGCTCGATCTGACGTTCGACATCCACCCGGGCGCTGAGATCTGGGCCGCACTGCCATCGCTTAACCGCATGGCTGCCAGGCTCAGCTACGCCATGAGCCGCGGCGCAGCGTCTTCCGAGCTGGCTTGGCTTTATCCGGATTGGGAAGCAAGGAATTTTGTCAATTCCGGTGTCGAGCCGGGGGCATTCGAATCGGAGATCAGCCGGGCGCTCAGACGGGCGGGCTTTTCGTATGTACGCTTGAGCCGGTCGACGCTTGCGGCCTCCACCAGTGATCAAGGCGAGCTACGAGCCGGCGAGGCCTCCTTCAATGCTCTGTTGGTCGAGAACGTCGAGGCCATCGATCCCGACGTCCTTCAGGCGGTTCTCGACGCGGCCGATGCGGGAGTTGCAGTCATTTGGATGGGAGATCTTCCAGAGCGGGCCGATGGCTTGGTCGATGCGGACTCGCGAGACGCGATGGTCGCAGCGCTCTTGGATCGCTTGCAGTCCGACATCCGGATCGTGGCATCAGCGGACGAAATCCCCGCAGCGATTGCAGAGGCCGGCGTGCTTCCATCGCTCAGCCCTCTCAGCTCGGACGGATTGCGGATGTCCGTGGCGCATCGCCGCGTGGCCGGTGGCGACCTCTACTTCCTCTTCAACGAAAGCTATCAAGAGCAGACCGATCAGTTCCGCATCGAGGGGGAGTTTTCCGACGCGCGCCTGTTTGATCCTGACACCGGCGAAGCGCTCGAAACGAGCGTCGAGGGCGACGTGCTGACGGTGACTTTGGCCGGCGCACGCGGCGTTTTGCTGTCCCTTCTGAGATAGCCGGCTCGCCCCGTTTGGCCCTTCGAGCGTCGATTTGACATACTGGTAAGTGGCGCGGCTTGGGCTCGTCGCGCCCTGCGGATGGCGGCGTGAGCGAGAAATTTCACTATCAATTCGACGAGACGCGCTGGCCGCTGGTGGTCATCCCTTCGCCTGGGGGCAGGGATGCGGAATCGATCGACCAGGACAGCTTCTACGAAGAGTTCCATCGGTTCAGTGAGAGGGACGAGCGAGCCTTCTTCATTCACGACCTGAGGGGCGTCCAACGCATGGACGCTACCCGGCGTCGTCGTTTCGTCGAGTGGGCCAAATTGCATTCCCCGACGGCTCGCAAGCTCATCATCGGCTACGCTGTCCTCATCAATTCGAAGCTCATGGCGGGCGTCGTGACGGCCGTGCTCTGGCTGATGCGTCCCCCAGCCCCGATGAAGGTGTTCTCGAACCGGGCCGAGGCGGAGGCTTGGCTCTTTTCGTTGGACAGCGAGCTCTACCCAAGCGCGAAAACAGGCTAGCCTCAAGCCTGGAGACACACCGTGAAGCTCGAGACCTACGATCAGAAGCTCGGGGGGGAAGACCGCATCGAGACCCGCAAACGAGGAGTCTGGCTGCTCAAGAACCCCTCCACCAACAAAGGGCTGGCCTACACGAAAGAGGAGCGTAGACAGCTCGGCCTCGACGGTCTGCTGCCAGACCAGGTGCTCGAGATCGAGCAGCAGGTGGAGCTCGAGCTGGAACACCTCCACGCGAAGTCGACCGACCTCGAAAAGTACATCGGGCTCACGAGCCTCCAAGATCTGAACGAGGTGCTTTTCTACCGGCTTCTCGTCGAGAACCTCCCCGAGCTCTTGCCGATCGTCTACACGCCGACGGTCGGACAGGCCTGCGAGCAGTTCAGCCACATTCTTCGATCAGCGCGCGGGATCTGGATCACGCCCAACAACATCGACCACGTCCACGAGATTCTCGAGACCGCGCCCTTCCACGACATACGGCTGCTCGTGGTCACCGACAACGAACGCATCCTCGGGCTCGGCGACCTCGGCGCCGGCGGCGTGGGCATTCCAGCCGGCAAGCTGACGCTGTACGTCGCTGGAGCGGGGATTCATCCGTCCAAGTGCCTTCCGGTGAGCCTCGACGTGGGCACCAACAACCAGGAGCTTCTGGACGACCCACTTTACAACGGCTACCGAGGGCGACGGCTGACGGGCCAAGCCTATTTCGACTTCGTCGAGCACTTCGTACACGCGGTACGTGATGTGTTTCCGCGCGCCATCATTCAGTGGGAGGACTTTGCCAAGAAGCACTCGTTTACTCTGCTCGAGCGTTACCGTAAACGCGTGGCGAGCTTCAACGACGACATCCAAGGCACGGCCGCAGTAACCCTGGGCGGCATCTTCGCGGCGCTTCGGATTACGGGGCACGCGATCCGCGATCAGCGCATTCTGTTCATAGGAGCAGGGGGCGCCTGCATCGGCATCGCGAGATTGACCTCGGCCGCCATGCGCCAGGCGGGAGCCACCGACCAAGAGATCGAGCGGGCAATCGCTGCCTTCGACTCGAAGGGTTTGCTCCACGTCGAGCGCGAAATCCGAGAGCCTTTCAAACGCGACTTCGCGCTGAGCAGGCAGACGCTCGAGCACTACGGTCTCGCAGCGGGCTCCGATACGACCCCCGTGCAAATGATTCGAGCCTTCAAGCCGACCATCCTGGTCGGCGCGACAGCTCAGCCGGGCGCCTTCACCCAAGAGATGATCGAAGAGATGGCGAAGCACGTGGAACGACCCGTCATCCTGCCACTTTCCAACCCGACGTCGAAATCCGAGTGCACTCCGAAAGACGCCCTCGAATGGACGGGCGGCCGAGCGCTAGTGGCCACCGGCAGCCCGTACGAGGACGTGGTTCATGACGGCAGGCGCTATGTGATCGGACAGAGCAACAACGTCTTCATTTTCCCGGGCGTTGGCCTCGGAGCCATCGTCTCGAATGCCCGCGAAATCAACGACGAGATGTTCCTCGTCGCCGCGCAAACCCTGGCAAGCTGCGTCACCGAAGAACGCTTGGAGCTCGGCGCCATCTTTCCGAGCGTGAGCGATCTGCGCGAAGTGAGCTTCAAGATTGCGTGCGCTGTCGTGCGCTCGGCACGCGACGCGAACATTGGGCGAGTGATTCCCGACGACGAAATCGAGGCAACCACGCGGAGCGCAGTGTGGTACCCGAGCTACATCCCTATTCTCGCGCGACCCGAGTGAGCCGGCATCGGCTCAGCGAAACTCCGAGGGCGGTCAGTCGATCAAATGCGCGTCGAGGCCCCAATCCCGCAGTGCATCGAGGATCTGGTCCGCTTGTTCCTCGCCGCGTAGTTGCAAAACCATCTCCACGATCGCAGCGCGTGCCGAAGAGGCCCCGAAGGCTCGCTGATGGCCGATCTCCATGATGTTGCTGTTGAACTCGCCGATCAGCTGAGCGACTTGGCCAAGGGCGCCTGGGATGTCGGGCACCTCGACCCTCAGCTTCACGAGTCGCCGGCTGCGCACCATGCCGCGTTGGAGAACCGACGAGAGGGTCATCATGTCGATGTTTCCACCGCAGAGGATCGTCGCGACCCGCTGATTCTCAAACCGGCCCTTGTGCCGGAGGACCGCAGCGACACCCGCTGCGCCCGCACCCTCCACGACGGTCTTCTCGATCTCTGCAAGCAGAAAGATCGCTTGCTCGATGTCCCTTTCGCCCACGAGAACGAAATCGTCCACGTGGCGCCGAATCAACTCTATGGTGAGCTTGCCCGGGGACTTGACGGCGATGCCATCGGCAACGGTGTCGTGATCGGGAACGTCATCTGCATCGAGGCCGTGAAACGCATGATGGGCCGATGGATAGCGCTCGCTTTGCACGCCGATGACCTCGATCTTGGGAACCAAAGCCTTGGCTGCGACAGCGACACCAGAAATCAATCCGCCCCCGCCGACCGGCACCAAAAGAGCATCGATACGATCGACGGTTTCGAGCATCTCGAGCGCCAACGTCCCTTGGCCTGCGATGACCGCCAGGTCGTCGTAAGGATGAACGAGCGTCAAGCTGCGCTGGCGCGCGAGGTCTTGGGTGAAGGCTCGCGTTTCATCGAAGTGAATACCGTGGAGGATGACTTGAGCGCCGTGCGCGCGGGTCTGCTCCACCTTGGGGTTGGGCGTGGTACGCGGCATGACGATGGTCGTCGGGATGCCGAGGCGCCTTCCATGATAAGCCAGCGCTTGTGCGTGGTTGCCTGCGGACATAGCGATCACACCCTTCTTGCGCTCCGCCGGAGTCAGGCTCAGCAAGCGGTTGAGCGCCCCACGTTCCTTGAACGATGCGGTGTACTGTCGGTTTTCGTGCTTGAGGTGGAGCTCGACGCCGGTGACCGCCGACAGCGTTTTCGAGAGCTCGAACGCGGTGCGCACGATGTTCGGCGCAATGCGTTCGTGAGCGGCGCGGATATCGTCGATGGAAATCGTCATGGTGAGGATCGGCAGCTCGGGGAGAGCGCAGTATACTCGCAACCAATGGCGACCGCGTGATGGTCTCGCGCTAGTCCGGACAGGAGGCTCAGAAATGGCTACGTCGAACAAGGGAACGCTTCTTTTTGCAGGCACGCTGACGGCATTGGTTACGTTCTCCGGATGTGGCGATGGCGCAGGCGATCCTGGCGGGAGCGGTGGTACCGGTGGCACTGGTGGTGCCGACGGGGTGCAGATCGGTTTCTTGGTCGATAGCCCAGTCTCTGGCGTGTCGTACGGGACGCCTACGCGGAGCGGGGTCACCGGTGCCGACGGTTCATTTGAGTATGTTTCGGGTGAAATGGTCCGCTTCACCCTGGGCGATACGGTGCTCGGCGAGGTGACCGGCCAAGCCGAAGTGACACCTTTCGATTTGGTACCCGATGCGGATGTGCTGGTAGGGACGCGCGAGCTCGTCAGTGCGGCCAACGATCGAGAGTCTCCGTTTCAAGTGGTGACCAACATTGCGGTGCTCTTGCAGACCCTGGACACCGACGGAGATCCTTCGAACGGCATAGAGATAGCAGAAGAGGTCGCGGCGCTGCTCGTCGGTGAAGAGATCGACTTCGGGCAACGATGGAATGTCTTTGAGCGTGACCGCACCCTTCTCAGGGTTTTGGGCCGAGCGAACGAAGCGGGGCTATTCAACCCACCACGGGGGATACGACCGCCACACCTGGCGATGAAGCACCTCTATGAGACACTCGAGGTCGATCCACTCATCTTCAGCGAGAGCAGAAGAGAGCCGGATGGGAACGGCGACGGCACCCCAGAGGAAATCTCATTCTTCACTTATGATGTGCAGGGAAACCAGACGGTTTTTCAGAGGGACGCCGGAGCCGATGGGACGCTCGATTTGATTATCACCAGGCGATTCGACGCACTTGGGAACGAAAGGAGCCTAGAGCGCGACGCCGACGGTGACGGCGTGATCGACGCGAGAGTCACTCGCGTGTTTGACTCGATGGGAAACTTGACGCGTTCCGAGTCCGACAACGATGCGGATGGGAGCCCCGAAAACGTCCTGGTGCGCGAGTATGACCTGATGGGGGGGCTGCTGCGATCGGAGGGCGATTCGAACGGCGACGGAAACCCTGATTCGATCACCGTTTACATACGTGACGCGCGTGGCAACGCAATCCGCATTGAAGAGGATTTCGATGCAGACGGAGCGCCGAATCGCATCACGACTTATGAATGGAATCAGAACGACCAGCGGACATTGGAAGCGATCGACCAGGATGCAGATGGCGTGGACGACTCCATTCAGCGCTATGAATACGATGCCGACGGCAATGAAACTCGCTACGAAACCGATTTCAACGCTGACGGAGTTTCCGAGTTCGTGCGTCGTAGTATGTACGACGCGAACGGCAACCTCGTTCGAAATGATACAGATTCGAACGGCGACGGAGTGCTCGACCAAATCATCACCTATGAGTACGATGCCGCCGGAAATCGAACTCTGGCCGCGTTCGACAACGACGCGGATGGGACGGCCGACAATACGACGATTTCTACTTACGATGCCGCCGGGAATCGCATCCGGGAAGAGCGTGACGAGAATGGCGACGGAACGATTGACCGTATCGAAACCGCGGAGTTCGACGCCAACAACAACCGCACCCGCCTCGAAATCGATAACGACGGAGATGGGATAGCGGATTTCGTGCGCGTTCAGGTCTTCGATGACCGAAGCAACCTCTTGCTCTCGGAAACCGACCTCAATGGTGACGGCATCTTCGACTCTATCGTCATGCAAACATTCGATGACCGCAACAACCTCACGCGCTCGGAGTCGGACAATGATGGCGATGGCATGCCAGACACGATCACCGTCCGTCAATATGACGCAGACAACAACCTGATCCGCGACGAGCGTGACGACGACGGGGATGGCACGCCTGACCGAATCAACGTGACAGCGTATGTGCAGAGTGGGTGGGCCCAGGTCTTCCAGATGATGGTCATGAGCTAGGTGCCAGCGACGCGCAAAACCCGCTGACAACGCAAGCGCGCAGCGCGGAGTCCGGGACCAAGGCGTTTCCTCTTGATCGCAGCAAGGATGTCGTCGTAATCATGGTTCTCTTGCAGGGAGCGCGGTGCGCAAGCGCTTCCTAAGGAGGCTCGGATGGGACGTTTGGATTGGAGATATTGGACGCTTTTTGTCGTTGTCTCGATGCTCGGCTGCGGTGAGAACGGCGGAACGGGCGGCAGCGGTGGCTCGGCGGGAACGGGTGGTGCCGGCGGTGGCGATGGCTTGCTGACCGGTCAGCTAGTAGACGGGCCGGTTAGTGGCGTCGCCTATGAGACGCCTTCGCGCTCTGGAGTGACCGACGCCGACGGCAATTTCCAATACCAAGACGGTGAGACCGTGAACTTCAGCCTTGGTGATACGGTGCTCGGGGAGACGCTCGGTAAGGCCGAGGTCTCGCCTTTCGATCTCGTGCCTGGTGCGGAGGTCTTGACCGGCACCCGGCGGCTCGACAACGCGATTCGCGACGAGCGATCCCCGTTTCAGGCGGTCATCAACATCGCGGTCTTGCTCCAGACTCTGGATCTGGATGGCAATGCGAGCAACGGCATCGAGATCACACCCGAGGTTGCCGCTCTCTTTAGCGGGGTGACCCTCGACTTCCAGCAGGATTGGGATCGATTCGACAACAACCCCGCGTTTCGCAGTCTTCTCAATCAAGCCAATGCGCAGATGCTGCTCAGCGAGTACCGGGCCGTGCAGAGCGGCTGGCGAGCCATGCAACACCTGTACGACAACCTCGGCATCGACGACGGTGTTTTCGCCGAGACACGGTTGGAATCCGACCGCGACGGCGACGGCATCCCGGACAGCATAAGCACGTACCAATATGACGCCGACGGCAACGAAATCGGAAATCAGAGCGATGTCAACGCTGACGGCATGCCAGACTCCGCTGAGACGCTCGAATACGATGCTGCGGGACGCCTCGTCCGCATCGAGGGCGACGACGGCGCTGATGGCACGCCGGACCAGATCACAACGATGCGGTACGACGCCGACGGGAACGAGGTCCGGTACGAAGTGGACGACTTTGCCGATGGCACGATCGATGAAAGCCGGACGACCCAATACGACAGCAACGGGAACCGTATACGCGCCGAGGATGATAGTGACGGCGACGGCACGACGGATTCCATCGAAACGTGGGAATACGACGCAGCGGGCAACCGGACGAGCATGGCGCGTGACTTTGACGCCGACGGCATGGCGAACAGTATCGATAGTTATGAATACGATGCCAGTGGGAATCAGACCCGTTTCGAGTCAGACAACAACGCCGATGGTATCCCCAACCGCATCAATCAGTTCGAGTATGACGCGAGCGGTAACAACACGAGGACGGAACGTGACACTGACGGCGATGGCTTGCCGGACTCCATTACCGTCATGGAGTACGATATCAACAATCGACTGACACGCCGCGAAACAGACACTGATGGTGACGGGAACGCCAACGAGATTGAGTTCTTCTTCTACGATACCGACGGCAACCGGATTCGCGTAGAGACGGACGCTAACGCCGACGGTATGATCAACCGAATCGAGAGGACGGTCTACGATGCCAGCGGGAACCGGATTCGGTTCGAACAGGATGCCTTCGCCGACGGCACGGTCGACAGCCGTAACACCTTTACGTACGACGCCAACAACAATCAAATCCGAGCTGAGTTTGACAGGAACGCCGACGGCATCCCGGAGAGTATCAGTACCTCGGAGCACGAGCCCAGCGGTTGGGCCTTCGTGTTCGATCTCTAGCTCGCAATCTTCACTGCAAAAAAGAAGGACGAAACCCATGGGCGTGAACTTCGACTCGACGGGACACATCGCCACCATCACTCTTGATCGACCCGAGGCACGCAATGCCATCAATGGCGAAATGGCCAATGGCATCGAACGCGCGCTCGATCGATACGAGGAAGACGACGCGTTATGGGCAGCTATCTTGAAAGCGAACGGCCCAGTCTTTTGCGCGGGCGCGGACCTCAAAGAGGTTGCTGCCGGAAATGTCTTCTCGCTGGCGACGGCGAAGGGCGGCTTCGCGGGCATTACCAAACGCGAACGGACCAAACCACTGATCGCTGCCGTGACCGGCAGCGCGCTTGCCGGCGGCACCGAGATCGCCCTTTCTTGCGACATGATCGTTTGCTCGAACGAAACAAATTTTGGTTTGCCCGAGGTCAAACGCTCCCTGGTGGCCGCTGCCGGGGGCTTGTTTCGCCTGCCCCGTGCGATCGGCATGGCGCCGGCGCTCGAAGTGATCATGACCGGCGATCCGCTCTCGGCACGGCGCGCCTACGAGCTCGGGATGGTCAACAAGGTGGTTCCCGAAGCCCAGGTGGTGGAAGAGGCGCTGCAGCTCGCCGAGCGGGTGGCGACCAATGCTCCCCTTGCCGTACAAGCAAGTCGTCGGATCGCCGTCCGGGCCTTCATGGATGATGACGACGCCTTGT
>JBFICQ010000145.1:0-8903 GCA_041581895.1 Polyangiales bacterium | reverse complement strand
CCTTGAGGCCATCGAAGTCGAAAACGAGGTCTTTCTGAGGCCTGATCTTCTTCGCGAAGTCGTAGACATAGTAATACCCGGAGCAGCCTCCACCCTTGACGCCCAAGCGCAGGCCTTCGACCGGCGCGTCGGCTCCAGCGACTTTTTGCTTGGCCATCTCCACGGCTTTGGGCGTGAGGGTAATGCTCTCAACCTCGCTCATTCCCCTTTATCTAAGGCGAGAGCGCCCTCTCCGCCAGGTCGTGACCTACGGCTACCACTCCACCGGCTTTCCCTGCGACTTCCGTTTCCAGAGGGGAGAACGCTCCCGCAGCCTATTCACCGTGTCGATCACGACATCTCCCACGGTCGCGATCTCCGCTTCGGTGGTCGATCGCCCGAGGCCAAAGCGCACCGATGCGGCTGCCCAGTCCTTCGGAGCCCCCATCGCTTCGAGCACGTAACTCGGCCCCGGCTCGGCGCTGCTGCAAGCGGCGCCGCTCGACACGGCAACGTGCTCGCAGAGCTCGAGTAGCAATCGCGCGCCGTCCAAGTAGCCGAACGACAGGTTCAGATTTGCCGGATGGCGCCGGTCCGCAGAGCCGTTTAGCCGGACTTCGTCGAGCGCGCCGAACAGTCGCTTGCGGAGCGCGTTTCGAAGGCTCGCGATCCGTGTCGCCTCTGCCGAGCCCTCCTCTCTCATGATTCGGGCGGCCATTCCAAAGCCGACAATCCCAGGAACGTTGAGGGTTCCCGAGCGAATACCGCGCTCGTGTCCGCCACCCATCATCTGTGGTGCGGGAACCCCACGCGTGCGGACCGCCTCCCGCACGTAGAGCGCGCCGACGCCCTTCGGCCCGTACATCTTGTGCGCTGAGACGCTCGCCAGATCGACGTTCAGGTCTCGAAGCGAAAACGGTAGATAGCCGAGCCCTTGGGCCGCATCGCAATGGAAAAGCACGTCGCGCTCGCGCGCGAGCGCTCCGATCCCGGCAATGTCTTGAAGAACGCCCACTTCGTTGTTGGCGAGCATGACACTCACCAGTACGGTGTCTTTGGTGATGGCGGAAGCCACCGTTTCGAGAGGCACGAGCCCCGATTCGGCGACATCGAGAAAAGTCACGCGCCACCCCTGCTGTTCGAGCGCCTTGCACGTGTCGAGCACCGCTTTGTGCTCGGTGCGCACGGTCACGATGTGCTTCCCTCGAGACTCCGTTGCGCGCGCCACGCCCTCGATAGCCAAGTTGTCGCTCTCGGTCGCGCCTGAGGTAAAAGTCAGCTCGTCGGGCTTGCAGTCGATCAGTGCCGCTACCCGGGCACGACCCTCCTCGACGGCGTCGCGAGCGACGGTTCCGAACGCATGGGCTTTGCTGGCCGCATTGCCAAATCGCTCCCGGAAGTAAGGCATCATGGCCTCTAAGACGCGCTCATCGACGGGCGTCGTCGCATGATGGTCCAGATATATCGGGGGTGAAGCCATCGCTCGGAAAGCTTAGCGCCGACTGTGTACGCCTCCAACAGCTTGATCTATGCTCCGCGCCATGACTAACGCGAGCATCCTATGCGCAACTGATTTGGTCGCACAAAGCCAACGCGTCGCGGACCTCGGAGTGGCGGCGGCCAAGGCTTTTGGGGCGCGTCTCGATTTGGTTCACGTCATCGACGACGCCGATTCCTGGTGGCCCGAGTCACCTGGGCTCGAAGACGTCACCGACAGGGCTCGCGCACACGCGACGCGGTACGAAGCAAAGCTCGAGGAACAGCTTCGGGGCGAACAGAAACGTTGCAGCGCCGCGGGCGTCGAATGCGAGGCGTTCGTCGTCCGGGGGCGGCCCTGGCGCCTGATTCCAGAGACCGCGCAGGAGCGGTCGAGCTTCTTGATCGTGGTCGGCGCTTACGGCAAAGGCGGCAAGCGAGCGGTCGATCGGAGGGGCGTGAGCGAGCGTGTCCTCGGCTCGACGGCTGAGCGCGTGATTCGCGTCGCCGACCGACCGGTATTCGTTGCAACGGGAGAGCGGGAGATTCCAGACGGCCTCGCAGCGACGAACTGGCTGGTCGGCACCGATTTTTCCGCATCCGCGCTGTCTGCGCTCTCATGGGCCAAGCGTGCGGTAGCCCGAGTCGGTGGAGAGCTGCACGTCGCCAATGTGGTGATTCCCGCCGGCGGCGAAGAGAAGCCAGATGAAGAGCGCTCGTGGCGCCAGGTCCTCCGCGACCAATCGAAGCTAGAGGCAGGTCAGAAGCTCGCCGATTATGTGGCGGAGCACGCGCCCGGAGCCGAGTACCACCAAGTGGTTTCACCCGACTACGCGTCGCATGCGCTTTGCGACGCGGCAGTGTTGGTAGAGGCCGACGTGCTGGTGGTGGGAACGCAGCATCACAGCGTGTTGGGTCGTCTGCTCGTCGGTAGCACGGCCTCACGCTGTCTCCGAATCGCACCGATGCCGGTGCTCCTGGTTCCTCAGGGCGCCCAATAGCCCTAAAAACCTTGGGGATCGGGAGCGAGGGCCGACCTTGACACCCCCTGCTCGATCCCCTAGATCCAGATATAGGACTAGAACAGTCCCCAATCCAACTGTCTAGAAATGCTGCGAATTTCGAAAATGACGGACTACGCCGTGGTGTTGGCCACGCACCTGGCTGCCGCAAAGGAGCCTCACGCGGCCCGTGATCTCGCGCTCGAGACGCAGATTCCGGAGCCGACTACGAGCAAGGTGCTCAAGCAGTTGAGCCGGGCCGGGGTGGTCGCGTCGCAGCGTGGAGCCAAGGGTGGCTACACATTGGCTCGCCCGGCCCGCGAGATCGGCATTCAGGAGGTCATTCAGGCGATCGAGGGGCCGATCGCGGTCACCGAATGTTCCGACGAGTCCACCGAATCGCTTTGCGAGTATGAAACCAATTGCGGCGTTCGCGCGAATTGGCAGCGGATCAACCTTGCGGTTCATCGAGCCCTTTCCGAGATCACCCTTGCAGATATGGCGTTTCCCTTCTCTGACGCGCTAATCACCATTGCCCGTTCTGGCGAGGAGGCCGAGCGCGCGCGGTTCGGAGATGTCCCACGCGGCGATGTGCAGGGATGGAGTGAGTGATGTCCACAGCGACCGAACCTATCGATGAGATTCTCAAGAAGGGCTACGACGCCGGCTTCATCACCGACATCGAGCAGGAATACGCGCCGCCCGGTTTGAACGAGCAAATCGTCGCGTTCATCTCGAAAAAAAAGAACGAGCCGGAGTGGCTTCTGCAGTGGCGGCTCAAGGCCTACCGACAGTGGCTCAAGATGAAAGAGCCGCGCTGGGCCAACGTGAGCTATCCGAAGATCGACTACCAAGACATCTGCTACTACGCCGCTCCGAAGTCCAAGGACGATGCGCCCAAGAGCCTGGATGAGGTCGATCCACAGCTGCTCGAGACCTACGAAAAGCTAGGGATCCCCCTGCATGAGCGTGAAATCCTGGCTGGCGTGGCGGTCGATGCCGTCTTCGACAGCGTTTCGGTCGCTACGACTTTCCGTGAAAAGCTGGCGGAGGTCGGCGTCATCTTTATGTCGTTCTCCGAGGCGGTCCAAGAACACCCCGAGCTCGTGAAGGAATACCTCGGGTCGGTCGTGCCGATCGCCGACAACTTCTTTTCCGCGCTCAACAGCGCGGTCTTCAGCGACGGCTCGTTCGTCTACATTCCAAAGGGCGTGCGTTGTCCTATGGAGTTGTCGACGTACTTCCGTATCAACGCCGCGAAGACGGGCCAGTTCGAGCGAACGCTCATCGTGGCCGAGGAGGGCAGCTATGTGAGCTACCTCGAAGGGTGCACCGCGCCCATGCGCGACGAAAATCAGCTTCACGCGGCGGTCGTCGAGCTCGTGGCCCACAGAGACGCTCAGATCAAATACTCGACCGTCCAAAACTGGTACCCGGGTGATGAGAACGGCAAGGGCGGGATCTTCAACTTCGTGACGAAGCGCGGGCTTTGCGAAGGCGAGCGTTCGAAGATCAGTTGGACCCAGGTCGAAACGGGCTCTGCAATTACCTGGAAGTATCCAAGCTGCATTCTCAAGGGCGACAACTCGATCGGGGAGTTTTACTCGGTGGCGTTGAGCAATCACCGGCAACAAGCAGATACCGGCACCAAGATGATTCATCTCGGGAAGAACACGCGGTCCACCATCATTTCGAAAGGGATCAGCGCAGGCCATGGGCAGCAGACATATCGCGGCGGCGTGAAGATCATGCGCGGCGCCACCAACGCGCGGAACTACACCCAATGCGATTCGCTTCTGATTGGCGACAAGTGTGCCGCTCACACCGTACCTTACGTCGATGTCCGCAACAGCACCGCACAGCTGGAGCACGAGGCGACGACCTCTCGGATTGGTGAAGATCAGCTCTTCTATTGCCGGCAGCGGGGGCTTTCCGAGGAAGACGCGGTGAGCTTAATAGTCAATGGCTTTGCGAAGCAGGTGTTGAAGGAGTTGCCGATGGAGTTTGCGGTCGAGGCACAGAAGCTTCTCGGCGTCAGCCTGGAAGGAGCGGTTGGCTGATGCTGAAGATCGAAGACCTACACGTCGAAGTCGACGGAAAGCTCATCCTCAAGGGCATCGACCTCGAAATTGGAGCCGGTGAGGTGCATGCCATCATGGGTCCAAACGGGTCTGGAAAGAGCACACTTGCCTACGTTCTTGCAGGCCGCGAGGGATACGAGGTCACGAAAGGACGGGTGACTTACAAGGGCCGAAACTTGCTCGAGATGGCGCCCGAGGAGCGTGCTGCAGAGGGTGTCTTTCTCGGCTTTCAGTATCCAGTGGCGATCCCGGGGGTCAGCAACGTCTACTTCCTCAAGGCCGCATTGAACGCGCTTCGAAAGCATCGTGGTGAAGACCCGCTCGATGCCATCGACTTCATGAAGCTATCGAAAGAGAAAGCGGCGCTGGTGCAGCTCCCCGACGAGCTGACGAAGCGATCCGTAAACGACGGCTTCAGCGGTGGTGAGAAGAAGCGCAACGAAATCTTTCAGATGGCAATGCTCGAGCCGTCCTTGGCGGTGCTCGACGAGACCGACTCCGGTCTCGACATCGACGCGCTCAAGGTGATCGCGGACGGCTTGAACACGTTTCGAAGCCCGGATCGCGCCATGCTCGTCATCACACACTATCAGCGGCTTCTCGATTACATCGTGCCCGACGTAGTGCATGTTTTGATCGACGGCCAAATCGTTCGAACCGGAGACAAGAACCTCGCGAAACGTTTGGAAGCAGAGGGTTACGCCGAGGTTCGGGACGCGACTCAGCCGTGACGCACCAACGTCAGACACTACTCGATAGCCTTCCCTCCTCCTTTGATACGGGGCCGGAATGGTTGCGTTCGGTTCGCAAAGGTGCCGCGGACGTGCTTCGGGAGCGCGGGCTTCCCAACAAGAAGACCGAAGAGTGGAGGTTCACGCCGGTCCGTTCGCTCGTCGACACCGAGTTTGCACGGGCCGAGGAGGAAGCTCCGAAGCTCGCCTCGCCTGCGCCTCGGGGCGTGACGGTACGAAGCCTGCGTCAGGTCCTCGAGCAGGACCCTACACAGCTCGAGGGCCGGCTTGCGTGGGGCGAGTCGGAGCATTTCGCGGCTCTCAACACGGCGCTCTTCACCGAAGGGCTTTGGATCCACGTGAGCGGCGGCGTGACCATCGACGAGCCGCTTCAGCTCATTCATGCGCCTTCGAGCAAGACGGAGCCCGGAGTGAGCTATCCGCGTGTTTTGTTTACTGTCGAGCCCGGCAGCGAGGCGACGCTGATCGAAACCTACGCGGGAGAGAGTCCCGGACAGCTCACGAACTCGGTCGTCGAGGTCGAGCTCGGCCGCAATGCCAAGCTCGACCACATTCGCATTCATGAAAACCCGGGCCTTCAAGTGGGTCGGGTCGAGACGCGTCAAGAAGCGGACAGCTCTTATCGGTCCGTCGTGGTGACCCTGGGTGGAGCGCTCCTTCGGTTCGATGTGCGAGCGCTTCTTCAGGGAATAGGCGCCGAGTGCCGGCTCGACGGCGCGTATCTCGTCGATGGAAACGACCATGTCGATCACCACACGCTCGTAGAGCACCAAGCACCGCGTTGCCGGAGCGATCAGAGCTATCGCGGAATCGCATCAGGCCGCGGGACCGCGGTCTTCGATGGGATCGTCGTCGTTCACCGGAATGCCTTCAAGACCGAAGCCCATCAGGAAAACCGCAACCTTCTGCTGTCGGATACGGCGTCGGTTCATACGAAGCCGCATCTCGAGATCGATACCGACGATGTCATCTGCAGCCACGGGGCCACCGTCGGGTCTCTCGATGAAGACCAGTTGTTCTATCTTTGCACTCGCGGCATTCCCGAAGAGCTTGCTCGGGCAATGCTCACCTACGCGTTCATCGAGGAAGTGGTCGACCGCGTCTCTCACGGGCCGACTCGAGACCGACTGCGAGAGGCCGTCTTGGGTCGCATTCCTGCGGGCGAAGCAATTCGGGGGATGAAATGACGCAACCCTCAGCGATTGCAAATGGCAGAGAAGCCGGCTTCGACGCGCGACGCGTACGAGACGATTTCCCAGCTCTTCATCAGGACGTGCATGGCAAGCCCTTGGTGTATCTCGACAGCGCCGCGACCACGCTCAAGCCCCAAGTCGTCATCGACGCCGTCGCTGACGTATACGCCCGCGACTGTGCCAATATCCATCGAGCAGTCCATCTGCTTTCGCAGCGCGCTACTGCCAGTTTCGAGGATGCGCGCGAGAAGGTGCGTGCGTTCCTCAACGCCGCCCACAGCCACGAGGTGATCTTCACGCGCGGCACCACCGAGTCGGTCAACCTAGTCGCGCAAAGCTGGGCTCGGACGTTCCTCCACGAAGGGGATGAAGTGCTGATCACCGAGCTCGAGCACCATTCGAACATCGTTCCATGGCAGATCGTTTGCCAGCAGGTTGGCGCGAAGTTGGTCGTCGTGCCGATGACCGACCGTGGCGAGATCACTCGAAAGGCTTTTGAAGAGCAGCTCAGCTCGCGGACTCGGCTCGTGGCGATGGCACACGTCTCCAATGCGCTCGGTACCGTTCTTCCCGTCGAAGAGTTGATTGGGCTGGCGCACGAACAAGGGGCCGTCGTGTTGCTCGATGGGGCGCAAGCCGTCTCGCACGTCCCGGTCGATGTGCAGGCGCTCGACTGCGACTTCTACGCGTTTAGCGGCCACAAGCTGTACGGGCCGAGCGGGATCGGCGTGCTCTACGGGCGCGAGCGGCTGCTCGAAGGGATGCCACCCTATCAAGGTGGTGGCGACATGATTCGGTCGGTCACGTTCGCGGAGACGATCTACAACGATCTGCCTTACAAGTTCGAGGCTGGCACTCCCCCTATTGCCGGCGCGATCGGGCTTGGAGCGGCGATCGACTATGTCAATTCATTCGATCATGCTGCGGTGCATGCCCACGAGAACGCAGTCATGCGCTATGCGACCGAAGCGCTTGGATCGGTCGCCGGCATGCGGTTCATCGGCACTGCACCTGGGAAAGTGGCTTCGGTTTCGTTCTTGATGGACGCGACGCACCCGCACGACATCGGCACGATCGTCGACTCCGAGGGAGTGGCGATTCGGACCGGCCATCACTGCGCCCAACCTGTGATGGAGCACTTCGGCGTTGCAGCGACCGCGCGCGCTTCGTTCGGTATGTACAACACTACCGAGGACGTCGACGCGCTGGTGCGGGCGCTTCACAAAGTGAAGGAGCTCTTCGGATGACCGATCTTCGTGAGCTCTATCAGGAGGTCATCCTCGATCACGGCAAGAACCCGAGGAACCACCGCTTTCCGGAACCTCACAACCGGGAAGGGCGAGGCTACAACCCGCTTTGTGGGGACAAAGTCACCCTCCGCTTGCAGCTCGACGACGACAAAATCACCGACGTCGGTTTCGTCGGACAGGGTTGCGCCATCTCTCAGGCCTCGTGCTCGACGATGACCCAGGCCATCAAAGGTAAGACCGTCGAAGAGGCCGATGCGCTCTTCTCGAAGTTCCATGCGATGGTAACGGGCGAAGCCGGCGCCGACGACGATTTCGAGTCTCTCGGCAAGCTCGCGGTGTTTGCTGGAGTTCGCGAGTTTCCGATGCGCGTCAAGTGTGCCACGTTGGGGTGGCACACGCTCAATCAAGCCATTCGGAATGAGGGCGGCGAAGCGACGACGGAGTGAGACGGTGGGCGACGACATCGAACATCTCAAGGTTCATAAGATTCCGCCGAGGTCGACGTCGGATCACGTCTTTTTGCCCCAAGCCGACGGACACCCCGCAACTACGGATCCGATCAGCGAAGCGTACGGCGGGACTGGCGAAAAGCCCGCTGGACCGATCGAGCCAGAGACGGTCAAGGCTGCCATCATCGAGGCGATTCGAACGATCTTCGATCCCGAAATTCCCGTGAACATCTACGAGCTCGGCCTGATCTACGACGTCGATGTCGCCGATGACGGCCGCGCCGAAGTCCGGATGACCCTGACGGCCCCAGCATGTCCAGTGGCGGGTGCGCTCGTAGAAGAGGTCGCCGAAAAGACTGGCCGCGTCGAAGGCGTTTCGACGTCCCATGTCGAGCTCGTCTGGGACCCGCCTTGGACCCCCGACCGGATGACCGAGGCAGCCAAGCTCGAGCTCGGCCTCAACTAAGGTACGGTCCGCGGCACAGGCACGCCCTCGGCCCTGCGTCGTTTGTACCCCACTCCGCGCCCGGCACGACGCGGGACACGGCCATCGGCCGGACGGCTCGCTTGCACTTGTCGGCCCGGTTCACCGGTGGGCTAGGGCCGACGCAAGCTCGCCTCGTGACTCGTGTCCAACCCGAGCGGACTGCTGTTGGACGGGTTGGCACTCCCCACGCCGCCGATGACCGCATCCCACGCCCTGCTTGTGGCGCGACCCAGGG
>JBFICQ010000144.1:0-9171 GCA_041581895.1 Polyangiales bacterium | reverse complement strand
GTAGGTTTTCGATACCCGAAGCAGCTCCGTCGAGGAGAATGTCCACGCCCGTGTTCTCGGCGGACGGAACCTCTGGGGCCAGGTGGGCGACGCGAACCATCGCCATCTCGCCGGCGCCACCGCTGCCGCCAGCTCCCCCAGTCGCTCCCGCTCCACCGGTGCCGCCGGTGCCGTTCTCGTCATCGTCGCCACAGCCCACCACCGCCAGTGCGGCGGCTGCGACCATCGCGAACCCAAGTGTTGCTTTCTTCATTTCTTCCCTCCTTAGACCGTCTAAGTTATGTCTAGGTTTTGTGCAGATATTGAAGCCTTGTATGGGCAATCGCCGACGGTGTCAAGCGGGTTTAATGCGATTCTGGGCGGGGCACCTTGATCGCGAAGATCACAGGGTATAGACAACCCCTAGACAGGTTCTCGCCGGAAATTGACCACGGATCGGACCGAGATGACCGATGAGGCGAAATATCGGGTCGGGATGGTTGCCAAGATGACCGGCCTCTCCACCCATACGCTCCGGATGTGGGAGAAGCGCTACGGTGCGGTCGTTCCAAAGCGCACCGAAGCGGGTGGCCGCCTCTATACCGATGCCGATGTCGGGAGGCTTCGCCTCCTCCACAAGCTCGTCGGAACCGGTCATTCGATTGGCGGGATTGCCAAGCTACCCGACGCCGAGCTCCGTCACATGGCGGCCACCCTGTCGACTCCATCGAAGCCGCCGACGCTGACTCACTTTCCGGAAATCCGCCAGCGCGTCATGGCGGCCGTCGAGCATCTTCGAATCGAAGAGGCCGAGCAGATCTTGGCGCGCGCTGCGCTGAGCGCCGAACCCACAGAGTTCTTGAAAGGGGTCGTGGGTCCCATCCTGGTCGAGGTCGGTACCCGCTGGGAGCGCGGTGAGCTTCGGATGGTGCACGAACACGCCTGCTCGACAATCATGCGCGGACTGCTCTTCTCGCTGATGCGTCTCTATCCGACGAATGGCAGCGGGCGCCGGGTCGTCGTTGCAACGCCGGCCAACGAGAATCACGAGCTCGGTGCGCTGATGGTGGCCATGTTGGCGGCCATGCATGGGTGGAGCGTGCTCTATCTGGGGCCCAACTTGCCGGCTGAAGAAATCGTTTATGCGGTTACCGACACCGAGGCACAGCTTCTGATGCTTTCGGTCACCAATCTGAAGCCCGAAGAGTCCGCACGGGAGATCGCGGCGATCGAAAGGGCATTACCCGACCAAGTTAGCATCCTTGCAGGCGGGCGAGCAGTCAACGCGCCCCCCAATAGCCGCGTGCAAGTTCAGCAGGACCTCGCGCTCGTCGAGGCTGCGCTCAGCCGATAGCCTTCAATTACCGAAGAGGTCGGGCTGATTGCTGAAGCGGTCGAGATAGGCAGCCATGAGCAACTTGCGATTGGTGTTCTCCGAGCACATGTAGCGGATCTTCCCGAAGATCGGCCTTTCTGGCCCCCAAGCGCGGTCGTAGCGGCCAAGCACCCAGAAGATTCCCGAGTAGCTGTTCGGGTCGCGACCATCCAGTGCGTATTTGTTGTTGAGCTCGATCATCGTACCGAGCGCGTCTCGGGCGTTCGGTGACCACTCGAGGATCTTTTTGCCCCAAAGCATCCGCAAATAGTTTTGAAGCCTTCCGGTTTCGCGAAGCTCGGTCTGCGCGGCATTCCAGATCGGATCGTGCGTCTCAGACGATTCAAATTGCTCGAGTGAATAAAGATGCTCGCGAGAATCCTTTTCGTGTTCCTCGAGGGTTTTGCGTGCCCAGTCGGGTAGAGATTCATACCGGTCGTAGTTGGAACGGTGGGCGCACATGTTGAAGCCCACCTCTCTCCACGTAACGAGCTCATCGAGGAACGCTTCCGCGTTTGCGCTCATTCCCCACCACCCTTCACGCGCGCCGTTGACCTTCGTCGATACACTGTCTTCGTCCCAACCTTCATTCTTGGTGAGCTCATCGAAAATCTGATGTGTCGATACGTAGCCGAAATGCAGCCAGGGAGAGAGACCGCTCGCTGCATCGGCATCAGGGTGGTTTCGCTCCTCGGCGTAGCGATCGATGCCATCGCTCAAGAACTCGTGCGCGCGCCGTTCGCCCTCCTCGAAGCCGCCCTCGACGTCGACGACCGGTACTGAATGATCGATCGGCAATGACGCTAGCGTCTTTCCACTGAGCGCGTCATCCGATGCGATCCCCCACTTTTTGCGGGCTGATGCGAAAAGCGAATCGACCTTCTCGTTGGAAAAGCCAGAAAACCCCTTTAGGGGGTCTGCAAGCGGCCGATTGCCAAAATGTTTGGGCAACTCCCGCTGCAGATGCCGACGAAAATCGAACGCTCTGCTGAAAACTTTTTCGCTTGCGCGCATCGGGAGAAGGCCGTTGCTGTCCACGAGCTCGAGGCACAGGTCGAGTTGAGAAGCCGCCGCCTTCTGCATCTGCGGGATGAAGAACGTCGGATAATCGTCGCTCACGACGAGACATGCGTCTTTCGCGAGTGCTTTCAACAGCCCGCGACCCTCTCCTTCAGCCGATTCGACATACGGGAAGTAAAGGACGTTCTTGTTCTGGAAGTGCTCCGCGTTGACCCGCATCCCGTCGAGGATGAATTGGTGTAACCTGTCGCTGGCCCATTGGTAGCCGGTGCGAAGAGCCTCGAGAATGACGAGCGGCTTTTCGAGCTCGGTAGCGCGCGCTGCGGCCTGCTGCAGGGCAAAGTTCCAGCGTGGCCTTCGGAACCCGACCATCCAATACAGAACATGTGTCCCGTCGCTGCGTAGCGGTGAATCCGTGAGGGCGCGAACGCGAATGGCAGGAGCGGCTTTCAAGGGCTCGGGGTATCCTCGTGCAGAACCGAGTTGTTAAGGTTTTATTCGAGGTCGGCAAGGCCTCACACGGAAATGCGTGCTCGTGCCATGGCGCTGCAAACCAAGGGCAGGTGTGATAGATGAAATCTGGTGGCGGTGCAGGTCAAATCAGTTCAGTGGCTCATCGCGGCGACCGCCGTGGCGCTGTCCACGCCCGCAGCGGCCGATCACCACGCTTCGAGCGTGAAGGGGACCCTGGTGGTCGACATCTCGAACATCCAGAGCGACAAGGGCCAGGTCGGGTGCTCCCTCTTCTCGAAGAGGGAGGGGTTCCCCACGGAGGCCGAAAAGGCGGACTCCAGCTTGTTCGTTAGGCAAAAAGCCGGAAAGGCCACTTGTACGTTCAAGGGCATCAAACCGGGCGAATACGCCGTTTCCGTCATGCACGACGCCGACAAGGACGGGAAGCTCAAGACCAGCTTTGTGGGACGCCCCAAAGAATGGTGGGGTGTCTCGAACAATGTCCCAGCCGAGCGATTTGGTCCGCCCAAATACGAGGCTGCCACCTTCAAGTACACGGGCGACCCGAAGACGATCAAAATCAAGCTTCGGCTCTAGCTCTGTGTTGAAGTAGGAGGAAAGTCGATGCTAGGGGTCGTGCTCCAGATGGCCGAAGCAGGTCTTTTTCCGGATGCGGCGCTTCGTCTGGGAATACGCCATCTGTTGCGTGGGCGCCTGCGTGAAAGCGTCTGGGGCGACGCCGAGATCCGCGAACGAGAAGAGGCTGCTTTGATCGGGCGGCTCACTGCCGGGCCGATTGCGGTATCGACCGAGGCGGCCAATGCACAACACTACGAAGTACCTGCGGCCTTCTTCGAGCATGTCCTGGGTCCGCGGCTGAAATACAGCTGCTGCTACTGGGACGCCACCACGACCGATCTTGCCGCCGCCGAGGAGACCATGTTGGCATTGACCGCCCGGCGTGCGGAGGTCGCCGACGGCATGCGGATTCTCGATCTAGGCTGCGGGTGGGGATCATTCGCCTTGTGGGCAGCGGAACGGTTTCCAAACGCCGAGATCCTCGCACTGTCCAACTCGCGGCTTCAAGGTGAGCTGATTCGCCAACGCGCGGCTCAGCGAAACCTCGAGAACCTGCGGGTTCAAACCGGGGACATCAACGATTTCGACCCTGAGGAGTGCTTTGATCGCGTGGTGTCTATCGAGATGATGGAGCACGTGCGAAATCACAAGCTGCTGTTCGAGCGCATCGCGCGATGGCTCACGCCAGACGGCTTGGCGTTTTCGCACATCTTCTGTCACCGGTCGCAGACGTACACGTACGAAGCGCGCAATGCGAGCGATTGGATGGCGAGGAACTTCTTCACAGGCGGCATGATGCCCGCCGAGGGGCTTTTCCAGAATTACCAAGAGCATCTGGTCTTGCGAGACCAGTGGCGGATTGATGGCACGCACTACCAAAAGACCTGCGATGCCTGGCTCGAAAGGCTCGATGAGAACCGAGAGCACCTGCTGCCCATTCTTGCGACCGGGTATGGCAAGCAGGCCCTGCGGTGGTTTCATCGTTGGCGGATTTTCTTCATCGCATGCTCAGAGCTCTTTGCCTATCGTGGCGGCACTGAGTGGTTTGTAGCCCACTACCGTTGGGAGCCGCGATGAATCGCCTCCTCGTCCTCTTTGGGAACCAGTTGTTTCCGAACGAGCTCATCGAACAGACTGAGCCTGCCGCTATCTTCATGGCCGAGTCGGAGAAGGTCTGTCGCCGCTACAGGGCGCACAAGCACAAGCTCGTGCTCGTCCTGAGCTCGATGCGTTCCAAGGCTGATGCACTTCGCGACGCTGGATCCGAGGTCGTCTACACGCGACTCGAGGACGCTGAAGACCAGTCGCTGTCGTCGATGCTTTCGAAGCACCTCTCCGAGCGCTCCTACGACGAAATTGCTCACTTCGAGACGGAATCCCCAATCATGGATCATCGCCTGCAAACAGTGTGTTCGGCGCATGAGATCGAACGAGCGCAGCTCGAAAGCCCGATGTTCGTCACCAGCCGGGCGGCGTTCGACCGCTTTCGTGAGAATCGCAAACGCTTGTTCATGGGCGATTTCTACCGCTGGCAGCGCAAGCGGATGGAGATTCTCCTCGATGACCAAGGCAAGCCGATCGGGGGCCGTTGGAGCTTTGACGACGAAAACCGAAAGAAGCTTCCCCGAGGTCTGGTGCCTCCCTCAATTTCCAAGCCAGCCTGGACTTCACACACCGAAGCCGTGATCGATCTGATCGACTCGCGGTTTCAGGAGCATCCCGGCAATACGAAGGACTTCTGGCTTCCGACCACGCGAGCTCAAGCGCGAGAGGCGCTTTCGTCGTTTCTCCAAGAGCGTCTTCATTGCTTCGGTGATTACGAAGACGCCTTGAGCAAACAACATCCCACGGTATTCCATTCGGTCCTCAGCCCCCTAATGAACATCGGCTTGCTGACGCCGCGCGAGGTCATGGCTGAAACCCTTCAACAGACCTCGAAAGCCGAAATTCCCTTGAATTCGCTCGAAGGTTTCGTGCGGCAAGTCATCGGTTGGCGAGAATTCATTCGAGGCGTGTGGAACACGTTGCCGTCGTCTCATTGGGAACAGAACTTCTGGAAGCACAGCCGACAGCTGACGCGCCATTGGTACGATGGCACCACGGGGATTCCGCCGCTCGATGACGTGATCACTCGCGCCAATCACAGAGGCTACAACCATCACATCGAACGACTGATGGTAGCCGGCAACCTGATGTTGCTTTGCGGCATCGAGCCGAGCGCGGCGTATCGATGGTTCATGGAGATGTACGTCGATTCCGCAGACTGGGTCATGGCGCCCAATGTCTACGGGATGGCGCTTTTCAGCGAGGGTGGGGCCTTCACCACCAAGCCATACATCTGCGGCTCCAACTACCTGCGCAAGATGAGTGACTACCCCAAGGGGGCCTGGTGTGAGGTGGTCGACGGCCTGTACTGGTCGTTCGTCGACGAGCACCGTGCCTTTTTCGAGAAGAACCCCAGAAGCAAGATGATGGTGAGGACGCTCGAGCGGATCGATGCGTCGCGTCGGGAAAGGATTTTCGGTCTCGCGAAAAAGTTCATCGCGCGCGTTACGACCTGAGGATATTGTGTCGCGAAATGCATTGACATGAGGTAGACGCTGCCTAGAGTTCGTGCGGAGGTAGAGAATATGAACCAACCCCCCACGACTACGGGATCTGTTCGAGGCGTTGGAACCCGCAAGACGCTGACCGGCCTGTCCCTCTCGAAGGCGCTGTTTTTCGGCGCGGCTGGTATCGCTTATGTTCTGTCCATTTGGCTCTGGTTCTCGGGCGATCGAGAACGCGGGCTCTACGTCGGCCTCTGGGTTCCCTCGATTCTCGCGGCCGGTGCCTTGCTCTTGACGGGAAACCGAAATGACTGATCTCGACTTGCTGGTCGCAGGTGCGATGGTGTCGTTCCTCGCGTTTGCAGGCGCCTATGTCGCAATCCGCCATCGGGCAAACGAATCACCGGCGGACGATTACCGCTCGCAGGAACTGCAACCCCCGACGGCTCCCTCTCCGCATGAGAAGGCGGATGTGAGGTAGGATCCCGGTCTCATGCTTCCGAGTTTTTCCTGATGACTCGTCGATCGGACGACTTGGAGAGCGCGCGCGCGCAATGGGCTCACCGGGGCAGCTCCCGGCCTGCCTGGGCGACCAAACCAGAGCCTGGACAGGAGTCGGTTTGGGATTACCCGCGCCCCCCCAGGCTCGAACCAGACTCCCGACTGGTGCGGGTCGTCTATGCCGAAACGGTCATCGCCGAGACACAGCGCGCCATCCGTGTGCTCGAGACTGCAAGCCCACCAACGTTTTACATTCCCCTGGACGACACGCGCACCGATCTGTTGATCCCGGGCAGGGGGTCGTCCCATTGCGAATGGAAGGGGGAGGCCTCGTATTGGTCACTTCGGATCGATGCGGGTGAAGTTTCAAACGTCGGCTGGAGCTACGAAGATCCGTACCCGGATTTTGAATTGATCCGAGGCTACCTCGGTTTCTACCCAAGCAAGGTCGAATGCTACGTGGACAGCATCCGCGTGTTGCCTCAACCGGGTGGCTTCTATGGTGGCTGGGTGACCCCCGAGATCGTCGGGCCGTTTAAGGGTGAGCCTGGCACCGGGGGGTGGTAGCGGTCCCCGTCAACCTCCGCGCGCCGCGATGTGCTCGGCCGTGCGCACCCCTCCCAATGCCACGGCAAGGGTGCTTTGTCCCAGCAGAACCGAATCCCCTACGAGATAAAGACCGGGCGCGGCCTTCCGTGGCCAGAGCGCCTTGGGGCGGTAGTGCGTCCAACCCACGCGTCGCGGCACCCCTCCTACGAAACCTTGATGCCGCCCCGTGAAGCGTTCGAATGTCCGAGGGCTGGCGGTCATCTGAAAGGTCGCTCGGTCGAGAAGCTCCGGTGCGCGTCGAGCGATCGTTTGTCGCATTCGGCTCTGAACGCCAGCGACGTAGTCCCCACGCACCTCTGGATGCAGCTCGCGGAGCTTTTGCATCGGGATGTGGGTGGAGACGGTGACCGTTCGATGCTCTTCGGGGGCCCGCTCGCGCTCATCGGCGGCGCTCACGGAGCAGAAGACATGGTTGCCTTCGATGAATGGCGCACGGTGATCGTCGATCAATTGCAAGTGGTGAGCCTCCGGCCCCTGGACGGCGTCGGTCTCGATGACGAGATAGAGCATCGCCGCTCCCCATCCCGACTCGACCGACGCTTCGACGTCATTGAGCGCCCCGTCCATCTCGAGCTGCACCATTCCTGCGAGCGATTGAGGCAATACGTTGGCGACGACAGTCCTCGCTCGGAGCTCCCCCTTTCGAGTATCGACCAGCCAGCCGCCACTGTCGCGACGAATGCCGCGAACGCGATTCGAAAGCCTGACTGTGCCTCCCGCTCGTTGGATGGCTTCGACCAGCGCCCATGCAAGCCTTCCGATACCGCCATGCACGTGTCCTGTGCCTCGAAAGAAGTAGTCGATCGCAGCCATCGCGAAGGGCGCTTCGGCTTCCTCGGAGCTTGCCTGGACCGTGATCTGACTCACTGCGTCGAGATAGACGCGAAGGGGCTCCCAGTCACCGAGACCGTGTTGTGCAACGACGTCGGCCAATGACCGTCCCATCCAGCGGACGACCGAGGCGTACGACAACGACCTTCCCAGGTGGCGTAATACGGAGCTCGTACTGAGCGGTGGAAGCAGAGTCGGATCCTCGAAGAGTTTCCAGAGGGCATCCGCCACCCGACGCTGCGTTCCGAAGAAGCCCTGCAAGGCCACGGGATCCGCGCCCGGCAGATCGCAAATGCGCTCCAAGAAAGATGCGGCGTCGTTTGGAACTTCGAGCGACCATTGCCCGGTCCGAAGCTCGACCAGCGGATTCAGTGGATCGAACCGAACGCCGAGGTTCCACCTGTCATTCCAGGTGGAAAAAAGCTGGCCGCGTCCGAGCCCCGAAAACAAAGTCGCGCCAGCCTCGAATTGGTAGCCGCTTCGAGTGAACGTGCTCGCACATCCACCCGGATAGCGCAGTGTTTCGCACAACACCACATCAGCGCCGAGCTCGGCGAGCCTCAGGGCCGCGGCGAGCCCCCCAAAACCCGCCCCGATCACCACGACGTCGGGGTGCTCCATCTTCAGGCCTCTAGGGGCTCCGCTCCCCGGCGTCCAGGCCTGCGGTTTGAGATCCGTCTCGAGCGAGAGCAAGCTCTGTCCAGGGAGTGAGCTTGAGCAGCGGACGCAATACCGCCATCGCGTGGGCCGTCATCGTTGGAGCGGTAGCCGTCGCCGGGTTCGTTGCGTGGGCGGGGAGTCAAGGCGGCTCGACGTTGCTTGGAGTTCCCGTGATGGCCTCGTGCGCCATTCTCTCTTTCGGCGTTCAATGGTTGGCGTTCGTGCCGGCCTATCTCCGACGCACGGAGCGCTTCTACGATTTAGTGGGAAGCTTGACCTACCTCACGGTCACCGCGTTTGCGATCGGCGGCACGCAATCCCGCGACGCGCGCTCCTGGGTGTTGGGCCTTCTCGTCGGCGTGTGGGCGGTGCGGCTCGGCAGTTTCTTGTTTCGTCGCATTCGTTCCGAGGGCTCCGACGGACGGTTCGACGAGATCAAACAGAGTGCCTCCCGGTTTCTCGTCGCATGGACTCTACAGGGGCTATGGGTTTTCCTTACGCTCTGCGCGGCTCTTGCGGCGATTACCACGACGGCGCCGGCGGATTTGGGTGTGTTGGACGGGGTTGGTTTCTCGATTTGGCTTTTCGGCTTCTGCCTCGAGGTGATCGCGGACC